>CALFIC010000083.1 GCA_937876225.1 uncultured Chloroflexota bacterium | reverse complement strand
TTGGTCATTGCCCTTACCTGTCGCGCCGTGGCTAATGGCGTCACCCTTGGTTTTTTTGGCAATTTCCACCAAACGCTTGGCAATCAGAGGACGGGCAATGGATGTGCCCAGCAAATATTCGCCTTCGTACAGCGCATTGGCGCGGAACATCGGGAAGACGAAATCGCGCACAAACTCTTCGCGTAGATCTTCGACATAGCACTTCGAAGCGCCACTAGCCAAGGCTTTGGCTTCGAGACCTTCGAGTTCGTCATCTTGACCAATGTTACAGCAATAGCAGATGACTTCCGGGTTGCCATAGTTTTGTTTGAGCCACGGCACAATGATGCTGGTATCGAGACCACCTGAGTATGCCAACACGACCTTCTTGACTTTGGGACGATCCATGTGAATTCTCCTTATGTAAATAAAAGCTCGACATCATCGCGGGTCAAGGTTTTGAGGCCACCCCGCTCAGGCGTGATGAGCTGACTCACCAAATCACGCTTGCGCTCTTGGAGCTGCAAGATTTTTTCTTCGACCGAATCACGCACCACCATTTTGTAGACCATCACGGGGCGAGTTTGCCCGATGCGATGGGTGCGGTCGGTGGCCTGCATTTCGACCGCGGGATTCCACCACGGATCCACGTGGATGACATAGTCGGCGGCGGTGAGATTCAACCCAACCCCACCCGCCCGCAAACTAATCAAAAAGAAGGCATGCCGATTGTCGCGTTGGAATGCGTCAATGATGCTCTGACGGTCACGGGTACGTCCATCGAGATAGGCATAACTGGTACCCCGGGCATCGAGGGCTGCGCGTACCAAGCTCAACATTTGCACAAACTGCGAAAAGACCAAGGCGCGATGACCGGCGGCCTGCAACGCTTCGAGGGTTGCCAGCAACGACTCGAATTTACCCGAAATCCCCGCGCTCTGGGGATCAATCAAGCGCGGATGGTTGCAGATTTGGCGCAAGCGCAACAAGCCCTCCAGCATTTTGACACGGGCTTGTTGTTCGCCTGCAGTATCAATCAAGCCGAGTAATACGGCGCGATAGTGGTCTCGTTGGGCATTATACAGGCGTCGTTGCTCGGGTTCCATTTCGCTCATCAACACCCGTTCGGTGCGTGACGGCAAATCGGGGGCAACTTGGTCTTTGGTACGCCGCAAAATAAAGGGATAGGTCAGCCGACGCAACAATTTGAGAGCGGCGGCGCGGCCTTCACCTTCGCGGGTGAATGTCTCGCGGAAGGTTTCGGCGCTCCCCAACAACCCTGGATTGAGGAAGGCGAATTGCGACCACAATTCCACGGCGCTGTTTTCGATGGGGGTGCCCGTCAACGACAAACGCCGCTCGCCTTGCAGGCGGCGCGCCGCCCGGGCAGTCTCGGCGCCGGGGTTTTTGACGGCTTGTGATTCATCGAGAATGATGTACTGGAAGCGATAACCTACTAACAACTCAATATCACGCAGCATGGTGCCATAGGTGGTCAACACCACGTCGTATTGATTAAACGTGGCGGTGTCTTTGCTCCGCCCTTGATCGATTTGGGTCAACAAGCGCAAATTGGGGGTAAAGCGGGCTGCTTCACGTTCCCAATTATAAATAATCGAGCGCGGCATCACAATCAACACTGCCGGAGCGCCGGGTTGGCGTTCGCGCAGTGATTGGATGAACGCAAGGGTTTGGATGGTTTTGCCCACCCCCATGTCATCGGCCAAACAGCCGCCAAACCCGTAGGTGTTGAGGAAGTGCAACCAGTCGTAGCCAGATTTTTGGTAGACCCGCAACGTCCCCACAAATCCACCGGGCAAAGGTTGTGGTTCAATGTGGTCAAACAAGCGTAAGCGACTACGGCGTTCTTCGAACATCGCATCGACTTGGGCAGAATTCGCTTCTTGGACCAATTGTTCGACCACGGCGGCCTGAGCACTGGCATAGCGCATCTGGGTTTGTTGTTCGTGCCCCATGGCAAATAACGGGGCCAGGCGTTGTGCGAGGGTATTTGACACCAAACCAAGTGACCCATCCGACAACAAAATATAGCGTTCACGGCGCAGTACTGCACGCCGTACGGTGGCTAAATCAACCGACAAATCACCAAAACTAACTACCGCCGCCACATCAAACCAGTCGATATTGGATTGGACAGTGACAGAGATTTGGGGCTCATCGACCCGCATTTGTACGGCAGTCAAATCAGCTTCGCCATTGACCTGCACCCCTTGGCTGGCCAATGCACCGACGACGCGTAACATGAAATCAGTGGGAGCCATGGCACGGCGCGTACGATAGATGTCTGCCTCTACCCAACGCAACGCATGGTGTTCGAGCATGACCGTCGCAGCCCGCTCGGCTTCACTATCACGCAAAATCCGCACCAAATGCAATTCTTCACTGCCATGCAAAATTGCTTGACTGGGATAATTAGCATCAAAGGCTAATTGGTGCGTCCCATATTGAAACGCCAGCCGCACTTCCATCACGCCGGCATGCTCACCTACGGTAATCACCGGTACTGGCTCTACGACTACATCGTCCCAGCGCACCGCCGCCCCACACACTGGCACACGGCTCACCAAATCAAGCAGGCGTTGGTCAAAGCGTTCGCGGTCTTGGGCGACGACACGCAATTGGGGCGTCTGGAGCAGTTGGTCAGTGACCGGCGTCCGTTCACCAATATTGACCAACGTGCGCCCTGTCAACAACCACGCACTCGCAAAGGGCAACACGATACGGGTATGGGTGTCGACGACGACACTTTGGTGTTGGGTATGTACGATACTTTGCAACACGAGATCGGCCCCATCGTCGTCAATCGAAAGTTGTAATTCACCCGCAGTAGCTGCTACGGTAATCGGATGGCGAAAATCGATGGTCTCTTGGGCTAAATAGACTTGTTGGTTACCCAACAATTCGAGGGCGCCGGCATACAGCCATGCCCGTTGGGCCGGCTGGGTTGCTGCTACCGTTTGGGCACACAGCATGGCTGCAGCATGCAACACATGATGGGGGGTGTTGGGGTGACCGGCTGGGGTGGGTGGCGAGCGCAACGGGCGCACGTCGGCACCCTCCCAATCGTTGCGCCCAGCGCGTTGGGTCACATTGACGGGAATCAGCGCCCAACCTTCATCACCGACCCCCAAGGGGTGACCGCGATGTAAACCAAACACGATATGGGCGTTGTTTGTATTGCTGGCGACGGGTCGCCCTTTTTCAGACAACGTCAACAACGCTTCCCATGGTTGGGGAGGATTGCTGGTCATGTGGGCATGGAGCACCTGGGCGGCAGCCACACGATGCAGACAGGGACCCTCATCACGATGTTGGCAATCGCACAACATCGTTACTCGCCCAGCAATCATCATCACACTCACCCGCCGCGGCGGATGCACATCCCCCACCAGCACGGCAGCACTGGTGGGGGTGGCTTGTTCGATGGTCACGGCGCCGCGGGCACATAATTCACTGGCACGCCGTACCAGCGTCGGCGATGCCGACGCTGGTACCTGCGCGAGGTGATCTGGGGTAATTAACTGCACCCGCGCCGTTGTCATGCCGTTGGTCCTTTGGCAATCCCATAATGATCTTGGAGCGAGCGTACCGTCAGGCTACGGCGTTGCAATTCACGAATGCCGGCGACCGTAGCCGCTGCCCCCGTCAAGGTCGTCACCAGCATCACACCATAGCGAATCGCTGCGCTCCGCAATGATTGACCATCGCTATACGCTTGCTGCCCTAACGGCGTACTAATCACCAATTGCACCTTGCCTTGGGCCAACAAATCGGCCGTATGTGGCGAACCGTCGGCGATTTTGTTGACCAAGCTGACCGCTAAGCCAGCCCCGCTCAACATATCGGCGGTACCCTTGGTGGCATATAATGTGAAGCCTAGTTGGATCAAATCGCGACCAATCCGCACAATGGCGTTTTTGTCGTTGTTATTGACGGTCAACAAGGCTCCGCCGGCAATGGGGATACGTTGGTTGGCGCCCATTTCGGCTTTGGCAAAGGCCAAACCAAAGTTTGAGGCGTGACCCATCACTTCACCCGTCGAACGCATCTCGGGGCTGAGCATAATGGTGGCACCGGGGAATTTGTCGAACGGTAACACTGCTTCTTTGACAAAAAAGCCGTCTACCTTGGGTTCTTCGGTGAAATTCAACTCGCGCAATGTCTTGCCGGCGGCCACTTGGGCTGCCAAGCGCGCCAACGGGAAGCCAGTCGCCTTGGCGATAAACGGCACCGTGCGCGACGAACGGGGATTGACTTCGATGACATAGACGATTTCGTCTTTGATGGCGTATTGCACATTCATCATGCCCTTGACATTCATCGCCATGCCGATACGCATGGTGATGTCGCGGATGGCATCGATGTGGTAGGCACTGATTTTGTACGGGGGCAACACCATCGCCGAGTCACCCGAGTGCACGCCAGCTTCTTCGACATGCTCCATGATGCCGGCAATCACTACCTGCGCGCCATCACCGATGGCGTCGACATCCACCTCAAAGGCATCTTCAAGATATTTGTCGATCAACACCGGCGCACCGGCACTGACCACGGTGGCTTCGGCAATATAGCGCTCAAAGCTTTCGTCGTCATAAGCAATCGCCATAGCACGCCCACCCAGCACATAACTGGGCCGCACCAATACGGGGAAGCCGATACGGTGCGCTACGACCCGGGCTTCGGCCAAGGTCGAAGCCATGCCGTTGGGTGGTTGCTCGACATTCATGCTGCGCAGCAAATCACCAAAGCGCCCACGCTCTTCGGCCAAATCGATGGCATCGGGTGAGGTACCCCAGATAGGCACGCCCGCTGATTCGAGACCATGCGCCAAATTCAAGGGCGTCTGGCCGCCAAATTGCACCAAGGCTGGCACGCTACGCACCGCCGGACCAAAGTCTGCCCCTGCTTCGCGGTCGTAAATGTTGAGCACATCTTCGAGCGTCAGCGGTTCAAAATAGAGCCGGTCGGCGGTGTCATAGTCGGTCGAGACAGTCTCAGGGTTACAGTTGATCATGATGGTTTCGATGCCCAAGTCGCGCAAGGCGAAACAGGCATGCACACAACAATAGTCGAACTCAATCCCTTGGCCGATACGATTGGGACCACCACCAATAATCATCGCCTTGGCACGATCGGTGACTTCGGCTTCGTCGCTACCGGGTTGCCGACTGTAGGTGCTATAGAAATACGGCGTGGCTGCGGCAAATTCGGCCGCACAGGTGTCGATTTTGCGATACACCGGCACGATTTTGGCCTGTTTGCGGGCCGCCCGCACCTGCATTACTGCCGGTTTATCTGACAACAGACCAGCCATTTGTGGGTCAGAAAAGCCGTATTCCTTGGCCGTAAACCACAAGTCATATGGCAAGGTAGCGAGGGAGTAGCGGGAGATTTCTTGCTCGATGGCGACGATGTCTTGGAACTGTTGCACGAACCACGGGTCAAAGCCGGTGCGTTCGCAGATTGATTCGAGGCTAGCACCAGCCCGGATTTCGTCACATACCCGGAAAATCCGGCGCGGCGTGGGGATGCGGATATCGTCGGAACCAACCATTTTGACTTGGTCGCTACCCACAAACCCGGTGGCGCCGATTTCGAGGCCGCGCATCGCTTTTTGGAAGGCTTCGGCAAAGGTAGCCCCGATGGCCATGACTTCGCCGACGCTTTTCATTTGCGGGCCGAGGATGGGATCGACGCCGGGGAACTTTTCAAAGGCCCAGCGCGGAATTTTAACCACCACATAGTCGAGGCTGGGCTCAAACGAGGCCGGCGTCAACTTGGTGATGTCGTTGGGGATTTCGTCGAGGGTATAGCCCACCGCCAACAAGGCGGCGATTTTGGCGATGGGGAAACCGGTGGCCTTGGAAGCCAACGCCGACGAGCGGCTCACGCGGGGGTTCATTTCGATCACGAACGGCGTGCCGGTCTTGGGATCGACGGAGAACTGAATGTTTGAGCCGCCGGTTTCGACACCCACGGTGCGAATCACCATTTTGGCCATTTCGCGCAGGCGTTGTAATTCACGGTCGGTCAATGTCATCGCTGGTGCCACGGTCATCGAGTCGCCGGTATGCACGCCCATGGCATCAATGTTTTCGATGGTACAGACCACCACAAAGTTGTCGACGCAGTCACGCATGACCTCGAGCTCGTATTCCTTCCAGCCAATCACCGATTGCTCGATGAGGACTTGGGTGACGGGCGAGGCGCGCAAACCACGCTCGGCGATTTCGCGGAGCTGAGCTTCGTCGTAGCCGATACCGCCGCCACTACCACCAAGGGTAAATGATGGCCGGATCAAGATGGGGTAGCCGATTTTGGTGGCGACGGCCACGGCTTGTTCGACAGTGGTGACGGTTTCACCCAACGGCACACCCAAACCGATTTCGAGCATGGCTTGTTTGAAGAGCTCACGATCTTCGGCGAGGGCGATGGCCTTGGGTTGGGCGCCCAACAATTGCACGTTGTGCTTGGCCAGCATGCCCAATTCGTGCAACTTCATGGTCAAGTTGAGGGCGGTTTGGCCACCTACTGTGGGCAAAATCGCATCGGGGCGTTCTTTGATGATGATTTGTTCGATCGACTCGGGGGTGAGTGGCTCGATGTAGGTGGCATCGGCAAATTGGGGGTCGGTCATGATGGTGGCCGGGTTTGAATTGACCAAAATGACACGGTAGCCTTCATTGCGCAAAGCCTT
The DNA here is from genome assembly GCA_937876225.1 of uncultured Chloroflexota bacterium. Classification (GTDB taxonomy): domain Bacteria; phylum Chloroflexota; class Chloroflexia; order Chloroflexales; family Roseiflexaceae; genus UBA965. The sequence goes on along the minus strand of CALFIC010000083.1, from coordinate 5,346 downwards.
ACAAGCCTGCACACCCGAATAGTCAAATTCACAGGCTTGGCCGATGACGATCGGACCCGAGCCAATAATCAAAATACTTTTGATGTCTGTGCGCTTCGGCATTTGTCTACCCTTCCATCAATTGCACAAAGCGGTCGAACAAATAGGCAGCATCGTGCGGACCAGGGGCGGCTTCGGGGTGATATTGCACACTAAAAGCTTTGAGGGCGGGGGCTTCGAGACCTTCGACACATTGGTCGTTGAGGTTGACGTGCGTGACGCCCGACCCTACCGGCAATGAATCAGCGGCCACTGCAAAGCCATGGTTGTGGCTCGAGATTTCGACTTTGCCAAAAGCTTTGACGGGCTGATTGGCACCGTGATGCCCAAAGCGCAATTTGTAGGTGGTGCCACCCAGCGCAAGGCCAAGGATTTGATGCCCCAAACAGATGCCAAACAACGGCACCTTGCCGAGCAATTCCTTGGTTGATGCAATGCCATAGGTCACCATAGCAGGGTCGCCAGGGCCGTTGGACAAAAAGACGCCATCGGGGTGCATCGCCAATACGTCACTGGCAGGGGTAGTTGCCGGCACGACAGTGATTTTGATACCGCGTTCGGCCATCAGGCGCAAAATATGATGTTTGATGCCAAAATCGTAGGCTACCACGTGCAATTGGCGCCCGGCTTTGGTACCGCGTGAGCCGAGGCCCCATTCACCGACGCCACCGGCCCAGGTATAGGCTTCAGCACAGGTGACATTGGGGACGAGGTCGAGCCCTTCCATGGTGGGGACAGCTTGGGCGATAGCAACGAGCTTGGCGTGGTCGAGCTCGCTCGACGAAATCACGCCGCGCAACGCGCCGGCAGAGCGGATATGCCGCACCAAGGTGCGGGTGTCGATGCCGGTAATGCCCACGATGCCTTGGGCGCGCATTTCGGCGTCGAGTGAATTATCGGCACGGTAATTGCTGACCCGGGGGCTAGCGGCGCGCACCACAAACCCCGACAACCACCACTTGCGGCTTTCACCATCGGCATCATTGACGCCGGTATTGCCGATATGGGGCGCCGTCATCACGACAATTTGCCCAAAGTACGATGGATCGGACAATACTTCTTGGTAACCGGTCATGGCGGTGTTAAACACCACTTCGCCGGTGCGCTGACCGATGGCGCCAAAGGCACTGCCGGCCCAGATGGTGCCGTCTTCGAGTGCGAGTATCGCCGGTGTACGTTCAAACCCTGCCTGCATGCCTTACTGCCCCCTCTCACCTGCGCCATTGCGCCAGGTGGCAAACTCGATTACCACTGCGGTTTCGTCACACCGATCAATGAGCGGACAGAGCACACAATCACGCCAGACCTTTTCGGGGAAGCGTTCATGCTCGGTGACCACAAATCCCATCCGCTCAAAAAAACCAACAGCCCGCGTCAATGCAAACACCGTTGGATAACCACGTTGTTGTGCTTCAGCAACCAAGGCCTTGACGATTTCGCCACCCACGCCATAACGGCGATAGGCCGGCAATACCGCCAACGAACGCACCTCGACCAACGCCGGGCCCATTTCGAGCAGGGAACCAATCCCCACTACTTGCCCATCAACCTCGGCCACCATCCAATTGCCCAAGGCTGCCACGATGTGTTCACGACTGCGGGGCAACAAATGCCCCAACGCAACGTTTTCGTCCACAACTGCCTTGATAGCGTCGACATCTGCCGCATGCGCCAAACGCATACTCACCAACGGTGGCTGACTGGGCGTCGCATACACATCATGAATCAACGTCATGAAACACCTCCCGCCATGACGATACACGTCCCGGCGTCTTCACCACGGGCAAGGCGCTCGAGCCCTGCCATATCGACAATCCGTGCTTGCATGACGCCCGTCGCAAGGACCGCCAAGGCGGCACGGACTTTGGGGATCATACCGCCATAAATCTCGCCGCTGGCAATGGCGGCATCGATGTCGGCCGCGGTCAATTGTGGCACTACTTGGTCCGCCAATTTGACGCCTGGCACATTGGTCACAAAGGTGACTTCGACGGCGCGGTCACGATTATCTCGTGCCAGCGCAGCGGCAATCGCCCCAGCCGCATCATCTGCATTTACATTATAACTGCCATCAGCCCCGAGTGAGATGGGCGCAATCACGGGAACCACCTGCGCATCAATTAATGGCCACAACACACTCGTCCGCACCGTGACCGGTTGCCCCACCCGGCCGATGTCGCCATCGGGGTGGTGGAGCTTTTGGACCCGAATCAAGCCACGATCGACTCCCGACATACCCCAGGCATCGACCCCTGCCAGGCTAAATGCCACGGTCAGGCGGGTATTGACGGCACCGGCCAAGACCATTTCGGCGGCGGCCATGGCGGTATCATCGCTGACCCGCAACCCCGCCACAAAGCGGGGCTCACCACCCAAGGCCGTCTGAATCTGGCCGATTTCTTTGCCGCCGCCGTGCACCAGCACCGGCACCGCCGGCATGGCGGCCACGGCTGCGGTGAGCCGCGCCACAAAGGCCGGATCGTCGATTTCATTGCCACCAATTTTTATGACACGCAGTGTGTTCAACCAGGTTCCTTCCTATGCGGTCAACGCATATTCGTCAGCACGAGGAGCAATCACTATCCTGAGACAATATCTTTGCCGAGTAGCGTATAGGTGTACCACGCATCCCGACTCGTGGGCAATGAATCATACAAGCGTTGCGCGGTATGATTGTCGAGTGCTGTTTGCCAATGCACACCGGCGTAGCCTTGGCTGACGGCCCAAGCCGTACAATGCAAAATCAACTTGCGCCCCAACCCTTGGCCACGCATATCGGGCACCACATACAAATCATTGAGCAGGCATTTTTCGACGGCCGATACCGATGACAGCACGCGGTAGGCGGTCACAAAGCCCATGGCATGCCCGGCATTCGACAGCGCCACCCATTGGGCACCGAGGGCTGGTGTGGTAATCAAGCGCCCAAAGTGGTTGCGATTGCGCTCGGTGTCGGGCGTGGCTTTATAAAAGCGCTGATAATCGGCGATCAACGGCAACACCAACTCGAAGTTTTCGCGCGTTACGGGCACAATATCGATGCTCATTGCAGTCCTTCTGTTTCGTTCAAACCACACATGATGTTCATGCACTGGATGGCTTGGGTGGCGGCGCCTTTGGCCAAATTATCGACACTCGACATGATGATGGCTAAGCCTGGTTGCGCCAATGTCACCGACATGGCACACATGTTGGTGTTGGTGGTATGCGCCATGGCGGCGAGTTGCCCGGCCGGCAATACCCGCACAAACGGCTCGTCGGCATAGGCGGTGGTGTAGAGCGCACGGAGGCTGGCTTCGTCGAGGCTGGCATCGACGCGCACATAGATGCCACTCAGCATGCCACGGACGACCGGCACCAAATGGGGATTGAAAATCACGGTGGGCGTGATGCTCGTGCTCAATTTGGCCAATTCTTGCTCGATTTCGCCCACATGACGGTGGACGTGGCCGATGTTGTAGGGGGTGACGGTGTCGTGGGTTTCGGCAAACAAGGTGTTGATTTTGGCGGCCCGTCCAGCCCCCGAGATACCCGACTTGGCATCGACAATAATCGTGGCATCGCTAACCACCCCCGCCCGGAGCAAGGGCATGGTGCCCAAAATCACCGAGGTGGGGTAGCAGCCGGGGTTGGCCACCAACCGCGCCTGGGCAATCGTCGCCCGGTTGAGTTCGGGGATGCCGTAGGGGATAGGGAGCATGGCGGGGAATTCGTGGGCATGGCCGTACCATTTGGCGTAGCGCTCGGCGGTATCGAGGCGGAAGTCAGCCGAAAAATCGACTACTTTGGCGCCGGCCTCGAGGGCCCGCACGGCGGTGCGGGCCGCAGCCCCGTGGGGCAAGGCCAGCAATACCACGTCGACTTGGTCAAACGGGGCGTCTTCGACAGAGGTCAAGGCGATATCGAGTGGCCCAGGGAATGAATCAGCCAACGATTTGCCTGCTTGGGCTTCGGATGTGGCAAACACCACCTGCACGCCACGGTGACGGCGGAGCCAGCGCAATGCTTCGTAGCCGGCGTACCCTGTCACCCCACAAATCCCCACACGTACCATGGCACCGTCCTTTTCGTCATACAAAAAACCCCAGGGGCGCTTGCGCGCTCCCGGGGTGGTGTGGCGTTATCTCGGAGTGTACTTGCTACCCCTCAACACACGACATCGCCCCGGGTCCCATACGGACTCGTCGGAGGTCAGCTCGTCGCAATGTAGAGGTGGTTGGCAATGTAAATTTCATAATCACTATAGTATGGGTAAATGCGGTAAATGTCAATTCGAATTGGCAAATCGCATTCGCCAATTCGCCCCAGCGTCAGCACCCCATCGTGTATGCCACCATCGGGGAGATGCCACGGCGCGTCACGCTATGGCAGACGCTGGGGGAAGTATTCTACGTGGGGGTTTACATGGCATCCCCATACACACATGCAGGCGTGGGTAGTTACGTAAAAATACAAGTCGGTTATAATAGCGGTATATCACATTTCTATTGAGTACAAACTATGGAACAAGTAACCCACAACAAAATCGTCTCGTTCATCTGGGGCATCGCAGACGATGTGCTCCGCGACCTCTTTAAGCGCGGCAAATACCCCGATGTTATTCTGCCGATGTGTGTCATCCGGCGCATGGATGCCGTGTTGGAGCCCACAAAACAGCAGGTACTCGACACAAAAAAATTCCTCGACGAAAAGCACATCACCGAACAACAATTAACGCTTTGTGGCGCCGCCGGGCATGCCTTTTACAATACGTCCAAGTTCTCGCTCCGTGACCTCAAATCACGCGGTAGCCAACAACAATTACTCGCAGACTTCGAGGACTACCTCAACGGATTCTCGCCCAATGTGCAAGACATCCTCGAAAACTTCAAGTTTCGCAATCAATTGCAAACCCTCTCAAAAGCCGATGCCATTGGCACACTCATTGCGAAATTTCTTGACCCCGATATCGACCTTTCACCGGCCGGCATCGACAATCATTCCATGGGGACCGTTTTTGAAGAACTCGTCCGCAAGTTCAACGAAGAAAACAACGAAGAAGCGGGCGAGCACTGGACACCCCGCGATGCAGTACGGCTGATGGCCAACCTCGTCTTTTTGCCAATCGCCGACCACATCAAATCGGGCACCTACAAGCTCTACGACGCCGCCTGTGGCACGGGCGGGATGCTGACAGTGGCAGAAGAAACACTCGAATTGATTGCCATAGCACGCAAGCAATCAGTCATAAGTCACCTCTACGGGCAAGAAATTAACCCCGAAACCTATGCCATCTGTAAGGCAGACATGCTCCTCAAAGGCGAAGGG
>CALFIC010000082.1 GCA_937876225.1 uncultured Chloroflexota bacterium | reverse complement strand
CCATCGCGCCCCGGCATTCCATCGCGCCCCGGCATTCCATCGCGCCCCGGCATTCGCCAAGGCAATCGTACGTAACGTAGCGACGCAGCATGCTGCGTCGCTACACAAAAAAACCGCCGGCGTAAGCCGAACGGTTTAGGTGGCGGGGAGGGAGAGATTCGAACTCTCGATAGAATTGCTTCTATAGCGGTTTAGCAAACCGCCGCACTAGGCCGACTATGCGACCTCCCCATGTGGTAGGAACGAGTGGAGGAGAGAGAGGGATTCGAACCCTCGGAACGTTAGTTCTCTCGTTTTCAAGACGAGCGCGATCGACCACTCCGCCATCTCTCCAACCGTGATGTACACACGTGGCCGGTTTTGACACCGACCACGTTGTTGTTGGCAGGCGGGGCAGGAATCGAACCTGTAACCTGCGGATTTGGAGGCCGCTGCTCTGCCTAATTGAGCTACCCGCCTTCACACCGTGTCTAGTATACTCTAAAAAAATTGCCATTGCAAATCCAAATTGCCCTGCACGCCAATTTCCCACTAATGCGACTTTTTATACAGACCTGACACATCGTTATTGAAATTCAATAACGATGTGCTATAGTCGCATTAACCATCACTGTGTCGTGAAACGCACAGCTTATTCACCGCCCGACCGCGAACTTTTTTTCACCAAAAACGTCAACGCTCTATGAAACTGCCATCATGGATACCACAACTCTTCATCAATATCTTGATGATAACGTTACTCGGCGTTATGCGCATACCCGTGCAAGCCAACAGCGATCCACGGTTTTATGATATGGGCAGCCCCACCCTGCAGACGATTTGGGTCGATGCCACTGCCGGCAACGATACCAACAACGGGACCAGTCGCGCCAGTGCCAAACGCAGCGTGAGCGCCGTCTGGAACAGCATCCCCGCCAACACCACCCTCACCACCGGCTATCAAATCATGCTGGTAAGTGGCGTGTATGACGCCACGCTGATGCCCAATTATTGGGAAAACCGGCGTGGTACCGCCCAATTCCCCATCATCATCCGGAGCGCCGATGGCGCCGGTACTGCCACCATCACCCGCGACTTCAATGTGGCCAATGTATCTTATTTGTACCTTATTGACCTCGCCATCATCCCGGCCGGTGGAGGCGATGTGGTGCATTGCGAGCAGTGTGATTACCTGTTGATCAAAAACAGCACCTTGAACGGCGGCCCGAGCCGTGAAGCCCACGAAACGCTCAAGGTCAATCAATCACAACATGTGTATATCGAAAACAACGACATCAGTAGTGCCGACGACAACAATATCGACTTTGTGGCGGTGCAATACGGCCACATCCAGGGCAACATCATCCACAATGCCGGCGATTGGTGCATGTACACCAAAGGGGGCTCGGCTGATATCCGCATCGAAGGCAACGAAATTTACAATTGTGATGTGGGGGGCTATGTCGCTGGCCAAGGTACCGGGTTGGAATACATGAGGTCGCCGTGGATTCACTACGAAGCCTACGACATCAAATTCATCAACAACGTCGTCCACGATACCCTCGGGGCGGGCATGGGCGTCAATGGGGGCTACAACGTGTTGTTGGCGTACAACACACTCTACCACGTCGGTACGATTAGCCATGCCATCGAAGTGGCGTTTGGGTTGCGCTCGTGTGATGGCGACCCACTGGCTGCCACCAGTTGTAGTGCGAATCTGGCGCTGGGAGGCTGGGGGACTACGGTGATACACACCGATGGCGAACCGATTCCCGCCCGTAACGTCTTTATTTTTAACAACATTATCTACAACCCACCGGGGGTACAGAGCCAATGGCAACACTTCGCGATTTATGGGCCGCGTACCCCGAGTGCAGGGAGCAACATCCCCGACCCTAGTACCACTGACACCAACCTACAAATCAAAGGTAATATCATCTGGAACGGACCAGCAGATCTAGCACTCGGCATTGGCGGGAGCGACGGCTGTGCCGATGACAATCCAACTTGCAACGAGACGCAATTAAAAGCCGACAACCGTATCAATACGCTGCAGCCACAGCTTAGCAACCCCAGCGGTGGGAATTATCGGCCGCTAGCGGCAGGAAATCTGGCCAGCATGACTAGTGTGGCGATTCCTGACTTCACTGATAATCGGCCCAGCTCCCCGCTCGCACCACTCGGCGATCTAAGCAATCAGATTTTGCGCGACTTCGACAACACTGCACGCCAACCAGGCATCCCCGGTGCGTATGCCACTACCAATAGCCAGCCCAGCGTGACACCGACGCCTAGTCGTACCCTTACCAACACCAAAACTGCCACGAGCACCCGCACCAACACGGCCACGCCCACCAACACAGCCACCGCCACGAATAGCAAAACTCCCACCATGTCACGCACCTGGACAAGCACTCTAACAGAAAGCAATACGCGCACCAATACGAGCACGCCCACCAGTAGCAAGACCCGTACCGATACCAACACACCCACCAATAGCAAAACGCCCACGAACAGCAAGACCCCTACCATATCGCGCACGTGGACCAATACGCCGACCACCAGCAATACCCGCACCTATACGAATACTCGTACGCACACCAATACCCCAACCACCAGCAAAACACCTACCAACAGCCAGACACATACCATGTCGCGCACGAACACCAACACCCGTACAAGCACGAATACCCGCACCAACACAAACACCCGTACAAGCACGAATACCCGCACCAACACCAATACCCGTACCAGCACGCGCACATTGACTGATACACGGACGCCTACAGTCAGCAACACGTTGACCATCAGTCGTACACCCACCATCAGCGCGACCCCAGGCAGTGTCACCCAAATGCCCATCGTGCCGGTGATTAACAGTGACAGCAAGGCGACCCTGCGGGCGATTTATCTGAGTGGCCAAGGGTTGGGGAATCGCGCCGGGGTATTTGCGAAAGTCGGTGATAGTATCACGGCATCGGGTTCTTTTTTGAGCGATATCGGCTGCCAGAGTGAAAATTTGGGTGATTATAGTAGTCTGGCAAGTACGATTAGTTTCTTTCGCACCACCACCTTTCCAACGGGATACGGCAGTGCCTGGTGCAGTGATTCAAATTCGTTCAATGCGTATAGTGTCAGTGCCGACAGTGGTTGGAGCGCCGATTATGCGCTAGCAGTGCTCAATCCACTCCCCAGCGGATGTACTGCGCCCAACAATACGGCGTTATTATGTGAACTCAAACGTAAAAAACCGAGCATCGTGCTGATCATGTACGGCACCAACGATTTAGAGCGTTACAACGACCTGAGTGCCTTTCGTACCCAATTAATGACGATTGTGCAAAAAAGCGTGGCCGCGGGGGTGGTTCCGGTACTCAGTACCATTCCGGGGCGAACAGATGGTTATGCGGAGCGGGTGGCCAGCTACAACGCTGCGATTATTGCCGTCGCCCAAGCCAACGACATCCCACTCTGGAATTATTGGTTGGCGCTCCAGGCTCCGAGTGTCATTGATTATGGGATTAGTAGCGACGGCATTCACCCCAATATTTATCTGGGTGACCAAGGAGCTGATTTTACGACCAACGGATTGAAATACGGCTATAACCAGCGTAATTTGACGGCGGTGCAGGTACTCGAAGTGATTAAACGGATTGTGATTGATGATGGGGCACCGGATTCATGATGGCGTCATTGCATGGCACATGCAATGACCGTGGCGCCCTTAAGGACGCCACGACGTATGTGCTCCGGCGCGACACAACGTAAGGGCGAATCATGCCGGCGAATTCATTCGCCGCTATTCGCCCGTATGGACGCCACGACGTATGTGCTCCGGCGCGACACAACGTAAGGGCGAATCATGCCG
>CALFIC010000081.1 GCA_937876225.1 uncultured Chloroflexota bacterium | reverse complement strand
ACAGGCGAAGACACTCTTTCCCTACACGACGCTCTTCCGATCTTCCGTTATTTTTGGTGTTTAATGCGGATGCAGACCCCGAATTAGGGGCAATGCGGCCATCCGTAGGGGGCAAAAGTAGTGGCGCCAATCGGGTGTGGGTGGCAAAGGACGCCACCAACAAAGTAGTAACCATCACGTGGGATGATGTGAGACCAAAAACACTCACACGGATCCCGTATATCGGCAACACGTTCCAAGTGCAATTCCGGCAAGAAAACGGCAACGACATCCGGGTGACATACCGCTATGGGATGATACAGTGGACATATAGCGAGACGATGATCGCGAGTGGCAACAAAATCACCTATGCCCAAGTGGGGTATGTAAGTGGGCAGCCAGGTGTGAAATGGGATAAGCATAAAGCATCGGGAATTGATGCGATGTTACGGGCATTGGTCTCGTATGAATATGTATTTCATGACGGCAGTATGGGAACTGTACAACCAACCGTGACAGCGACCTCGACGCAGACGATGACGCGTACAATGACGCCGACGCGGACACAGACGCCGACCCGTACACTGACTGCCAGTATGACACCCACAGCGAGTGCTACGTCTGCCATTACTCCTACCAGTACCCCCATCGCCCAAGGGTTGAATGATGGTTTGCTGGCATGGTACCCGCTCAATGGCATCCGCACCACGGGCAGTACGTTGCCCGTGCAGGCCAACACGATTATGGGGCCGGCACAGTATTTTGATGGGGTCAATGATTATCATGCAGTAACACTAGATTTAACCAATAAATCGTTTACGGTAGCTGCATGGGCTGCATTTAATAATACAAATCAATATAACGTAATTGTTGCGACTGGATCACCTGATCAAAATAAAGGTTTTGAGTTTGCGTTTAATGAAAAAGGACAAATATATTGTGGTATGCGAGAAAATTATACATTTTATACTATGCCGACTGATTTTAACCAGCATGATTGGCATCATTATGTGTGTATTGAAGACATAAATTTACATGAAAAAACAATCTATGTCGATGGTGTGCGATTATTCAGCGAATCGCAACTTGGTGCATTACAATTATCAACACCGTTTTATATTGGTAAATTTCCATGGTTTCCCCAGTATTTATCTGGTATGCTTCGTGACCTTATGGTTTACAACCGTGTATTGAGTACGAGTGAAATCAATCGCATCAAAGATATCACCCCTAATAGCGTCATGCTCAGCGAACCCCACCCCGCCAGCGCCTGTCGCTGGGTGGACAAAGGTGGCATGGTGCATGAATACGAAATCAATCAAGATTTATTGACCTGGGAACAAGCAAAAGTCGCCGCTGAAACACGAACCCGTGGTGGGCAGCCGGGCTATTTGGCGACGATTACGAGTCAAGCCGAAAATGATTGTTTGGTACAGTTTGTGAATCTTAACTCAGCTTGGGCAACCTGGCCATACCCATCTGAACCAGGTCCGTGGATTGGTGGAAAACGGGTTTCTGCTCATGGAATATTTATTTGGCAAGGTGGACCTGAAAAAGGGATGCAAATTAAATCATGGCCGAATGGTATGGAAATAGGCTATGAACAATGGTACCCGAGTGGTGAACCAGGCGATAGTTGGGTTGGTGAAGACTATATTCATTTCCATAGTAAGCAATTTGGATCGGTATGGAACGATTACGGAGGTGGCGGACAGCTTGGTAATTTCAAATCCATCATCGAATACACCTACCCCGAATCCCACGCCATTAGCGGCGTGGCCTACACCGATACCAACGCCAACAGTCAACTCGATAGCGGCGACTTCCGCGCTAGCAATCAGACTATCACGCTGACGGCCGACCTGGCCCAGCCCATCGACCTGGTGGGTGGCGGCAACCAGTTCTGTGCGCGTCTGGACGATGGGCGCGCCACCTGCTGGGGCCGGCGTGGCGATGCATGGCGCTGGGATCAGCAGAGTGCCGTCCCCATCGAAATCGACAGCTGGCGCGATGTGCGCGCCGTCTCCAACGGCATCAACACCAGCTGTGCCTTGTTGGGCAACGGTACTGTGTCGTGCCTCGGCAAAAACAGCACCGGTGCAGTGGGCGATGGCACCACTGCAGACCGTTGGACACCAGTAACCGTGAGTGGGCTGAGTAACGTCGTCGCGCTCAATAGTGGTGGTGGCTATCACCACTGTGCGGTACTAGCGAATACCACCGTCAAATGCTGGGGTGACAACACGTATGCACAAATTGGTGATGGCACCTATGACGCTCGTCGTATCACGCCTGCACTGGTGCCCGGCTTGAGTGGCGTGGTGCAGGTCAGTGTGGGTGAACGGCATACCTGTGCCCGTAAAAGTGACGGCACGGTATGGTGCTGGGGCAGCAATGATGTCGGGCAATTGGCAAATACAACTATTGCAGATTCGGCTGTACCACGGCAGATTATTGGATTAAGTGGGATTAGCGATGTGAAATCAGGAGCACAACATGTCTGTGTGCTTCGTAGCGATAATCAAGTCGCTTGTTGGGGCCATCCTACTGGCATCAATGGCAATCGTAGCGGGGCAATTGTAACCACACCGACGGTGATTGCCAATACCACTGGAAGCGTATCGCTGAGTCTGGGCAATGAGCAGAGCTGTGTAGCCAAGAGCGACGGCACGGTATGGTGCTGGGGCCACGTCTTCCACGGTGAAGCGGGCTGGGTAGCCAGCGGTACCACCACCACGCGCCGCAGTAGTGCTGTCCAGATGACGGGTCTCAGTACTATTGCGCAGGTGGCGCTCAGTGCCAATAGTGGCTGTGGGCGGCGCGCTAATGGGGATATGCTTTGTTGGGGTGAAGCAAATGTGGGTCAGCTAGGTGACGGCACCTACCAGCCGCGTGGGATTGCTACGAATGTGCGCGTGACCTGGCAGACCAACCCCTATGCGGCGCGGGTGGCATTTGCTCAAACTACAGGAGCATGGGGAATATGTGTAATATTGACAGACCGTAGGGTTGCTTGTTGGGGAAGCACTCATCCTTGGTGGTCAAGTGATCCAAAAACTACATTTGAACCAGGTATCGTACTAGGCTTAACTGATGTTGTTGATCTTACAAGCGACAATGGAAATAGTTGTGCGTTGAAGCGAGATGGGACGGTGTGGTGTTGGGGGACTCGGATGGTGGCTAGTCAATTTGTGAATGGCGTACTTACCACAGATATTCCGCAGATGCATGTACAACGTGACGTGATTGCATTATCGCATGGTGGTGGAATTCGATGTTTTACTGCGTCGACGGGTATGGTGAGTTGCTACAAAAATGATACTCCCACTTGTTGTGATATTGGCACATACCGACTTCCGAGTGGAAGTGTCATAAATAGTGATGTGGGGTCTGTAGATCATGCTGGTTTGTCAAGTTGCTATCTTAAACAAAGTAGTGGTGATATTTTATGTTGGGGTGACAATACCTATTTTTCGCAACTTGGTAATGGTATTGCAAATATTCAAACCGCTCAACCACAAAAAGTGAATGCATTTACCAATATTCAGCAAATTGGTACGATGAATTACCATGTGTGTGTATTACAAGCAGACTCTACCGTCAAGTGTTGGGGTCAAGCATTATTTATTGATGGCACAAACGGTGGTGATGCAGGGACTCGAGGTATCTCCGAATATGCCACCCCAGTTACAATCCCTGGACTAATAAATGTTCGCAAAATTTCGAGTGGATTTACCTCATGTGCTATTAAGTTTGACAGTACGGTGTGGTGTTGGGGAATGAAAAAATGGAATGGTGAACCATTTACATCGCCAGAAGGTTCTATGACACCCTGGCAGTTAGTGGGAATTAATGATGCCGTGGAAGTGCATGCGGGATACTTTAACGTATGTGTGATTGTGCGTGATGGAACGATGAAATGTTGGGGGTATGGAAATACTGGTACGCTTGGTAATGGATCTAAGACTACTACTTGGACTCCCCGCCCCATCAGCGAGTCATGGCAAGCCAACGTCAATCAAGGCTGTGAATGGGTCGACTGGCAAGGGCGTCGACATTCTTATGAATCACTGAGTGGCAAATGGACATGGGACCAAGCTCGTGATCTGTCCGTTGCCCGTACTTGGCGCGGTAACGCTGGCTACTTGTCGACGATTACGTCCCCCGAAGAAAACCGTTGTGTGCATCAACTCTTTATGAAGCAGGAGCAGCGTGCGCAATGGCCTGGGATGATGGCAGGCTGGTATCCACGGCGTTGGCTCGGTGGTAATGACGCCGAGAGTGAAGGCACGTGGAAGTGGATGGTGGGGCCAGAAGCGGGCACAACATTCCGTGAAATCCAGCGGACAAACAATCCGCAAGCTGGCTATAGTCAATTCCAAACCCTTAGCGATGCGTGTAAACCGAATTGTGCGACATACCCTGATTGGGACTATGCGCAAATATTGTTCCCTCAAGGGACCCACATCCAGCGCAATACCTGGAATGACCAAGCTGCCAGCGATAACGAATCTGGTGCGCTTGTTGAATACACCACTACCAGCACTAGCGAAACTGCGCGTACCTACACCACTACCACCGACAGCCAAGGTAACTACACCTTTGTTGGTCTGGCCCCAGGTGTCTATACCATACAAAGCACGACGCACGGCACGACCAGTAGCCAGCGGGTGGTACTTTGGGCAGACCAGCGCGACGTGCGGTGGGATTTCGTCAACCGCAATGTGACAACCAGCCTGCGTCAGACGGCGACTGCGGCGGCAATTCCTACCAGTACACCGACGAGTACGGCTACGGTGACACCGCAGCCAACTATTGCGGGCGCCACACTATGGGAATTTGATTCCTTGACTGGGAATCCTGTAGCCGCCACAACGAATGCCAACAACAGCGCCACTTTTTATTGCGGCACAAACTATCATGCCACGATGCTTTGTCCAAGTAGTGCGAGTGATAATGGCACGAGTTACCTCAAATTTAACGGTACCCAATTTATGAGTAGCCAAGCACTTATTTCAGAAACCAATAATCTGGTGCGGATTCGTTTTCGTAGCCCAGCGGTATATGCAACACCGGTAGGAATATATGGTGTTGTGGAAAATTTCAATGCGAGTGGTTTTGGTGGACATGACCGTGAAATCTACCTTGATCGTGGAAAAGTCTGTTCGCGTATCGTACGTGAATCTGCCGATGTTATCTGTAGCACCTGGCGTTATGATGATGGGCAATGGCATGTGATTGAACGTAGTTATGGCGGTACCAATCCGTACCATCGCTTGCGGGTTGATAATGAAACGGTACTAGGATCGTATACATCGTCCATTTTTACATGGCGCCGTGGTCAAATTATTGGGATGAGCGGGAATTTAACTTATTATTCATTTTTCTCCGGCGACATTGACTACGTTATTACAGCCTCCGCCCCCTAACGCCCCCTTCCCCACGTCTGCTCGTGCATCACCTTGCCCCAGGTCGCATCGCTGTGCTCGGCGGTCACGTGGAACCCGGCCTGCTCGTATAGATGCTTGGCTGCATCCAACCCCACAATCGTCGTCAACCACAGATAATCGTGATGCTGGTCGGCAAACGCCACCGCCTGGCGCAACAATTCCCGCCCGATCCCCAGCCCGTGGCGGGTGGGGTCAACCACAAACCAGCGCAACCGCGCTGCCGGCGTCGTACCCCCATCAATCACGATGCTCCCCACCACCGCATCGCCGTCACTGGCCCACAGTAGCAGATTGCCCACAACGCCGTGACGCGGCACAAATTCGGCAATCTCACTGGCCACCTTGCACTCAAACGCCATCCCAAAGCCCACCGCCCCGGCATAATAACGCGTCTGGGTCTGCGTCATCCAGCCGATGAGCCCTGCTTGATAGCCGACGTGATAGTGGATTGGCATGATGGGTGCTCCT
>CALFIC010000080.1 GCA_937876225.1 uncultured Chloroflexota bacterium | reverse complement strand
CATAATATGCGTCGTTTTTATTCGCCCCTACGATTGCCGCGCCACGACCACATCGCCGCATCACCATGCGCCCACCACACACGTACGGGCGAATTCCGCCGCATCGGGCGCATCCCGGCGAATACCGCCGCATCAC
The DNA here is from genome assembly GCA_937876225.1 of uncultured Chloroflexota bacterium. Lineage (GTDB taxonomy): Bacteria > Chloroflexota > Chloroflexia > Chloroflexales > Roseiflexaceae > UBA965. Next base: position 31,005 of record CALFIC010000080.1, on the reverse strand, counting down.
CATGCGCCCACCACACACGTACGGGCGAATTCCGCCGCATCACCATGCGCCCACCACACACGTACGACCGCATCACCGCATCACCATGCGCCCACCACACACGTACGGGCGAATACCGCCGCATAATATGCGTCGTTTTTATTCGCCCCTACGATTGCCGCGCCACGACCACATCGGCCGATTCCCCTACGCATTCATAATAGACGCTAGGGGCCGTCGCACCCTCGGTACTAATCAACAATATCCGTGATGTCGCATCAATGCCCAACGCCTGTGCCATCGTCGCATCCCCTAACACCGTCTGCAACCCGGCCAACCCCGCCGCCCCTGATTCCCCCGATACCATCGGGATATCGTCGGCCGTAGGGTACGCCAAGCAACGCATGGCGTGCGCTGCCGATTCATCGCTGACGGTCATGAAATCGTCGATGCAGGGTTGCAATATCTGCCACGCCAACGGCGAGGTCTCGCCACAGGCCAAGCCCGCCATCAGCGAATCAACACTGCCCGTCGCATTGGCTGGCGCCCCAATCAACGCACTTTGAAACAAACAATCAGCTTGCTCTGGTTCGACCACAATCATCCGTGGCCGCGCAAACCCAAAAAACTCCCACAAATAACTGGCCATCCCCGCCGCAAACCCACCTACCCCGCCCTGCAAAAACACGTGGGTGTAGGGGCACTGCGTCGGCTGACTCTGGGTCTGCGCCACCACCTCGTCAGCGATAATGCTATACCCTTGCATTACATCACCAGGGATGATTTCGTAGCCGGTGTACGAGGTGTCAGACACCACTTCCCAGCCATTGGCTACCGCCAAGCGTGCCGATTCCAGCACCGAATCATCGTAGTTCCCGGCAATCCGAATGATTTGCGCACCATAGGCGGCAATCGCCTGTTCACGCTCTACGCTCACATTGGCATGGATGACAATCACACAGCGACACCCCAGCGACTGCGCTGCCGCCGCCAAGGCTCGCCCATGATTACCATCGGTAGCACTAATCACCGTAAAGTCGGCCAACAACGCGGCATAACCACCTGCCCACAACGCCGCCATATCAAACTGCTGCTGCGGCCACCGGCGCATCACCAAGCGCACCAACGCAATGGGGGCGCCGAGGGCTTTAAAGCTAGCGAGGGGCGAACGCACCGACTCATCCTTGATGGCAATATGAGCCACCCCCAGTTGTTTTGCCAAGCCAGATAATTCATACAGCGGGGTCGGTTGTGGACTAATCCGATCCCACGATGCAAACCAGCGCCGACTTTCTTGAGCGGCGGCAATACTGAGAATCTGTTGCAGTGCGGCAGGGTACGCCTGTACCGTCACTCGTGAATTATGCACAATCATGATTACTATCCTTTCATTAAAAAACAAGCCCTACCGGCTCAAGCGTTGTACCACTGCTAGCAACACCGTGGCACCCGCAATCAGATCAGCATCACTGGTGTACTCAGCTGGATTATGACTAATCCCCGCCTGGCTCGGCACAAAAATCATCGCCGCCGGGGCGATCCGCGCTATCATCTGGGCATCATGCCCCGCACCCGATGTCATCTGGCGCTGCGATAAGCCCAATTCCGCAGTCGCTTGGGCAATCTCCGCCACCAATGATTCATCGAAATGCACTGCTGGGAAACGCACCAGTCGCTGACTCGTAATCGTCACCCCTTCTTGGGCGGCAATTGTCTGCAAAAACATTGCCACGTGGGCTTCGGCCGCACTCAGTTTTTGGTCATCAGGATCGCGCATATCGAGGGTCAACACCGCCGTTTGCGGAATGACGTTAATCGCATTGGGACTAAACTGGATGGACCCCACCGTCGCCAGCGTGCTTCCACTCTCCTGTGCTAACTGCCGCACAAAAGTAATCACTGCCGCCGCCGCCCACCCCGCATCGTGGCGCATCGCCAAAGGCGTCGTGCCGGCATGATTAGCGACACCGTTGATAGTTATCTGTTGCCACGAAATCCCTTGTAGATCAGCTACCACCCCAATCTGCGTAGCATGATATTCAAGCAGTGGACCCTGCTCAATGTGTAATTCGAGGTAGGCGTGGGGCACGACGACACCGGGAGTCAGGTCACCCGCATACCCAATCCGAGCCAGCTCATCACCCAGCCGCGTACCATCAGTACCGATGACATCCAATACCTGCGCGACATCAATGCCCCCCGCACAGACCAACGAGCCCATCATATCGGGCTGGTAGCGTACCCCTTCTTCGTTGCTAAAGGCCGCTACCACAATCGACCGCCGTGGCACAATCCCCGCACTCCGCAATGCCCGCAGCACCGCCAAGCCCGCCAACACTCCGTAGCAGCCATCATACATCCCCGCGTTGATGACAGTGTCAATGTGCGAGCCAATCATCAATGGGGCAAGTGACGGGTCACTGCCAGTAAGCGTGCCAAATATATTACCGATTTGATCTATTGTTATGTCGAGTGAAAGTTCATGCATCCATGCCACCAGTTGATCACGCCCCTGTTTGTCGGCATCACCAAAGGCCAAACGAGTCCGACCATCGCCCGCATCGTGGCCGATGGCACCGAGCTGTGTGAGTTGCGCCAGCATTGTGGCAGTATCGAGGGCAATGGTCATAATCATCCTTTATTACTGGTGATGCCCATGGCACCATATAGCGAATTATGCGCTATTCAATGATACAATAGCCGTAGGTTTTTTTGACACAGAAGTAGACGATGATGACAGATACACCGACCACGACAATTTATGGCGGCCCAAGCCGTTCTATTGCCTTACTCGCAGCCTGGTTAGCCACCGGCGGCAGTCTTTTTTTTAGTGAAGTGTTGCACTTTACTCCGTGTATGCTGTGTTGGTATCAGCGCATTTTGATGTATCCGTTGGCGATTATTTTGACGATTGGGATGCTCCGGCGCAACAACGAGCTCCACCATTACACTTTGCCCTTCTCGGTGGTGGGGATTTTTGTGTCGCTCTATCACTACTTGCTCATCAAAACAGACTGGTTTACGCCACCACCCTGCCTCAAAAGCGTGCCCTGTACCGTCGATTACTTCAACATTCTCGGCTTTATCAATATCCCGTTCATGGCCTTTATTGCGTTTATCATCGTGACGGTGATGATGGTGGTATCGCAATACGAACCCTACCTCGAACCCGAAAGTAGCGACGAGGTCAACGGACTCCGCGCCCTCACCGCCCCCACCGCCTACCCCGTGATTGGGATTATTGCAGGCGTATTCGTGTTTTTGGTGGTGATGGCGTATATCGTGTAGATTTGTCTCACGCAGAGACACGAAGTCGTGGAGTCGTGCAGTCATTTTCAATTTTCACTTCCTCCTTAAGGGCGAATAGCGGCGAATGAATTCGCCGGCATGATTCGCCCCTCTTCATACTTCGCAAGGGTGTATAATCTGCGCAGACCGTACAACGAAAGGCCACTGCAATGATTCGTGTTGTTGTTCTGAGTTTTTGGCATGTGCACGCCAAGGACTACACCCAAGAAGCCCTCAATCACCCCGATGTCGAGCTGGTCGGCATTTGGGACGACGATGTCGCCCGTGGCCAAGCCGCTGCCAGCCAATACAGCGTGCCCTTTATCGCTGATATCAATCAGGTCTGGAACGACCCGAGCATCAACGGCGTCATCGTCACCACCCCCACCGCCGTGCACCACCAAATCATGCTGGCGGCATCGCAGGCCGGCAAGCATATCTTTACCGAAAAAGTAATTGCTGCCACCCTGCACGAAGCCAATTCCATCGTGGCGGCCACCAAGCAGGCCAATATCACCTTTATGGTCAACATGTTCCGGCGCTATCATGCCGCCACCATTGCCATCAAAGAAATCATCGATAGTGGCGCCTTGGGTGAATTGACCCTCGTGCGCGTGCGCGACTCACACAACGGTGCCTTGCGCACCCCAGCCGCCCCTAATGGCTGGCTGGTCGAGCGTTTTTTCAATCCTGTCGAAGCTATCGGCGGCGTCCTCACCGACCTCTGTCACCCCGTCTATTTGACCCGCTACTTGCTGGGACGACCCGTGAGCGTCAGCGCCAGTTATGGCTGGCACACCGGCCGAGCGGTCGAAGACAACGCAGCGCTCTCGTTGCGCTACGCCAATGGAGCCATCGGCATCGCCGAAACCAGCTTTACCACCCGCTATGCCCCCTTTACCATCGAGGCCCACGGCACCGAAGGCTCGTTGATGTACAACCAAAGTAGCGGCAACGAGCTCAACGAAGAGCGCCTCAACCAAGAAGCCGGCATCGCCGTCGACCCGGCCGAGCGCGCCTTTGGGTTGCATCGCAAAATCCGCGTGCGTAGCTCACGCCTCGCAGGCGCTACGACACGCTGGCTGATTACCGAAGTCCCCATGGGCATCGATCCCCCCAGTGCCTTTAGCCAGTGGGTCGAGCATGTACACAATGGCACCCACGACCCCGACAATACCGCTTTGGCGCTCGATTTGAGTGCCCTCGTCGAAGCCGCCAATATCTCGGCTCGCGAGGACCGCGGCGTGCGCCTCGATTCACTCGCATAGTAATATCACAGCGCTCATGATGCAGGTACATACCTGCATCATGAGCGCGCATCATTCCTCATCGCTTCTTCATATAATCCTTATATCACATGCGTACAATAACAACGCATCATACGCCGAGCGATAAGGACAATCATGACAGCTACTGCCAAATCAACGCCCATCATCCACACGATGTTCACCAAAGTTCCGCAAATCACCTTGTTTTTTTGGATTATCAAAGTGTTGGCTACGACAGTCGGTGAAACTGCCGCAGATTACCTCAACTTCCAACTCAATTGGGGACTCACCAATACCACCTATGCCATGAGTGGCATTTTGCTGGTCGCACTCGTCGCACAATTTCGTATGCGTACCTATACTGCGTGGATTTATTGGCTGACTGTGGTGCTGTTGAGTGTGGTGGGTACATTGATTACCGACAACCTAGTCGATAATCTTGGCGTCAGCTTGGTCACGACTACCAGTGTGTTTTCCGTCGCATTAATTGCCGTATTTGGGCTTTGGTATCAATCAGAACGCACATTATCGATTCATTCAATCACCACCGTACGCCGCGAAGTGTTTTATTGGCTCGCGATTTTGTTTACCTTTGCACTTGGCACAGCTGCTGGTGATTTATTGGCCGAAACACTTAACGTCGGCTATTTATTATCAGCCGTGTTATTTGCAGGGGTGATTGCGGTGATTGCATTCGCACATTATCGGCTCAAACTCGATGCCATCACCGCATTTTGGGTCGCCTACATTATCACCCGCCCATTGGGGGCATCTATCGGCGATTATCTCTCGCAATTACCCGAAGACGGTGGATTGGGACTCGGTACCACGATAACCAGTGTCATTTTTTTAACCATTATTCTCGGGTTTGTCGTTTATCTTGCAATTACCAAAAAAGACCATATCGCCCCATCAACTTCAGTCTAAAACAAGCAATGTGGCTATTTGCCCGCATGCAAATAGCCACATCAATCACCCAAAAACCATCTATTTGTTACTTCAACCGCGCCAACAACGCCGTCGCCGTCGCTTTACCACTGTTGTACGCCCCATGCACGGTCGAAGAGTCGTTTTTGGTATAGGCTTCACCGGCAAAATAAAGCTGATTACTCACCGGCGTAGCCAACACATTACGCGCATTAAACGACCCACCGAGTGGCACATACGAATACGACCCATAAGCAAAGGGGTCTTGGCCCCAGCGCGTGGCCACCATACCGTTGCTCACGGCTTTGACCCCAAAGGCGTTTTGCACGATTTGCGTCATTTCAGCGGTTAATTGGGCATCGGTTTTGGCTTCGAGTGCCAAGGCCCGACTCCCCGCATTAAACGCCATCAAGGCCGGGATGCCGAGGGGACCATTGAGGGGAATAAACTGATACCAGCTATGAGGATCGGTACCCGCCAAGGTAAACGTGGTGTAAGTATTCCCCCAAAACGCCGTAGGGAACCGCAAAATACACCGGTCAAGCACCCCCATCGCCAATTGTCCAATCGCTTGGGTATAGCTGGCTGGCAAGGCTGGCGTAAATTTGATTTTGCCAGCTTTGAGCACGCCAAGTGGCACCGTCACTATTACCGCCTTGGCGGACCATGTTTTGGCACCCGCACTTACCGTCACCCCACTCGTACCCCAGGCAATTTGGTCGATGATAATCCCTAGTTCAATCGGGACGTTCTTGGCGAGCAGTGCCGGGATACCATCATACCCACCCACCACAAATTTATTCCCACCCGAGTACAAATCATTACCAGCATCATAGGCCTTAAGCGACAATTTTTCGACTTCCACGGCATAGTCATCGTCAACCGTTTGCGCCAGCATAATTTCAAATATGCGTTTGTCGGCGGCACTCATACTGATATACGCCGGGATCTTGTTGATGGCGGCGCGCATCGATATATCCCCACCCGATCCATTTGCAAGGGCAATAGCTGAATCAATAATCGCTTCACAACGCGTATATTGACTATCGAGGGCATTGCCCGTCATTTTCGTCTTTTGCACCCAATCAATCAACTGTTCTTCGTTTTCTTCGGGGTCGGCGATAGTCCTGACATTGGCTTGTTGAGCCAACGTGGTAATGGGGTTACCATTCGCAGTCTCAATCCAATTAGCCCCCAATTCGATAGGGGCACCCCAGTTGCGCCAGCTCCAGACGCGGCCACCCACTCGTTGGCGTGCCTCGAGGATGCGCACCGTTTTGCCAGCGGCCATCAATGACTGGGCGGCAGCCAGGCCGGCCATACCTGCCCCGATTATCAACACATCATCGGCACCTGCAACTGCACCTTTGAGTCCATGAGGGATAGTCGGCGCAACCTGTTGGCTGGCCATCGTCCCACAGCTACTCAGCACCGCTCCTTGAGTAACCAAACGCAAAAATGTTCGCCGTTGCATGTCATCTACTTTCGTTTATCACCACTACACCGTTTTAGACGCAATAGCGAAACAACTCGTTCCATATCGTGCATGATTTTTTGTGTGATAAAAAACTACCAGCGTACTGGTAATTCTTTGAGGCCGCGCAATTCAATTGCCGAGCGCCACGTCAAATCAGCAACCGAGCCAGCAAGTTGTAATTGCGGCAAGCGCGCCAACAAGGTGGTCACGGCAATTTCGCCTTCAAGGCGGGCGAGTGGGGCACCGAGGCAATAATGTATCCCTTGGCTAAAGGCCATGTGTTTGGCTTCGTCACGAGTCACATCAAACGCTTCGGCATTCGGCAACCAGTGATCGTCGTGGTTAGCGGAAGCCAATATCAATTGCAAGTGGGTGCCACGAGCAATCGGCACCCCGGCAATTTCCATATCGACACTGGCATAACGGTTGACGAGTTGGACAGGGTTGGCATAGCGCAACATTTCTTCGATGGCCGTGGGGATGTGGTCAGGGTGTTGTTGCAACCACGTATATTGGGTAGGGTGTTGCATCAAGGCTAACATGCCATTACCGATCAGATTCACCGTCGTTTCGTGGCCGGCAATCAACAACAAAATAGTAGTACTAATCAATTCGGCGTCCGACAATTTACTACCATCATGCGTGGCGACAATCAATTGACTGACCAAATCATCACCCAAGTGTTTGCGTCGTTGCGCAATTAATTTGCGCATATACAGCACCAACGGCAAGACTTGGCGCCCTGCGACGGGACTTTCGCTACTCAGTGTCCCCGATGCAATAATCGCATTGGACCACTCATGGAATTTGGCATGATCGCTCGTCGGCACCCCGAGCATCTGGGTAATCACGGTGATGGGCAAGGGCAAGGCAAAATCTCGAATCAAATCCATCTGGCCCTGCGCTGCCACCTGATCAATCAGTTGATTGGCTATCGTAGTAATTGCATCACGCATCTGGGCAATATATTTGGGTTTAAAGGCTTCACTCGCCAACTTGCGCAAGCGGGTATGGTCGGGTGGGTCGGCACGAAGCATGTTTGTACCACTAAACAGCGATTGCATGAGGCGCGACCACCAACCTGCCGTACGGGCATTGTTGATGTTTTTGACCAACCGGGCATCTTTAAGGGCAGGGAGCACATCTTCATACCGTGTCACCAACAATACCGGCGTCCCATCAGGCAATGTGGTGGGGTATACGGGCGTCAAGGCACGAATCCGTGCATAATCGGCATAGGGATTTACGCGGTACGTCGCATTTGCAAATAAGCCACTATCATGGTTTGTCATATAACGATTCTCCTTCTTTCTTTAACTATAAAGCGCACACTCTTTGTTCGTCAATTTTCTGCATTAAAACGAACATTCTCTTTATATTCTTTTGTTATTTTTTTCATATTTCACAAAATAGTGCGGTTTAGCATACCCTATACGCCATATGTACACGAGATTTTGCTCGTAGCGGTGATTCGTGCTACGCTGACGGCATTCATTTTCATCATGCATAAAGGAGTCCACCATGTCGCGCAAATTGCGTATTTTGCAGGTGGGGTGTGGCGGTCGTGCCCAATCACACATCGCCGCCATGTTGGCTAGTGATGTCGTCGAGCTCGTTGCATTATGTGAATTAGATCCGGAGCGGTTAGCCGCCACCGGTGACAAATTCGGGATTACGACGCGTTACACCGACATGGCCACCGCTATCGCCCAAACCAAACCCGACTTGGTCGATATCGTCACCCCACCGCATATTCGCCTCGGCATCGTGCAAGCCGCAATTGATGCAGGGGCACCAGCGATTTTGATCGAAAAACCAATCGCCCTCTCGCCATCAGAATGTCGCGCCTTGGCCGCCCTCGGTGCAGAGCGCCTGATTGCCGTCAATACTCAATATCAGTGGATGCCCCATTGGCAACAGATTTGGGAGATGCTCCGCTCCGGTGCCCTCGGCCAGGTACGTGCGATCCGCGCCAGCACCGGCGTCAATATCCTCGAACAAGGTCCTCACATCCTCGATCTCGCCCTTACCGCCGCTGCCCTCAGCGACTTGCCCGACCCACAATGGGTGATGGCCAATTGTGACGGCGTCGAATACTTCGCCACCACCCCCGTACCTGCCGATACCAGTGCCGTGATTGGTATGGGGTATGCCCGCTTGTGGTTCAATGCCGGTGCGTCAGCACCGCTGGTCCCCGACGAATCGGTGATTTGGTACCAACAACAAGTCGAAATCATCGGTGCTCGTGGGCGCATCTGGGTATCACTCAACCAAGGCTGGACAGCCTGGATTGACGGCGTCTTTAGTCAGGGTGCCACTGGCTGGCCCCACGACGACGAACTCGCCCAAGGAGCCTTGTTTGCGCACCTCCAGCGTGTGCTGGTCGGTGACGAAAACTGGCACATGTTCCCCACTCGCATTGAAATTGCCGCCCGCAATCAAGGGGTCATGTTTGCCTGTTATGCCTCGGCCATCAGTGGCAAACGGGTCGAAATTCAGTCCGATTGGGATGATGCCATTGTGCCTGGGATTGTACGGGCATAACGCACCTCCACAAAAATACCCCCGCCGACGTAATGTCGACGGGGGATTTTCTTTACCTTATTCAGCGTCGGCGTGGTCATCAACCCAGCGTACTTTTTCGGCGATAGGGCGACGCTGACCAGTAGGCCAAGCAATGGCAGGATGCCCCACATAAAAAAAGCCATACAGCTTGGTATCTGGGGCAAAGCCGACCACCGTGGCAACGCTAGGATGGAGCACGACGGCACCACTCGTCCATTTACTGGCCAGTCCCAAAGCGCTCGCCATCAGGTGCATGTTTTGCACGGCGCTACCAAAAGCGATTAAATCTTCCCATTCGGGCATTTTTTGGCTCGGTTGCATCCCCAACGCAATCCAGACCGGCGCTTGCCATACCCGCTGGCTCTGCGCTAATTCGCCGGGGCTACCCACTGGCTGGGCAGGATTGAGGGCGTGAAAGGCCGCCCCAAAGGCGTCACTCAATTCCTGGCGCGCCGCGCCACTATAAACCACAAACCGCCACGGTTCAGTTTTGCCATGACTAGGAGCCCAATTAGCGGCTTCTAGGAGTTGAGCAATCACCCCACGATCAACGGGGTCAGCAGTGATGTCTTTGAGGGCAAAACTGCGCCGATTGGCCAAGGCATTCAGCAACCGTGATGCAGATTCTTCATCACGATCAAACATGGGAGATTCTATTATCGAAGTAGATTCGCTCGTCATACGGGCAGTGTTCTCTTTCGTTCGTACCATAAAGGCACCGCGCATCAATAAGCAGACAACAGGCAGGCCAACACTTACAAGCGTTCCAGCACTTGTTTCGCCGTGGCAATCCCACTATTGTAGGCGCCATGCACCGATGAAGAATCGGTATTGGTATAGGCTTCACCAGCCAAATAAAGCTGATCACTGACTGGTTTGGCCAGCACATTGCGGGCCTTTGCCGAACCACCGACGGGCACATAAGAATACGAACCACGCGCAAAGGGGTCTTGACCCCAGCGCGTAATCACCATGTCGACCACGGTCGGTTCGGCATCAAAGGCGGCTTTAATGACGGCCAGCATTTCGGCTTTGATTTCGTCATCACTTTTGGTTTCGAGATTCCATGCCACGCTCCCCGAATTAAAGGCTGCTAAGGCAGGGATGCCGAGTGGACCATTGAGAGGGATAAATTGATACCACGCCGCCGGATCAGGCCCCGCCACACTAAACGTCGTGTATTGCGTATCCCAAAACACCTTGTCAAACTTCATCACACAGCGGTCGAGCAAGCCCATTTCGAGTTGCGTGAGGGCATTCGTGTATTTAGTGGGCAACGCCGGCTCAAACGCAATACTTTGGGCTTTAAGGACGCCCAACGGTACCGTCACGATCACCGCATCAGCTTCCCAGACACGATCGCCAGAGGCAACTCGTACACCGTTTTTATCCCAGCTGATTTTGTCAACTACTGTTTCATACTCAATCGGGGTATCACCGGCTAGCATGGTGGGGATGCCGTCATAGCCACCAATCACAAATTTATTGCCACCACTATAGGCTGCTTCGCCGGAATCATAACCAATCCACGATAATTTGTCGGCTTCAACGCCGTAGTCATCATTGAGCACTTGGGTCAAGGCGCTTTCGATAAGGCGGCGACGATTCGGATTGAGTTTTTTGTAGGCCGGCAAATTATTCAAGGCGTCACGCAAGCTAGTGTCTTGGTTGGGGTCGCGATCTTCGGCCGCAGTAATCAAGGCATCGAGCATTGATTCGATTTGGTTATACAATCCTTCGGCTTCCGATTCACTCAGCTCACGTCCTGCCACGGTATCGATAAACAATTCATTAGCTTCTTCGGGGTCGGCATGGGTGGCCACACCGGCATCTTTGGCAAGGTTGACAAGCGGGTTGCCTTTGGAGGTTTCGATCCAATTGGCACCGAGCTCAACCGGCGCGCCCCACTTACGCCAGCTCCACATCCGCCCACCGATACGATTGCGAGCCTCAAGGATGCGCACACTTTTGCCGGCAGCTCGCAATGTCGCTGCCGCCGCCACACCCGCAATCCCCGCGCCGATAATCAATACATCGACAGCCTGCGTACCAGACGCTTTGGTGGACTTGAGCGGTTTATCGGGAGTAGTAGTGGTGGTCGTGGCAGTACTGCCACAACTCGCAAGGATGAGGCTGTGGATCAGTAAGCGGCCAAATTGTCGACGTTGGTTCATTATAGTTATCCTGCCAATTCTTCAATGAGCTCTTTGATGAGCCGTTCTGATAGCAACGTATCGCCCAGTTCAGCGGCCGGGGTGACTCCTTCGAGGAGCAAAAAATCCCGGATGTGCTGGGCATGTTCTGTTAATAATTCCGGTGTCAAAATTTCGTTCAGTCGCACATTCATCATGCACCTCATCGCAGTTTTTTTTATTGTACACCGATAATATCATTATCAGTCCATTTTCGGAGGAGTGATATTGTATAATGCCCCCATGAACACACCAGAATATCGAATTTATCTCTGTCATGGGCCGTTTTGTCATGGCGAAACGTTGCGCCCGACGCTCATCAACGCCCTCGAAAAAGCCGACCTCACGGCACGTTGCGACGTGCGCGCCAGTGGGTGCCAAGGACGCTGTGACGACGGTCCCAATCTGACGATTTGGCCCGGTCCCATCCGCTATTGCCGCCTCACCCACCACCACGTCACCACCATCGTCACCCAGCATTTAGGGCAACAACATATCGTCACCGACTTGCTCCATCCCAGCTCCCTACGGACGCTGCCCGAATAATCATGTGGGATATGCTACAATAGGTATAGTTTTACTTATTGAATAAGCATGTAGGTCATCATGGCGTTATTTTCACGCAATAGTTTCAGCGAAGCGCAGATCCTCGATGCCTTGCGCACCGTCCAAGAGCCCGAATTGGGTGGGGACTTGGTATCACGCAAAATGATCCAAAATGTGGTCATTAGCGGCGACAAAGTCAGTTTTGCCATTGAATTAACCACCCCGGCCTGCCCTCTCAAGCACGAAATCCGCACCTCCTGCGAAGAAGCGCTGACCCGCATCGCCGGCGTGGCGATCGACAATATCACCATCGAATTCACCGCCCAAGTCAAACCGCGCGGTGGCATCATCGACAAAGCAGCCATCCCCGGCGTGAGTCACGTCATCGCCGTATCGGCCGGCAAGGGTGGCGTCGGCAAATCAACCGTGGCCGTCAATTTGGCGACGGCCTTGGCCCGCGAAGGTGCCAAGGTCGGCTTGCTCGATGCCGACATCTATGGTCCGTCGATCCCCTTGATGATGGGGGTGACCGGTCAACCCGAGGCCGAGCCAGGCCCCGACGGCCAACCGCGCATGATCCCCCTGCAAGCCCATGGTATCAAACTGATGTCGGTAGGGTTTTTGGTTGACGAAAGTCAGCCGGTGATTTGGCGTGGCCCAATGGTGTCGCAACTCCTGCGCCAATTCCTCTATCAAGTCGATTGGGCACCCCTCGATTATTTGATTATCGACATGCCTCCAGGCACCGGCGATATCGCCTTGACGTTGGCACAGTCGTTGCAAAACGTCGGCTTGACGGGGGCCGTCACCGTCACCACCCCCCAACAAGTGGCAGCGATTGACGTCGTCAAAAGCATGGAAATGTTCCGCAAGGTCAATGTGCCGTTGTTGGGTCTGATCGAAAACATGGCCTACTTCATCGCCCCCGATACCGGCGCCCGCTACGACATCTTTGGCAGTGGCGCCGCTGCTGGCTTGGGTGAGCGCTTGGGCGTACCATTGCTGGGCCAAATCCCCTTGGGGATGAGCATCCGCGCTGGTGGCGACGACGGCCGTCCTGCGGTCCTAAGCGACAACCAAGACGCCTACGCCGAGGTATTCCGCACTATTGCGCAACGCCTGGCCGCCCGTGTCAGCGTCCTCGAAAACGTCTAATTTTGTGATGGTGATGGGGCGTAATTTGCGCTCCATTGCCTCGATTCACCAGCGCCCAGCTTCGTTTTTTATAAAAACAATTACCCACCAACATGAAGCAGAGCCGCATGTTGCCATGCGCAGATGGTGATGTACGGAGAGGATAATATGCGATGCAATACGAAGAAAACCGCCTGCAACCGATATCCCTCATCGACCCACTCACCACGCCCCGGCCACGTTATGCCAGCGATCAACCAGCCCACGACAATTATGGCCGGCGCATCGATTATTTGCGTATTTCGTTGACCGACCGCTGTAATCTGCGCTGCGTCTATTGCATGCCCGAACACGGCATGCAGTTCATGCCCAAAGACGAATTACTCAGCAACGACGAATTGTTGCGAGTCATCCGCGCTACGGCGGCGGTAGGCTTCCGCAAAATCCGTTTGACGGGGGGTGAGCCCACCTTACGCCGCGATTTGGTGTCGCTGGTGGCGCAAATCAAAGCCATCCCCGGCATCGAGCATATCGCCATGACCACCAACGCCGTCAAATTGGCCCCGATTGCCGCCGACCTCAAAGCGGCCGGGCTCGACCGCGTCAATATCAGCATCGACTCACTCAATGCCGAGCGCTTCAAACACATGACGCGCGGCGCCAAGCTAAGCGATGTCTGGGCGGGGATTACTGCCGCCGAAGATGCCGGATTGTTGCCTATCAAGCTCAACATGGTGGTGGTGCGCGGGCTCAACGACGACGACGTCATCGACGTGGCCGCCTTGACCCTCGAACGGGCCTGGGATATTCGCTTTATCGAAGTAATGCCCCTCACCGGCATCGCCGAGGTGGCCAACGACGGTGTGGTACCGAGTAGCGAATTGATTGCGCGTATCGAAGCTGAATTCGGCCCATTGGCCGATTTGGGCATGCATGCCGCCGACCCTGCCCATCGCTACCGCATTGCCCACGCCAAAGGGAGTATTGGGTTTATTAGCTCGGTCAGCGAGCCGTTTTGTAGTACCTGCAATCGCATGCGTCTCACCGCCGACGGCCGCTTGCACCTCTGTCTGTTGCGCGATGACGAAGTCGATCTGCGCGCAGCCTTGCGGGCCGGGGTTGATGATGCTGAGCTGATGCAGATTGTGCGCCACGCCGTCGCCATCAAACCGTGGGGGCATGGCTTGTCCGACAATATTTTGCCTACCATCCGCGGTATGTCAGCGCTCGGGGGTTAGGTCGGCCGGCGTCCAGCGTTTGGGGCCGGGCTGCGCCAGCCGGTGCGTTGACAACGGCCGACCGAGGAATTGCTCGGCGGCCACAATCACACGCTGCGCCTGTTGCTCAGCATCTGCGCTGGTGAGACTGTCCCACAAACCGAGTTGGGCCGGATAATCACCGAGTTGCGACACCCCTACCCCCACCAAACGAATCGCCCGTTTGCCATCCCACAAATAATGCAACAAATCATGCACCCGCGCGTAGATTTCGTCACCTTGGTCGCTAGCACGCACCAAGCGCGCTTGGCGTGCTACTGATTCGCGCATATCCCAGCGAATCCGGCAACTCACCACATAACAGCGCAATTGTTTGCGCTGCAGACGCCGGGCCAGCTCATAGGTCAGTGTCAGCAACGTACTTTCGACCACCAGCACATCGCTGGTATCGCGCATAAAAGTCGTTTCGTGCGAGAGTGATTTGGGCGGGCGCATAAATACGAGGGGCGTATGATCGATCCCCCGGGCCCAGCGGATGAGTTCGTTGGCTTGGCGGGGCGAAAACGCTGCCCGGATATCGGCTTCACGGGTCCAGCCGATTTCGCCGAGCGTTGTGATGCCTAGCGCATGTAAGCGCTGGGTAGTTTTGGGGCCAATCCCACACAAGGTGTCGACGGGGAGCGGGGCGAGGAAGCGCGCTTCTTCGCCTTGGGGCACGGCATAAATCGCCTGGGGCATCGTGCCGTCACGAGCCAATTGTTTGCCGATATCGGTAGCGGCCTTGGCGACCAATTTGTTGCTGGCAATCCCACACGACAACGATAATTGCAGTTCGTGGTGCACGCGAGCGCGCACACGCCGGGCCACCCGCACCGGGGATTCTGTCAGCCCCGACAAATCGACATAGGCTTCATCGATCGAGGCCTGTTCGACCAACACCGTCTCGGACTGCAACACCTGCATGACTTCGGCTGCGGCCGCTACATAATCGGGATAGCGCGGCCTGACCACGATGATGTCGCGACAGAGTTGTTGGGCGCGAGCTGTAGGGGTACCGGCCTTGATGCCGTAGGCCCGGGCGGCGTATGAAGCAGTTGCGACGACGCCCCGCTCGTCAGATCGCCCCGCCACCACAAAGGCTTTGCCAGCCAAGGCAGGATTACGGCGCTGTTCGACCGCACAAAAAAAAGCATCGAGGTCTACGTGCATAATTGTCCGCATCGGGACTCCTTTGTAATACTGTGGTAATCTAGTCTGCTCTAAATTAGCACATATGTGCTAATTTGTCTATAGTGATTATGGAGAGCGCCCAGGATACCGATTTGACACACCCTCTATACGCAAATAGAAACAAGGTTGTCAGTTTTTATTATCTCTGCTATACTATCCAAACGAATACGTTCGTATTCGATATTTTTTGTTTACTAGAGGAGGTCAGAGATGACGTTGCTCGACCAGAACATTCAGCTCCGTGAGTTTGTGCCAGCTGCACCAACCATCAATATCACCCCAGCTGCAGCCGAACGGTTAGCAAGCATGATGCAAGAGCGTGATTTGACCGATTACGCCTTGCGCGTATTTGTGTCGGGTGGCGGTTGCTCAGGCATGCAATACGGCATGACCTTTGACAACGAGCCCCGCGAAGGCGACACCACGTGGACCGCACACGGCCTCAACGTGATGCTTGACCCCATCAGCGCACGCTACTTGACCGGTGCTACCATTTCGTTCCAACAAGACAACATGCTCCAAGGCGCCTTCAAAATCGATAACCCCAACGCCCAATCAAGCTGTGGCTGTGGTCACTCGTTCCGCTCCAAAGAAGAGGGCGGCGAAGATGCAGACGAATACAGCAACGGCGGCGGTTGTGGCAGCTGCGGCAGCCACTAATTCCCTGTTCAGCGGACAACACCTCTTCGCAATGCGAAGAGGTGTTGTTTTTTTATATACCCACCGATATAGTATCAATATCAATCATAAATCGCCTGTTGTGCTATTGTTATTTCGGTTATGGTATTATATAAATAATTGAATTAATATACTTACATTGATTTAAGGGTTTTGCATATGAATACCCATCCGCTGTACAACCAACTGAGCGTCCAAGAAGTAGCCGCCATGCGTGAGCGCAACGAATTATTCCAGCTCATCGATGTACGGGAGCCAGAAGAATATGCCATTGCTCGTATTGATGATGCCAAATTACATCCGATGAGTATGTCATTCGATTGGGTCACCGGAATTGACCGTGATACGACAATCGTGGTAATGTGTCATCATGGGATGCGGAGCGCACATGTAGCTGCGACCCTCACACAACGCTTCGGATTCAAGAATGTATCCAATATGAGTGGTGGCATCGATGCCTGGTCACAACTCGTTGATCCAACGATTCCACGCTACTAAAATTACCCGCTATTCGTTTCCCTCATGGTAGGCATGAGTTCCTACACACGCCACCACGAAAGGGATATTATGCAACTCGCTGATCTAGTCTATCTCCGTTGTCCAGCTTGCCACGCCGCACTCCGGCTCCATATCGGTGATGGGACGCATGGCAGTGTGCGCTGTACCCGCAATACCCATACTTATGATATTCGCCAAGGCATCCTCGATTTACTCACGCCAACACGTCCACACAGCATGGCAGCCTGGAGCAACGAATGGTGGCTAACGGCATGGGCCTATGAGCGAATATGGCGTCCGTATGCACTAAGTATCCTTAGCGGCACCTCATTTGGCTATGACCGCGAACAAGCCATCCTTCGTGAAGCGTACACGCATACGCGCGGATTAATCGTAGACCTGGCCTGCTCCAATGGGCTCTATGCGCGTCTCATCGCCAAAGCCTATCCCCAAAAATCCATCATTGGCATCGACCGCTCCATGCCAATGCTCATCGAAGCCCAACGTCGGGCCGAGGCCGCTCGCCTACCGATTAGTTACATCCGGGCCGATGCCCGGATCTTACCAATGCCGGGCGGCGTAGCAGACGGTATCGTCATCGGCGGATCACTCAACGAAATGGAAGAGATCCCACGCGTATTCGCCGAAATTTCACGCATTGCTACTCCTACGAGCACCTTGATCAACATGGCGCTTATCCGTGCCACTTCGTTTTTTGGCAAAATAACCCAAGCGGCACTTGCGCCCGGGGGAATTACGTTTTTTGACCCTGATGCAATTATTGCCCAGCTGGCGCGTTATGGCTGGCACATCCAATCAAGTACCATTACCGGAATCGTTTGGTTTATCAACGCTACCCGCACAGGAGCCTAAATCATGGCCAAAGCAGAATTAGTATTTATCGCCACTGCGGACGGCGTATGGACCTTGAGTAATCCTGGCGGTATCGGGCGCTGGCTTAAAGCGGGCCACGCTCTGCAATCACACCCCATCACAGCAATCTGGGCCAACCCCCTCGACCCTACCATGCTCATCGCAAGTGGAACCACTACCAATTGGCGGAGCACTGATGGCGGCCAAGAATGGCACCCCATTGGTATGCCATCCATGCACCAATTCATCGCCTCCCGCACCACACCTGCACGCATCGTAGCGCATGATGGCACGCTGGCGTATATCAGCCACGATGTCGGCATGACGTGGCACACACTCGGCAATGCAACCCAACTCAGTGCTGGTGGTGATACGATTTGGTATGGCGATGCAACCACGAGTCAGCTCAGTAGCGATGGCGGATTGACGTGGCAGCGCACTGCTATTGGGGAAACTATCTCCCTGAGTAACGATGGTACACAGCGGCTAACTCGTACCAACGATCAGCACTGGAGCGGGGATAACGGGGTCATTCCCACTCCGCCAGCCGGGTGGCAGACCGCGACACTATTATCTGGTACGCCGTTTGCGTTGCTCGGGGTCGCCCAGCAACAGCTATGGAGTTACCACACGACATGGCAGATCAGTGCCCCAGCCATCATCCCGCGCGTTATCCACCCCACCACCTACCACCCTGATCGGGTATGGGTCGGTGATGATAACGGCACCGTATGGTATAGCGAAAATCGTGGCCTCGATTGGCAGTCGATTCGCACCGGATTCCCCCAAATAAACGCTATCGCCAGTGCGCGCCTCATGTAGTCATGGCGCTGTTATTTTCTTCTTTGTAAAAAATATCCTGGCGTGACGTGAATAAGCACCACACACTACCACCACTCGCCTCTTACCGATATGCCCGTTGTGTCACACACAATTTCCGGCAATCTATTAATGTGTTAGCTATATATGCGTATTTTTGTGTCGCCGTACTATTTATTTATGCAAACACTATCGAATCTGTGCATACCTACACAAAACATTGACAAAATCTGTGCATCATGCTATAGTTGCGAAATAACCCACCTAATGGGGCAAAAGGAAGTGCAACTATGGCAATACCTCCATCTCTGACGCAACTATCGCTTGCGCCGGTATTCAACACGAAGGCGGTGGCGCTCGATACTTCTGTGCCGCCAGACACATTCCGAGCCTGGGAACGGCGCTACGGAGTACCTCGTCCACAACGGACCCAAGGTGGGCATCGCTTGTATTCAGAGCGTGACATCGCGATAATCCGCTGGTTGCGTGACCGCACCGCCGAAGGCATGAATATCAGTCATGCCGTCATGTTGCTCAGCAATGTCCTAGAGGACGAAGAAACCCTTCCCGCCGCTAATATCACCCGTGGACTTGACCAATTGGTCCAAGAACTAACGCGCACACTTACCAGTTTTGATGCAGGTGCCTCGGATCGTTTGCTAAGCGAGGCTTTTTCCCTCCATCCATTCGAACAAGTATTACTTGAATTAATCCAACCGGTTATGGTCGAAATCGGCGAACGCTGGCACCGTGGCGAAATCAACATCGCTTCGGAGCATTTTGCCACCGAGTTTATGCGCCGCAAACTCGCCAGCTTGATTAATATTTTCGAGACCGTAGCCACCCGCGAGACGATTATCGTGGGCTGTGCTCCCAACGAACCCCACGACATGGGTATTTTGTTTGCCAGCCTCTTTTTGGTACGGCGGGGCTGGAAGGTCATCTACCTCGGTGCCCGCGTCCCTTTGAGTGATTTGCTCGAAACAATCACCAAAGTACACCCAGACATGGTCTGTTTGTCTGCGACCACCGTCGATGCCGCACATTCACTACAAGAAGTCGCCGTCGCTATCCAAAAAAGCTACCCCCATATGCGTTTTGGGTACGGTGGTCGGATTTTCAACCTCGAACCAACATTACGCACCACCATACCAGGGCACTTTCTGGGATATGATGCCCGTGAATTAACAGAAAATGTCGCGACGCTATTAGCGCGATCAACCTAAAACCCATGCCGCACTTCCTCGTCTCACATCATTTGACATTGTATGTGACGAGGAAGTGCGCACTTGCCTATTTTTATTATCTGCATATGTAATGTAGTAGTGTTGTAGAATTTTTGTTTTCTGCATTACCCCAAATCGTTGTGATATTATGCTATCATTATCACAGTATCATACTGCATATATTCACTATTCACCACAACATGTACTACATCTATGGCTAGTTGTGTGCAATTTTGGTCTATGCTGGTTAATGCTATACGCCCCGGCGAAAGAGATATTATGTTAACACAACATACCGAAACCGTGTTGCGTCCGCCCGCTGGCGATGCAACAGCGTTATTAGATAGCCTAAAACGTTTTATTGACCATAGCGATCATTCACGGGTCGCCAATGATTATCATACAATTACTGATGCAGAACGCACGGCGGCATATGCCACCTGTGTCGCAATGACCCGTCACCACTCCAAAAGTTTTTATTTGAGTACAGAGTTACTCCCCCCAGCCAAGCGACAAGCAATCCGCGCACTCTATGCGTTTTGTCGTACGAGTGATGATATTGTCGACCAAGCCGCAGCTGGCTCCGCCCCCCATGCCCTGGCACACTGGGTCAATTTGGTGCATCATCGTGCCACCCCCCACGACAACCCGGTCTTGATTGCATGGCACGACACTGTCGCCCGCTATAATATCTCGCAAGAACTTATCGACGAATTATTAGCTGGTATTGCCATGGATCTCACGGTGACACGCTACGCCACCTTTGCAGATTTGTGGATGTATTGCTATCGGGTCGCCTCTGTCGTTGGCTTGATTTCGATGCAAATCATTGGCCATGTCGAAGAAGCCGTCGATTATGCCGTCAAATTAGGCGTGGCGCTCCAGCTCACCAACATCTTGCGTGACATTGGCGAAGACGCCGGGCGCGGGCGCATCTACATCCCCCAAGAAGATTTAGTGGCTTTTGGGGTTGATGAAGCCGAAATATTTGCCCAGCAACGGAGCCCGCGCTTCAAAGCCTTGATGCGCTTCCAAAGTGCCCGTGCGCATGCCTTGTACGAAGAATCCTGGCCAGGGATTGGCCTGCTTAATCCCGATAGTAGCCTCGCTATTGCAGCTGCCGCAACAATTTACCGTGGCATCCTCGATAGCATTCATCAGCATGATTACGATGTATTTACCAAGCGAGCCTTTGTACCGTTTTGGCACAAGATCGGCTTACTCTGGCAGGCACGCCAACGCCTCAAACGAGATTTTCAATGATAACCACCATGCCACAACGCACATGGTCGACCTGGCCGTATCGTGTATTCCTAGTGGTGCTTTTTTTTGGACCACCCACCGCAGCCCTCTTTATCGCCACTGGTTTACCTATCATGACCGACCTTGGTTGGTTGGCCCGCAATCTACTCAGCACTTATGTGTGTCCTACACCAGCCAAATCGTATGAATTACTCGGCGCCCCGATGGCGGTATGTACGCGGTGCTGGGGTGCCACCATTGGCTTGTGGTTGGCGTGGTTTGGCGTACAGTGGGGGCAACGTCAACAATCACTACCACGGTGGTTTGGTTGGCATTGGGCGTTCCGACTCGTTACTGCAGCTATTCCATTTGGCTTGTGGTGGCTCGAAATCCACTACTGGCCCACTGCCAGCTACGAAGTATTGTTGGTCAATGGCGCTATCGCTGGGAGCACTGCCGGTCTGTTTTTTTGTTCGTTGTGGCCGGGCCTGGTTATCACATCGTCACAGCAGTAATACCCGGTTCGTATCATATAATAATAGTATTGTTATACCTTCAATTATTGTGTCCCCTCTTAAAAAACGGAGTTTGCATGCCACGGCATATCGCCATCACCGGAGCTAGCGGCCTTATCGGCAGCGCATTGAGTCATGCGCTCATCGCACGCGGCGACCACGTCGTTGCATTTACCCGCAATCCACAACACCAAGGCACGCTGCCGACAGCGGCCCAACGCGCATTATGGAATCCCCGCGATACCCATGCCACTACCACTGCCCTAACCGGGTGCGACACCATCGTCAATTTGGTCGGTGCTTCAATCGCTGGCACCCGCTGGACACCCGCCTACAAGCAGACCCTCGTCACGAGTCGGGTCAACGCAACCCAACAATTGCTGGATGCAGTGGCACAGATGCCCCACAAACCAACGACGTTTATTTCTTCATCAGGTGCAGGGTATTATGGGATAAATGCCATCGCAACCACCGAAGCAGCCCCTGCAGGCGCGGATTTTTTGGCAAAATTATGTGTTGATTGGGAATCTGCCGCTACCCCTGCTGCCACCCTTGGGATGCGCAGTGTAATTCTCCGCACCGGTGTAGTCCTCGATAGTACCAGTGGGGCATTGCCATTGATGGCCTTGCCGTTTCGGTTTTTTGTGGGTGGTCCGGTACTCCCCGGCACGCAAATGATTTCGTGGATTCATATCACCGACATGGTGCAATTATTACTCTGGGCGATTGATAACGAACACGCCACGGGCGTCTATAACGCCTGCGCGCCACATCCTGTCAACAATCACACCCTCAGTAGCGCCATTGCCCAGCGCCTCCATCGACCATCATGGTTGCCGGTACCCCAATTTGCATTACGGTTGTTGTTTGGCGAAATGGCCGATGCGCTCTTGATTGGCGGGCAGTCCGTCTTGTCAGCACGGTTGGCCGCTGCCGGTTTTTCCTTTCGCTATCCTACTATTGATGTCGCATTGGCAAATGTATGGTAAAAAATCAACTGAATTTTTGGGTACTGGGATTACTGATATTGCTGGTGGGATGTAGTTATCGCCAGAGTACTTTTCACAGTCAATTAGATTTCACCAGTGCCACAGAGACACCAGTGGTACCCACCGCAATTCGCGAGCAATTACCACGCACCCCATTCCCCACACGGGCAGCGGTGACGCTCCTCGATGCGACAGCTGCGGCACCGCTAGCAGCGGTTGAATCACAAACGATGCGTATTTTTCAACAAACGGTACCTGCAGTAGCGAGTATCGACATCACCTTTAGTCATCCTGCGATTCACCCTGGCGATGCGCCACGGAGTATGGTGATGTCCCAAGGGAGTGGTTTTTTGTATGATGATCAAGGTCATGTCGTCACCAACGCCCATGTAGTCAGTGATCGCAATGAGTATCTCGTGCGGTTTGGCAATAGTAGCGAAATCACTGCGACGGTGATTGGACGTGACGAAGCCAGCGATTTGGCAGTGCTGGCGTTGTCACAACCCGTCGATATTGCACCACTGCAGCTGAGTCAACGCACACCGATGACCGGTATGTGGGTCATGACTATCGGCAATCCACTTGGGTTGCGGGACACCATGACCCTCGGCACGATTAGCGCAGTGGGGCGTACCCTCGATGGCAATCCTGATACCAATATCCTCCAAATAGACGCTGCCGTAAATCCAGGTAGCTCAGGAGGGGTCTTGATTGACGTCAATGGGGCAGTGCTTGGGATTACTACCGCTATCCAAAGTAGTAGCGGGAGCTTTGAAGGGATTGGCTATGCCATACCTGCCGACGCCATTCGTCAAATGATTCCCATACTCATTGGGCATTAGTGGGCGCAATGTCCAGCCAGATTTTTCATACATGACAAAACTACCATGCGCAGCATCTGTGCGTTACCGTGTCTAATTTCTATCAATCAATTGTTGAATTTAGAGCGATTGAATCCATTGGGTGGGGCGTTGAATAACCTGTGGTAATAGTTGCAAATATTGTGCTTGGGGCATCCAAAACGCCCCAAATTGCGCCAAATGTGGTGTCACCCACTGCGTATCGAGGATTACAAATCCACCCCGCCGTAACCGTTCGACCAAGGCAATCAAGGCCACTTTGCTGGCATCGCGGGCCTGACTAAACATACTTTCGCCGGCGAACAGTCCCCCAAGTGCCACGCCATACAATCCCCCCACCAGTTCGCCATCACACCACGTTTCGACACTATGAGCGTAGCCGAGCTGGTGAAGCTGGGTATACACAGCCACAAATTCAGAGGAAATCCAGCTCCCTGGTGATTCGGGGCGCGGCACGGCACAAGCCTGCATCACTGCACTAAATGCCCGATCGCTCGTCACGGTATAGCGTTGTGAACGGTACGTACGCGCTAAGCGTGATGGCACATAAAAGTGTTCATCAATCGGAATAATCCCCCGTGGATTTGGGTTATACCACGCAATTTTACCGTTGTTATCCATAGGGAAATGACCGGTACTATACGCGTGCAAAAGGAGTTGTGGTGTTAATTGAGTAGTCATAGGCTATGCGATGCATATACCTCCGTGCTATAATCGAGCCAAGAAATCATGCAACAACTATCCCCGCAACGACAACGCATGCTCATGCGCATCATATACCGCTTGCGACGTTTTTGGATGACGTTCCTTGTGGTGATTGTGGTTATTCCTATCATACTTACGGTATGGTACGGGATACATTCATTATGGCATATTCCACCGATTACCATTACGGTAACCCAACCATTCGATACACACAACATCGCAATCAATCAACCGATTACGCTTGTATTTAGTCGACATATCTCCCCGAATGCACTCACCACAGCCCTCCAAATAGCGCCATACCACCAATACCGTACGACGTGGGACACAAACAACACCACCCTCACCATCACCCCGACAACCCCTTGGCAACCAGATACGCGCTATACGCTCACGATTACCGCAGATTCTGCTGTCGATGGGGGCATAGACCATGCGTGGAATATGCAATTTACGACGGCACCCGGCCTGCATATCCAAACCTTAATCCCTGAAAATAAAAGCCATGATGTGGCATTAAGCACGTTTGCGGTAATCCGATTTTCGCAACCAATGGTTGCCCAACACCAAGTCGCACAATCCATCCCAAATACCCTTTTACAAATCACCCCACCTATTAGTGGGACGATAGAATGGCTAGACCAGACAACGCTCGTTTTTCGTCCAGATCATTGGCGTGCCGATAGTCGTTATACCATTACCAATACGCCCCACCTCCTCGATATCAACGGGCAACAGCTTAGCACGCCACTCACGTGGCAATTCCATACCATCGCAACCCACATTGACCAAGTAATTCCCGCAAATAATAGCCAAAACATCGCCCTAAACACCCCAATTACCTTTAAGGTCACAGGGGTGATCGATACCCGACTGTTACGTGCATCTATTGCCCTTGTACCGGCAACACCTACGCGCATTGATATTGTGGCAAGTGATAACGATAGCATCAATGTCATTATCACCCCCCAGCCACAATGGCAAATCGGCACCACGTACCAAATCCAAATTGGAGGCGCAGCCACAACCCTCGCCTACCAACACATTCGCTTTACCACGACCCCTGCACTCCGCTTAATTGCCCGTAGCCCTGGGGACGGTCAAATACTCGCACCCAACCAAGATGTTCGTTTTGTGTTTAATACAGACATTGATACGCAGACCATTACCGATGCCGTCAGTCTGAATCCACCACCGCTCAATCCCGCCAAAATAACCAGTAATGGTCGTGATATTCGAGTACTGGCACTTTGGCCAGCCAATATACAACCCATAATTACGATCAACCATACCTTACGCAGTAGTACGGGGATTACCCTGAGTACGGCGATTAGCAGTCAGCTCCAAATAGACACGACGATATCGCACCTCATTTTGCCGGGCGCCCCAGGAAGTATTGTTCCATTCACTCCCAAAACAGGTATCGTTATCGATAGTCAAAATCTCCATACGCTTCACCTGCAACTCTATGCGTTGCCCCCAGCCATGCTTATTCGAGTCCTTGGCATGGACAATTTGACCTTGCAACAACTCGACCCCAAGCGCTATAATCTCCCCCTGCTCGACACCCAAACAATCACCAATCCACAAAACATGCAACGATTTGTCGTACCACCATCCATTTGGCAAACACCACCAAGTCGCTATCTCTTAGCAATCGGAAAAGGAAATAATGGCAGTAGTGATATCCGCGTCATGCGCATATTGCCAAGCACCCTAAATATCATTACCCTCGGCGGCAACATAATCGCTGGCACACACACTACCCAATCAAACAATCCCTCAACAATTACATTATTCCAAGAAGGGCAATTAATCGAACAAGCCCAAAGTGATGCACGTGGTATTTGGATAAGTCGCCCCCATCCCCAAGGGACAAAATTTGTCGTACTCGATGATAGCAATCCACCAGATGCCGCAGTCGTTACAATCACTCATCCATCGCTACAATCATCACCAATTCATATAATTAGTAACCACACCACCGCCGTCATCGGGAGCCAAATTGATATTACTGCCGCCCGCAGCGACGACACACTCTCACCACGCAGCAGCCAGATTTCGCTCTGCGACGCCACCGGCATGCAAATACAGACCCAACCTATGACTTTTGCCCAATACCAAACTGCCACGCAGGTAACCATCACTATTCCCGATAACATCGCCTTTGGCATCTATACCGTATGCGGTGATGATATCGTCGATGCCCCTACAATCATCATCCATCCGCCACCCAGCACCCATCTTGTTATTCATCAGCATCCGACATCACGTGAGGGCTATGATGGTACGGTTACCGATAATGCCATGCAACCAATTGCCAATGCAACCATTTATTGGCGCCAAAACACCCAGACTGGCGCCACCACAAGCAACGTCAATGGGGAATTTCACTTCAATACCACTGCTGACGCACCAATCACTATCGTGGCGCATATCCACAGTGAAAGTGTGATTACGATTGTCCCTTCCACACCACAACGCACACTCCGAATCGATACGCCTCAGCAATGGGTGCAATCTGGCAAATACAGCACCGTACATTTACAAATCGATGATCCCAATAACCAAAACCTTGTCCGCCCCATCAAATTAACCGTCAAAAACACCAAAGGCTACATGGCAATCCGCCGCACCGTCACCAGCGATGCCCAAGGACATGTCGCCCTGGCATTAGCCATCCCGCAAGGGCAATGGCTGATTACCGCCACTGATGGTGAACTCACACACCAACAGTCGTTCACCGTCGGCACCGTACCCACCACACCATTCCTCGTCCCCGAGATGCCAATCATCTATAGCAATGACGTCATGCGCTTTTTTTATGGGACGACCACACCTGCAACCGCACTGGTTGCCCAATTCGATGCAAGTGGAATCCACGCCGCATGGACGCCCATCCAAAACGGCATCATTTCCACTACAGTACCAATTTCAACCACGATGCTTACCATCGCCGCCCAAACAGCGACCGGACCACTCCGCCAATACATATCTACCGTCAGCACCCCTATGTGCAATGCCACCACCATAAAACAACAAGCCATCACACACGGTACGATTCCCCTTACCCTTACGACTACCCCCCACAGCACCGTAGCGATCCGGGTACAACGCCCGGTTGATGGCACCTTGTGGGAGTGGTATCCTGCATTACACAGCGATGCCAA
Source organism: uncultured Chloroflexota bacterium (assembly GCA_937876225.1). Classification (GTDB taxonomy): domain Bacteria; phylum Chloroflexota; class Chloroflexia; order Chloroflexales; family Roseiflexaceae; genus UBA965. Next base: position 3,607 of record CALFIC010000080.1, on the reverse strand, counting down.
TGGCATCGTTTCACTCAATCTCGCTGATGACAATCAATCAACCACATTCATCATTGATGTACTCCAACACAATCCAGCTTGTGTACGCAACAATCAGGTAGTGCTCCCTATCATCCGTACTCAACAGCTCAGCATCAATGCACCAACCACAAGTCGGATTGGTGATGACGTTATTGTTACCGTCACACTCAAGGATTCCATACCGACATCCCAATCTACCCTCACGATTACGAGTACCGGCATGATATTAAGCGGAGTCCCCAACGATACCACCGTAATAAGTGATGCAAATGGTGTAAGTATCTATTATTGGCACGCCAAAATAACCACATTGCACCCACAGCTTACGCTATCAAGTAGTCGGGGCGCTCGTGTTAGTTGGCAACCGCGCGTAACTGTGCCACTTACAAATACTACCCAAGATGGATTTATGCTCCAAGGCAAAACAATCATCAATACCGACAATTCAACACCAGTATTTGATGTCATTTCTCAACGCGATGAATTATTCCGAGCCATGATGAACGAACCCTATGACCCCAACAATCCTAGTCAACTAGCCCATCGACTCTGGCTCAGTGATTCACCCGCAGAACGAAATCAATTACGCACCCGTCTCATGCTCATCCAATCCTCAACAGGTGGCTGGGGCTGGGGAAATAACCTGCCTCCCGACCCATTAATCACCACCGATGTGGTAAGTGCGTTGGCGAGCGCCGGGATTCCACCTGCTAGTTATCAACCAGCCATCACCTACCTACAACAACAAGTCGTTAATCCCCAACTCCCTGCCACCATCCATGCCCTTATCGTACGCGCCTTAGTCCAAACGGGGTGGAATGATTCCCACATATTTGCACGTCTGTGTAGCAATCCCGCCGGCTTAGGAAACGAAGGAATCGCAGCGTTATTGCTGGTACTCCCTCACGACCAAGCCTATGCCATTCCCGCATTACTCAACGAACTCCTCTCTCGTAGTCATACCACCCCTCGTGGACTGACCTGGCACGCTGACCCTGCCACCGCAGGATTTCATAGTAGCGATAGTGTCAATGCCTTGATTTTGCAAGCAACTCTACGTACTTCAGTGAGCACCAGCATCACCAATCAAATCCAATCAATGCTATTGAGTAGCCGTGGCAGTGATGGCTGGAGCGATATCATCACCAATGCCCGCATGTGGGCTATGCGTGACACACTATTTCGCACACTTGATGGGCGTCAACAAACCACCATCCTCGATCAACACGGGCATCTCAATCAAAACAATGCGGTATCACCCGGTATAGCCCTCAACGAAGATGTCACCATTACCAGCAATGCGCCGGTGTTGGTAGGTATTACCCATCCCCAACCAACCCCAATTGATAGTGATACGGTGCGCATACTGCGGCGTTACACCACAGCCAACGGACAAACGCTCACGACCGGTACACCGCTCCACGACGGCGATATCATCGCTGTCGAACTCGAGGTCATCACGTTTGCAGCAATTCCTTACCTCGTCATCCAAGAGCCTCTGCCTACAATTGGCGAAATCATCGCACTTACCCCTCCCCGTGACAGCCATGCCACGATAGACAATGCCGTACTTACACTTTATAGCGCCACCACATCACCGACCATCATGAAATGTCACTACCGCATCAAAATAACCAATGCCGGCACAATTACCATCCCACCGAGTACTGCCCATGATGTTGCAGGCACATGGCAAGCCCAAAGCCAACCACAGAGCATGTATGTACCAACCCCTTAACCACGGTTGGCGACTCTGGAGTTGCCTACTCTGGATGATATCGCTCTCCCTGCAGATGACACCCGTCAACCACCCAATCACTCCCCCGTTGCGTACCGCATCTACCCCGCAACTCGGTATCAATAGTCACCTTGCCACCCGCTTGCATTTCGTCACCTCAATTCCCGCCGGAGTCGCAACGATCAATGATAGCGGTGCCACGTGGGTCCGCGAAGATATTCACTGGTATCGCATCCAACACACCCCCGATGCTACCAACTGGGATTTTTATGACCAAACCTTTGCCGCACTCGCCCCCCAGCACCCCATCCTCGGGGTACTTGGTCATCCTCCCGGCTGGGCCACACCCGACGCCACTGATGACCCCTACGATTATTCATTCGCCGCCCCCGATCCCGAGCTCTTTGCCCAATGGGCCGCCCATACCGTGCAGCGCTACCGCACCCAAATCCACTACTGGCAAATCTGGAACGAACCCGACAATCCCTACTTCTGGCGGCCTAGTCCGGATCCCGTCGCCTACGCCAAACTCGTCCATCTCACCGCCCGCGCCATCGCGCGGGTTGCCCCCGAAGCTATCATTGTGGCCGCTGGGATCAATCCTTTTGCACCGGCGTTTTTGCGGCAAGCCGCCCAAGCTGGCCTCTGGAATGATGTCAGCATTATCGCCATCCACCCGTATGTTAATCCATTGCATCCCGATTATTCGGGGTTAGCCACCGCCATCGACATGCTCGCCCCGCTCTTTGCCCGCTACGGCCGCCGCCCTGTCTGGGCCACCGAAGTCGGTTGGAGCAGTGGTCCCAGTGACCGCGATCCTACCGGCATCGTCACCGCCACCCAACAAGCCAGCAACTTGCGCACCGGTATCCCTCTACTCTGGCAATCCGGCGTCGACGTCGTTTTTTGGTATGCCCTCAAAGACGAAGCACACAACCCCTATGGACTAATTGCATGGGGCAGTGGGAGTGATGATTTTGCCCCCAAAAAACCGGTATGGCAGGCATTTCGGGCACTCGCTGCCACACCATCGGCGATAACACCCTCACACCCACCTGACACGCTCGTCTCGTCATTTGAAGGCAATCCCGGGGTCTGGATTCGCGGCGATGAGCCCTACGGCACCTTTACCCAAAGCCGCCGCATCGTCAAAAGCGGTAGTTTTGCCATGGCTCTCGACTATTCTTTCCCTGCCGGCGCCAACCGTTATGTCGTCTTCCGCCATCGTCGATTGTTGCCGTTACCACGCCATAGTCACACCATTGCGTTGTGGATTTATGGCGACAATAGTAGCAACCTGCTCAAGCTCTGGCTTAAAGGGGTTGACGGCGCCATCGTGCAAGTCGCCGTGGCTCCCGTCGGTGCATCAGGCTGGCATCAAATCCACGCCAACCTGCCACCACAATTTGCCCCGTGGGATCGCATCGGCGTCGGCGATGGCATCCTGCGTGAGCCCATCACCATCGAGGCCATCGTCCTCGACGATGAACCCGATGGCTGGGGCAGCAGTGGCACACTATACATTGACGACATCAGCACTTCACCGTAGCCAGCTCCTTTTTTATCAAAAATAATAACAGCGCATCGTGAATAAGCATTATTACGGCTGGTACAGTGCGTCCCTTGGCCATCGATTCCTCTCGTTATACGCAGGAAATTTGCCTTGCACAGTTTTTACGAGAAAACAATTCGGCGTGTATTTAAAAAAAAATCGAAATTTGCCTGTGTAGAAATCATTCGTACTTTCTGTATGTTTTCATTTGTATATTTTGTACAATAAGCCTTTATTTATTTCGTATGTAACGTCCCTTTCGACAGTTAGATCGGAAGAGCACACGTCTGAACTCC
>CALFIC010000079.1 GCA_937876225.1 uncultured Chloroflexota bacterium | reverse complement strand
GATGACCCAGAAGTAGCCATCTTTGTCACGGCGAGCTGAGTCGCCGGCGCTATACATGCCAGCCGGCTCGCTGTTCCAGTATTGGTTGGCGTAGCGGTCAGGGTCATGCAAAATGGTACGCATAATCGATGGCCAGGGGCGTTTGGCGACCAGCAAGCCATCTTCGTTGTCGGGTTTGCTGTTGCCCTGCTCGTCGACCACATCCATTTCGATGCCGAGGAAGCCTTTGGTGCCCGAGCCCGGTTTGAGGGGGGTGGTGGGATTGGGGGTGATCATGAAGCCCCCGGTTTCGGTTTGCCACCAGGTATCCATGATGGGGCAGCGACTACCACCGATGATATCGTAATACCAGCGCCACGCTTCGGGGTTGATGGGCTCACCCACTGACCCGAGCAGGCGCAGGCTCGACAAATCGTGGCGTTTGGGCCAGGCATCGCCAAAGCGCATGAGGCCACGGATGGCGGTAGGTGCGGTGTACAAAATACTGATTTTGTAGCGCTCAATCATCTGCCACCAGCGATTGGGGTAGGGGTAGTTGGGGGCACCTTCGTAGATGAACGAGGTGGCACCTTCGATGAGTGGTGCATAGACGATATACGAGTGGCCGGTAATCCAGCCTGGGTCAGCGGCACACCAGTAGATGTCGTCGTCTTTGACGTCCAGCGTAAAGTGGAATGTCGACGAAATCCCCACCGAATAGCCGCCATGGGTGTGGAGCACCCCTTTGGGCTTGCCGGTAGATCCCGAGGTGTAGAGGATGAACAAGGGGTCTTCGGCATCGACGGGCTCGGTAGCACAAACTTCGCTGGCAATCGGCAAGGCCATCAAATCATGCCACCAGTAGTCACGACCCACGTGCATATCGACGGGGTGGCCGGTGCGTTTGAGCACGATGGCAGTTTGGATGGTGGGCGATGAGGCCATTGCATCGTCGGCGATTTTTTTGAGCTCGACGATTTTGTTGCGCATATAGCCGCCGTCGGCGGTAATCAATACTTTGGAATGGGCGTCGGCGATACGGTCACGTAAGGCTTCGTGTGAGAAGCCACCGTAAATCACCGAGTGAGCAGCGCCGATTTTGGCACAGGCCAGCATGGCAAAGGGCAATTCGGGCACCCGGGGCAGATAAATCGACACGATGTCGCCTTTTTTGACGCCCATGGCTTTGAGCACATTGGCGAGACGGCTGACTTCGCGGTTGACGTCGGCATAGGAAAAGTTGCGTACCGTGCCGTCTTCGCCTTCCCAGATATAGGCGAGTTTGTTGCGGCGCCAGGTGTGCATATGGCGATCAATGGCGTTGTGGACGATGTTGGTTTGTCCGCCAGTGAACCATTTGAAAAAAGGCTTGTTGCTGTCATCAAAAACTGATACGTAGGGTTTGTACCAGTCGAGGCGTTGGGCCATTTCGCCCCAAAACTCTTCGGAGTGATCGAGGCTCCAGCGGTGCAAATCATCCCAGCTACTAAAGCCTTTTTTGTGCATATAGGCGGTGATGTTGGCTTGCGCAACGACTTCGGCCGACGGATAGTAGATATCCGCAGCGGCATTGCTGGGGCGCGTTTCTTCGGTCATACCAAACCTCCCTATCAAACAGTTGTCGTCTTGTGGAGAATGGGCAAGTGTGTGCCCGTATTATAGCAAACTCTGCTCAGGTGGAATACATGATGTGGGCGACAAAAAACTCCCCAATGCGCTGTAAATGCGCATTGGGGAGTTTGACTGCGTATGATTAGCGCAAATCGAAACGATCGGCATTCATGACTTTGTTCCAGGCGGCAATGAAGTCGCGTACGAACTTGTCGTTGTTGTCGTCTTGGGCATAGACTTCAGCGATGGCGCGCAACTCGGAGTTGGAACCAAAGACCAGGTCGATGCGGGTTGCAGTGCGTACCGGGGCGCCGCTGATGCGGTGCTTGGCGACATAACTGTTATAGCCACTCTTTTCCCACTTGACTTCCATGCTGAGCAGGGTCTTGAACCAGCTGTTGTCGAGGGTGGCAGTGGAATTCCAGACTCCTTCGCCGGTGCGGCTGACGCCGAGGGCCCGCAAGCCACCCACCAACACCGTCATTTCGACGGGGGTGAGGCCGAGGAGTTGGGCTTTGTCGAGCATCATCTCTTCGGGGCTGACGGCAAATTCTTTTTCGGCGTAGTTGCGGAATCCGTCGGTGCGGAGCTCGAGGTGCCCAAAGCTAGTGACATCGGTATCGGCTTGGTTGGCATCACCGCGTCCGCCGGCAAATGGCACAGTGGCGGCGCTGGCGCTTTCGATGGCGACATTGCCGGCCAGTACAATCACGTCGGCGACGGAGAGACCCGTGTCGGCGGCGATTTTTTCGTAGATGGGCAACACTTTGTCGAGCAAGGCGGGGTTGTTGACGGCCCAGGTGCGTTGTGGCGCGAGGCGAATGCGGGCGCCGTTGGCACCACCACGGTTGTCCGATCCCCGGAAGGTAGCAGCGCTGGCCCAGGCGACTTCGACCATGGTGCTGATGCTCAACCCGCTGGCCTTGATGGCGGCCTTGGCCTTGCTGATTTGGTCGGCACTGGGGGTGCTGGCGGCGGGAATGGGGTCTTGCCAGGTATAGGTGGCGTTTTTGTAGTCACCGGCCACGTAGTTGCTTTTGGGACCCATGTCGCGATGCAACAGTTTGAACCAGGCGCGGGCAAAGGCTTCGCCAAAGGCAGCGGGATCGTTGACAAAGCGCTCGCCGATGGCGCGGTAGATGGGGTCCATTTTGAGCGCCATGTCGGCGGTGGTCATCATAGGTAGGACCTTTTGACCGCTGCCATCGACCTGTGGTGCCATGTCTTCGGGGGCACAGTTGACGGGGTACCAGATGTGGGCACCGGCGGGGCTTTTGGTCAGTTGCCACTCGTACTTGAAGAGCAAATCGAGGTAGCCCATATCCCATTGGGTGGGATTGGCCGTCCACGGACCTTCGATGCCACTGGTGATAGCATCGACGCCTTTGCCGCTCTTGTGGGTGCTGGCCCAACCAAAGCCTTGGGCTTCGATGGGGGCGCCTTCGGGTTCGGCACCGACGCTTGATGCGGGGCCATTGCCGTGGGCCTTACCAAAGGTGTGACCACCAGCCACGAGGGCGAAGGTTTCTTCGTCGTTCATGGCCATGCGCTTAAAGGTTTCACGGACGTCTTGGGCCGACAACAAGGGGTCGGGGTTGCCGTTGGGGCCTTCTGGGTTGACATAAATCAAGCCCATTTGCACGGCGGCGAGGGGATTTTCGAGGTCTTGGCGTGAGTCGCCGTAGCGCTTGTCCCCGAGCCAAGTATCTTCGGAGCCCCAGTAGATGTCTTTTTCAGGGTGCCAAATGTCGACCCGGCCGAGGGCGGTGCCGTGATTGGGGCCGCCCATGTCTTCGATGGCGACGTTGCCGGTGAGCACCAGCAAGTCGGCCCATGATAATTTGTTGCCGTATTTTTGTTTGATGGGCCAGAGTAAGCGGCGCGCTTTGTCG
>CALFIC010000078.1 GCA_937876225.1 uncultured Chloroflexota bacterium | reverse complement strand
TGGACCAAGTCCCACCGGTGAGCCACCATGTTATTATCAGCATACGCATGGTGTTGCGCACAATACTGCGCAAACATCAGCGCTACAACCATCACAAAGGAGGCCGGTATGCCAACCATTCCTACGTCATTCTATGCGACTGCCGACATTTTGACCATGTTGGGGATTGACCCCAACCAACAATACATTCCCGTACGCCACGTGCTCCGTAGCCTCGACCTCGCCCCCACCAGCTACGAACGCGCCTTGCGACGCATCCCTGTGCTGGCAGCGGGGCTCAAGCCACTGTGGATCCACGACGAGCAGGGCAATCGCCTACCGGCACTCTGCTTGCGGGTCGATTTGGTGCCGTTGTGGTTGAGTATGCTGCCCAGCAAACCAGGTAGCCTGCTCGCCCAGTGGCAACACGAAGTCGCGTCAGTATTGTGGCAACAATTCAAACCCAACGGCGCCACCACCCAAGATGTTTTTGTGGGAGCGCGCTACCAACAAGACAACCTCGATCAAGCCTATGTACAAGCCCAAGAAATCGCCGCCGTGGCACGCCACCAACTGCTCGGAGAGCGTGAGCTCGACGCTCAAATCGCCCATCACGAAACGCAGACACCAGCCCAACTGAGTGACGAAGGAGCTACTCAATTGGTGAAGATGACCCGCCACACCGCTATGACCTCGGCTACCTTGCGCAAACGCAACGACTATTTGGGGATCTTTGTGGGATTGGTACGGGTTTTCCAGATCCATTCCCTGCGGGCCATGCCCCCCGCCCGCCTGCATGCCGCGATTACGTGGCTGGAGCGCTGGCAAAGTGATTTGCTGGATGAAATCGCCGCCGACGAATCCAAAGCATAAGCACACCGCCAACATCGTGGCGCCGCATTATTTTTGGCGATGGACACGGGCTAATTCATCACGGGCAGCTTGTTCGCGCGCCACATGATCGGCAGTGGCCGTCACGATGATATCGCGCACGGCGGCGGGTGTATCGACAATTTGCAAGAGGGCTAATTCGGCTTCGCTCAGCATACGGCGCTCCACCGCATTGGTGCGCAACCACTGCAACAACCCATGCCAATACAGGGAATCGTACAAAATGATGGGGAAATTGTGGACTTTGCCCGTCTGGACTAGCGTAATTGCTTCGAACAACTCGTCGAGGGTGCCAAACCCACCGGGGAAAAAGACAAACGCCGTGGCATATTTCACCAGCATCGTTTTGCGTACAAAAAAATAGCGGAACTCGAGGGATTGGCTGACATAGGGATTGACGTGCTGTTCGAACGGTAATTCGATGTTGAGCCCAATCGACGGCACACCGGCCAAGCGCGCCCCTTGATTGCCGGCTTCCATCACACCGGGACCACCGCCGGTAATAATCGCGTAGCCGGCCTCGCCAATCAAACGGGCCGTATCGACGGTAGCCTGATAGAGATCGTCGTCGCTTTTGATGCGCGCCGACCCAAAAATCGTCACCGCCGGGCCAAGGGTCGCCAAATCATCGAAGCCGGCCACAAACTCGCTCATGATGCGCAACACCCGCCAGGTATCGGTACGATTGAACGGGCGACTTTCGTGGGGAGCTAACAAGAGTTGTTCGTCGGCAGTACTATGGTCATTACTCATCTTTTTTCCTTAAAAAATAACGGTGCATTAGGCATCTAACGCCACAATCAGACGTAATCCGGCAATCAAGCGTTGCACACCGAGCGAAAGTCGTGGTTCGGCCACCAAACACGACAACACCACAAAGCACCCTTGGTCATAGCCAAAGAAAAATCCTGGATGCACAAAAACACCGGCGTCGAGCAACTGAAGTACAACGGCTTCTTCGTCTTGGGTCGTCAATACTTCGATAAACAGGTAATAGCCGGCATCTGGGGCGCGCACCCGCACACAGTCCACATCGGCGAGCATATTCATGACGGTGGCGATGTTTTTTTGAATCACTTGCCGTTGCTGCACCACAAAGTCTTGACCGCGGTGCATAATCGTTGGCAACATAAATTGGGTCACGGCGTTGGCGCCGAGCAAGGTGTCATTGAGTACTTCGAGGCGGTCGGTGTATTGACGGGCCGGCGGATTCACCACCGCCCAGCCCAGTTTTAGGTCAGGCAAGGCGAACATTTTTGAGATGCCGTTGAGTGTGAAAATCGGCACTTGGGGCATCAAGGCAGCCAACGGGGGGACATGAGGAATGGCGTAGGGCATTTCGGCGAAAACTTCGTCGCAGATAATTGGCAATCCTAGCCATTGCAAGACGGGAATCGCTTGTTTGACCACCATACCTGTGGGGTTGTGGGGCGACACAATCAACACGGCACGCGTTCGTTCGTCACTCAGACGGGCAAGTTGCCACGGGTCGATACGCCAGCCCCGTTGCGGATCGAGGGGGTAGCTGCGCAATTCGATGCGGAACATTTCGGCCAAGTATTCAAACAGCGGGTAGGAAATCTGGGGGGCGAGCACGTTATCACCGGGATTGGTCAGCAAGGCAAACAAGAGGGCATAGGCTTCGCTAGTACTTGCGGTGACAAAAATATCTTGTTCGGGGTCAAGAATGAGCGCCGGTGTACGTTGGGCATAGTAACCCGCAATTGCGTGGCGGGTAGGCAATAAGCCCCGGGGATTAGGTTGGTAGCGACGCGTGTGCCAATAGGGAGCAGCGGCGTCAGCCAAAATATCGGCAGGAAAGAGCAGTCCATTGCTGGTCGGGTTGCTACTGGTTAAATCGATGTAATCGGTAATTTGTTGCCGCCGGAGTTCAATTGGGTTTGCGGTGAGGTCTGCATCAGCCAAAAAACCAGGCATTTTCGATCCTTTGTATACCGATTCACCTTGTCATTGTATTGTACCGTGAGTTTGATTTCACACAAAAAATCACACTCAACGAGCAGTGGTGTGGCGCTACGTAGCATGCGTGACGGGTGGCGCGCATATGTGTGCCCACGTAGTCTGGTTTCATGTCTGCAATTGTTTCAGCGAATTCGTTGGATTATACTGTCAAATCAGTTGATTATCAGCAAAAACGCTCATTACCGCAATTACCAAACGTTGACGGTCGGTAATTGATAATGCTACAATGGTATGTAATTGCACAGTAATGTTTTGTTGTGTTCACATTTTCACTCTGTATGTAGGATAGAGTTGACAGCATGGATCAAGATACGCGCCCACGTGACCCCCGCCGCGGCACCACTGACCGTGCCAACGCCGAAACAAGCCAATCGACCCAATTGCGGATTCGTCAGCGTGATTTACTCAAAAACCGTACTACCCGTGCCAGTGCAAATTCATACCTCGACAAATTATTGCAAACCGTTACCACCACGGTAAGTGGGTATGGTCAGACTGCACCGATTGCGACATCGGGAGTGATTTATGATCGCTGTATTACCCTCGTCCAATCATTGGGCGATCCTGACAGTCCTGCACACATCCATGCACCAGAAGAATTAGTGTCGCTTGGTGCCGCAGCACTCCCAGCGCTATTCAATGCCCTCAATCCAGACGGGCCGTGGCTAATCGCCTATCGCGCCGCCGAAATCCTCGGTGAAATCGGTGATCGCCGGGCAGCCCAGCCATTGATTAATGCACTGAACCACCCCAACAGTAATGTCCGTTGGAGCGTAGTGCGGTCATTATCAGTCGTGGGCAATACCCGCGCCTTGTTTGCCTTACGCAAAATCGCCCGAGACGATCGCAGCAAAACGACGTGGGGCGAATCCATCGCGGGTGTAGCCCAAAGTGCCATCGATCAAATGCAAGGCAGCAACCTGTTTGTTAAAGCGATGGACATCCTCAAAACTGCAGTATCGACGGTGGTATTGTTGTTAGCGCTCGTATTGGCATGGAATGTGCTCGAACGGGTTCGGAGCGAAGTCAGCACGATTGGCGTCAAACCAACGGCGACTGCCACAACTATCGCCGATGGGGCACTTATACCCGAACCACAAAGCACGCCGACACCGAATAACGAGGCACCGACACCCAATGTGGCGCAAACCGTCACCGGCATCATTATCAATCCTGGCAACGTACGGAGCCAACCCGCGATTCAAGCCAGTAATGTGGTCGGTCAAGTCGTTGACAACGACGAAATTATTTATTTAGCGACGACTCCCGATCGTACGTGGTTCAAAATCAAACTTGGTGCCAAGCGTTCAGCGACCTCATCGATTAGTTCAAGTGATGGTGCTGGTTGGATTAATCAGTCGTTGGTCACTGCACCAGATACCGCACTGCCCATTGAAGACATCCAATTGCCTACCCGTATGCCGGCGATGACGACCACACCCGCTCCTACCACATCGGTAGAACAAACGTCAGCACCCGGCGCAGAAACGGCAACAGTTGCTCCGGCACCCAAAACTACCGCTACTATTGATCCATTGTTACCGGCTACTCCCACACCGTAGATATTGCCGAAAGGTGCTGTCGTGGTTCGTTTTTTTCGTGTCGTGTTTTTAATGTTGGCGATTTTGGCAATCGTGGCTACTGCGGTAGTCATGCTAGTCTCTGCCGAAATCCGCCGCCCAGGTGGAACGGATGATACTCCGCTTGAATTTGTTGTTTCTAATGGTGAAACAACCTATTCCATTGCGACTCGGCTCGCCGAGCAAAAACTCATTCGGCAACCATTGTTATTTGTCGCATTAGCACGTATGCAACAACTCGATAGTAAATTACAAGCCGGTAATTTCTTGTTACGCCAAAACATGACCATGAATGAACTCATGGTAGCGTTGCAACAAAGCCGAGTCAAAGAAGTACAAATCACCATCATCGAAGGGATGCGGATCGAAGAAATCGCTGCAGTCGTTGGTAATTCAGGTGTACTTGCCGTTGATGAACAGACAGCACTTGCTGCATTCCAATCAGCAGATCGCTTTCGTAAAGGGCATGTTTACCTCAGTAGTATCCCCGTAGGAGCAAGCCTCGAAGGCTACCTCTTCCCCGATACATATCGCATCAACGAAACTGCAACTATTACCGATGTCGTTGAATTACTCTTGGGCCATTTTGATGAGCAATATGCGACCATCGAACGCGAAGTCCAAGTACCAGACACGACAGTGCACCAAATCGTCACCATGGCCTCGATTATCCAACGCGAAGCAACCCGCCAAGATGAAATGGCGCTGGTGTCAGCCGTCTTTTGGAACCGTCTCAAACCCGAAAACGCCGGCGAAACCGGCGGCGGCAAATTACAATCAGACCCTACGGTACAATATATCCTCGGCACAAGTGCCAATTGGTGGCCCAAACTCGATAATCTGACTATTGATCAAATCAATGCCGTTCCTGGACCATACAATACTCGTGTCCAAAATGGACTACCCCCAGGCCCAATTAGCACGCCAGGATTAACGGCCTTGCGCGCTGCAGCCCGTCCCGACGCCACTGCAAATTATCTCTATTTTGTGGCGTCATGTGAAACCCCCGGCAAACACAATTTTGCTCGTAATTACAACGAATTTTTGGCATTCGAACAACAATATCTCACCTGCCAACCATAGATAGCGTCGGAGATTCCATGTCAACCACACCCATACGCATTGCCGGAGTTATCGGGGATCCGGTTGCGCACAGTAAATCACCGGCCATGCATAATGCAGCCTTTGCGTACTTTGGGTTACCAGCCCAATACGAACGCTGGCATACCCCGCTCGCAGAGCTGCCCGACCGTATCAATTCGCTCCGAGCGCCACACATGTATGGCGCCAATGTCACCTTGCCGCACAAATTAGCAATCTTGCCATTGCTTGACGAAATCGATGATATTGCCGGTCAGATTGGGGCCGCTAATACCATCATTCGCCTACCAGACGGTCGCCTACGAGGCACCAATACCGACGCACCTGCGTTTCTCCAAGAAATTACCGATGTCTGTCACCTTAACCCTACTGGCCTCGAAACCGTTATCCTCGGCGCAAGCGGCGCTGCCCGCGCTGCCGCCTTCGCACTAGCACATGCCGGCGCTGCCCGCATCACCATCATCAACCGCACCATCGAACGCGCCGAAGAATTACTCGCCGACGTGCTCTATACCCTCGACTCAGACCCCATTATGACATTTGCTACCCCTGATGCACCCGACCTTGAAGAAATTATTGGCTCTGCGAAATTAATCGTCAATGCAACTACGCTTGGGTGGCATGGTAATGAAACTCCGCTCCCGGCTCGCTTCCTCAACAATCAGATGACCATCTACGACATGGTCTATCGTCCCACCCAACTCTTGAGTGACGCCAAAGCCTGTGGAGCCCAAGGCTATGATGGGATTGGGATGTTGGCACGCCAAGCGATGCTCGCATTTCATCACTGGACCGGGCTCACACCCCCGTTTGAGTTGATGCGGGACGCCTTACTCCATACGATGTAACGCAAATCCAATAATGGCACGAAATACCCCCGTACAAATCGCATGTACGGGGGTATTTTGCACTACCAAATTGTTCCACGTGAAACAATTAGCCGACGAAAGGCGACCCTACTGCAAGGTAACGAAAGCCTTGATCGGTCAATTCGGCATAATCAGGGATCATACGACGGCCATCGATTACCAAATATGGTTTTTGGGCATTCAGTTCAATGGTACGTGACAAACCACGAAATTCTTCCCAGTCGGTTGCAATAAAAAGCGCATCAGTAGCATGCAAGGCGCTTTTTACGGACTCGTGGTAGCTGATTTTTTCAAACAAGGGGTTCTTGACGGGGTCATAGGCATGACGAGCTTCGGTCATCGCCATTGGATCATAGACGTGGATTGATTTTACACCACGACCAAGTAACCCTTCGATGACTTTCATCCCCGATGAATCACGGATGTCGTTGGTGCGTTGTTTGAAGGCGACGCCCAACACGGCAATTGTTTTGTTGGCAAACGAAAAGTCTGCTTCTTGTTCGGCGCGATCAAGCAGGTAGACTTTTTGATATTCATTGATATCATAGACCGATTGGAGTAATTTGGCATCTTGGTCACGCGACGTGAGTTGATAGATGAGTGATTGGACGTCCTTGCCGAAGCACGAGCCACCCGCACCAATGCCGACATATGATCCCCACGTGCTAATCCGGCCATCGGCAGTGACACCACGTTTGAGGTCTTCCATCCGTACATTGGGGAAGGTTTCGCCCAAACGGGCACCTACACCATTCCAAAACGAAACGTAGGTCAAGAGCAACGTATTGGCGACATATTTGATAGCTTCGGCAGTTTCGGGGGTGGTTTCAATGTAGCGAATGCGCACATGATTCACGAATTGTGAGTAAATTCGGCGCAAAATCCGGAAATCGGCATCGCTATCGGCACCAACCACGACACGGTCGGGGCGGCGGGATTTTTCGACGGCATCTCCTTCGGGGAGGAATTCGGGATTCGAGGCCACACCGACGTTGGGGACGCCATGTTTGTTGAGGACGCCTTCGAGGGCGCGGGCGGTGCCGATAGGAACAGTGCTTTTGTTGATGATGACCACACGCCGTTGATCAACTCGCTTAGCCAACAGTTCAGCCAGATATTCTACCGCAGCAAAGTAATAGCTGAGATCTGATGAGCCATCTGGATTGGGAGGAGTCGGCAAACAGAGGAAAATAGCGTCAGCGCCTTCGATATGAGGGGTGACATCTGTGGTAAAAAACAGATAGCGATTGAGTGTTTCGGCAATGACGGCAGGTAAGCCAGGCTCATTGATAAAGCGTTCGATTTCTTCGATTTTGCCTGTTTGGTAGGCAGCAATCCGAACCGGATTAATATCGTATGCATAGACTTCATGGCCGTATTCTGAACAAACGGCGGCATGACAAAGTCCAACAAATCCAGTTCCCACAACGATGATTTTCATATTACCTCATACAAAAAAAGTTATTGACGTTGTTGCAACACTTCACGCAGTGCGGCAACGCACAATGTGTTTTCCTCAGGTGTACCAAACGAAATCCGAATGACACCGGGTAAACCCCACGCCCCAAGTCCATTAATAGCGATGCCACGCTCGGCCATAGCACGGACAATTTGGGCATCACTTCCTTCACCACCGATTGGTACGGCAATAAAGTTTGTTTCACTCGAAAAAGGGGTTAATCCGAGGGCGGTTAATTCTTGTTGAAAAAAAGCCCGGGATTGATTGGCATGTGCTTGGCTGGCTAGCACATGCTCGCTGTCGGTCAAAGCCGCTACGCCAGCGACCATGGCCAGACAATTGACATCAAACACGGGGCGGGCGCGGCTAATATAGTCGAGCATATCAGGATCAGCGACGGCATAGCCGAGGCGTAAACCAGCTAATCCATAGATTTTGGCAAAGGTGCGGAGCACGAGGATGTTTTTGCGCCCATTACGGATTTCGTGAATCATGTCGGGGAAGTCGGTGCGTGTCGCATATTCGATATAGGCTTCATCTACTACCACCAACACATGGTCTGGTACCCGTGCCAAAAACCGTTGCATTTCGACA
The DNA here is from genome assembly GCA_937876225.1 of uncultured Chloroflexota bacterium. GTDB lineage: Bacteria > Chloroflexota > Chloroflexia > Chloroflexales > Roseiflexaceae > UBA965. Next base: position 92,237 of record CALFIC010000078.1, on the reverse strand, counting down.
GCGCCGTTGGTAACACCGGTAGGGTTATTGGGGTTACAGATGAGGACCATCTTTGTGTTTTCGGTAATGGCATCGGCCATCGCAGCAAGATCATGCCCGCCATTGACTAGGGGAATCCGCTTCTGGACGGCATCCATCAGTTGGGTGCGAATGTAGTAACTAATAAATGTACCGTTGGCCATCACGACTTCATCGCCGGGGTTCAAATAGACGAGTGCGGTCAAGAGGATGAGTTCGTCTGAACCGTTGGCACAGAGCACCATATCAGGGGTCACACCGAGCTGGGTAGCCAACGCAGCGCGCAATTGCGTCGTATTGGGGTCGGCATAACGATGCATATTGGCGACAGCGTCTTGGACCGCAGCGATGGCTTTGGGGGATGCACCGAGCGGATTTTCATTGGCAGATAAGCGAGCCACCACCGGAACAGGAGGTGCGGCATGGCGCGCAGATCGCATTGACGAAAGGGCGGCTATCGCGGGTTTCTTTTGCACTGGACTCGCTCCAATCAACAACATCACGGTCATATATGTACCGTATATAATACACCATTGAATATTTCATACAGTGTAATTCGCAAAAAAATTCGTCACTGTGCCAGGATTTTGGCTATTACTGCGGTATTATACCATGCACCATCCTGATAAATCGCTTACGCTTGCATGTTGTGAAAAATAGTGCTATGCTTTTTTTGTGTTTGTATTGCACATATTTGTATATTTAATGTGCGATTTCAGGAGGGATTCGGTGAATCGTACCATCACTCCACCCGACGTTGTAGTCCGGCGATTACCACTGTATGCCCGCAGTCTGCGCTATTTACTGCGCGACGGCATCAACTCTGTTTCGTCGCAAGAACTCGGTGAGCGGATCAATGTGACAGCTGCACAAATTCGTAAAGATTTGTCGTATTTTGGTGAATTCGGCAAACAAGGCATCGGGTATGATGTCGAGCGCTTGCTCGAGCAGATAGAGCACATCCTTGGATTAGACCGTGCATGGGCCGTGGCACTCATTGGAGCCGGTCAACTTGGTGAAGCCATTATTCGCTACGAGGGATTTCGTGAGCAAGGGATTCATATTGCGGCAGTGTTTGATGCAAGCCCCGACAAAGTCGGTAAGTCTGTGAATGGCATTGTAATTACGCATAGTGATGAGATTGCGCAAATTATCCCACAGCGCAATATCGAAATGGCAATTATCGCCGTGCCGGCAGATCGAGCCCAACAAGTGGCAAATGTGCTTGTCAAAGCGAAAGTACGGGCGTTGTTAAGTTATGCACCGACGGTTTTGCAGGTACCAGAGGGTGTGTGGGTGCGCTACATCGATCCAATCACCGTGTTGCATAGTATGACGTTTTATCTATCACGCGACGACAATCGCTAACACTTCGATTTTTTCGATCATACACACAGCGCGCCGCAATATATTGCGGCGCGCTGTGTGTGGCTAGACTGATGTTTTTAATGAGCTTTTATTCCGTTTAGTTGGTTGATTTGCCACCAAAAAGCGATCAATTGCCGCCATCATTTGTGTGCGGGTTGCTCCACTCGCATCATCACCAGCACTTGCCCATGCACCAACCTCAAATACGATTTGTTCACCTTCCATCCCAATAACCGATACCGTAGGAATTGGTTCGTTGGCCACGTGTGGTGTTTGTCGCAATACATCAGTCAAATCACGTACTACTGTTTCGATGTCGATATTGCGTTCAAGCGTAATCTGGATTGTAATCCGGCGTAGACCAGCCCGCGTGTAATTGATGATAGGGCCATTGGTAATAACGCTACTGGGAATTTCGACGATGATGCCATCTTCACGCCGCAAAATCGTCATATGCAACCGCAATGCGGTGACCAAACCACGAATTGATCCGAATTGTACATCATCACCGACATGGTATGGGCGATGGTAAAGGATCATCACGCCAGCGGCGTAATTTTTGATGGTGTCTTGTAAGGCAAAACCAACGATGATACCAGTAATCCCAAGCCCAGCCACAAAACTCGAAGCCGCCGTCACCCAACCCGCTTGTGCCAACGCAATCGCAATCCCCAACACCAAGACAACCGCGTTGCTGCTACTTGCAGCCACCATCGCAATTTCACCGGGCATGCCCATCCGCATTACCCCTGCATGCACCATAGTCCGGACCCGGCGCGCCAACACGACTGTCGCCAACACAATCCCGACCACCAACAAAACGGTGGGAATACTCGCAATAATCATTGCAATTGCATCTTGCATGGGTTACTACTCCACATAATTAGCCAACACTGATTTACCATTTTGTATAGTGTAACATTGCTTACCCGTTGTTTGGTAATAGATATCGTTAATTTGCACTATTCGGTCATGCGGATAAATCATTTCTCTGTGTGCACCTAACTGATGATGGGCTTGCATGATAAAAACACTTGCGCTCGCGCAGTCTTTTTTGGATGACCCAACCATTGCATTTCCTGCATAATTCGGCAAAACGACGTGCTTCGGCTGAATGAATAGTCTGTTTTTGGCGAAGGGATAGTAATTGACTATAATAGGGTATGTACCGTGTCGAAGTCGATACAGAAAAAAGGTGTATGCATGCCAGTGGACGATGCAACGTTCCGCAAAACAATGGGAAGTTTTGTTAGTGGAGTCACCGTGGTCACCACGGTCTATGATAATGTACGGTATGGGATGACAGTGAGTTCGTTTTGTTCACTTTCTCTCCAACCACAACTGTTACTCGTATGTCTCAATAGCACTTTGCCAACCTACAACGCCATTCTCAAATCGGGGAAATTTGGCGTGAGCATTTTGGCAGCTCATCAAGCGCATCTCTCACAACGCTTTGCCAGCCGTGACATTGATAAATTTGCCGATGTCGCGTGGAGTAGTGGTGCGCTCGGGATGCCATTAATCGATGATTGTTGTACAACAATAGAATGCAATCTTGCCCATGTATTACCCGGTGGAGATCATGCAATTGTTGTTGGGGCATTAATGAATGCCACCACCAGTACCCATGAACCACTCGTGTATGCCCAAGGAGCATATCGACAACTCGTATGAACAGTGAGCGTATCGTGGTATCGGCCACGCACCCAGACCCCGTCGCAATCGCCCACGCAGCGGCGATTATTCGGCGTGGTGGGGTCGTCGCAATGCCAACCGAAACCGTCTATGGTCTCGCTGGCGATGCCCGCAACCCACAGGCAGTGCAAGCGATTTTCGCTGCCAAAGGACGCCCAGCCACCGACCCTTTAATTGTCCACATCGCCGATTATGCTCAGCTCGTGGGCGTGATTGGTGAATTACCGACCACATTTTCTTTGCTGAGCGAGGCGTTTTGGCCGGGCCCATTGACGATGCTCGTCCCCAAACACCCCACACTCGACCCGGCAATCACTGCGGGGCGTGATAGTGTGGCGGTGCGCATGCCCCGCCATGCCGTGGCGTTGGCATTGATACGCGCGAGCAATTGCCCGTTGGTGGCTCCGTCAGCGAATTTATTTTCGCACCCCAGCCCAACTAGTGCAAATCATGTACTCAATGATTTGGATGGTCGGATTGATGCGGTGCTCGACGCCGGGAGCACTACCATCGGGGTTGAGTCCACAATTATTGATCTCTCTTGCACGCCCCCACGCATCCTGCGCCAAGGGGGGGTGCCAGCTGAACAACTCGCGACAATCCTCGGCGATGTGGTCGTGTTTTCGGCAGTGGTACCTGATGCAACTGCGGCGCCTGCCCCAGGTATGTTGCTCAAACACTATTCACCACGGGCGCCAGTAACAATTTTTCGTGGCACAATACCAGCCATCCAGGCCCATATCGTCGCCATGGCGAAATCAAATCCTGCGCTAGCGTGGCTCTGTTACGACGACGATGTCGTCGTGGCAACAAACGCCCAAATTCCGTTTGTGTCACTGGGGGTACGTGACAACGGCACCATGGTGGCGGCACGCCTATTTGCGGCTATTCGTGAAATCGACGCACTAGCGGTCACACAGATTGTCACGAGCGAACCACTGGGTGATGGTGTGGCAGCAGCAGTGCGCGATCGCTTGTTCCGGGCGGCTGAAGGACGCATTGTTGGTATATCGTTGTAATGCTGATTCCCCAAAAAATCACCGGGTGATAACACAATTACCACAATCATATGCTATACTTTGCAGAATAATTTATACAAGGAGGTACGCATGATGTGGTTGCGGCGACTCCTCGGCGGCGGAAATAACAATGACAGTCGGATTTTGCACCTCTATGTGGAATGCAACAATTGTCATACCCCCGTGCATGTACGAGTTGATGTCTATAACGACCTCACCCTTGAATATGATGATCGCGAACAAGCAGTCGGCTATGTATTACGCAAAGAAATCATGGATGCACGCTGTTTTCGCTTGATGCATGCTGAAATTTTGTTTGACACCACCCGCCGTGAAACACGACGGACAGTCGAAGGTGGCGTATTTGTAGACGAATCGGTCTACAATCAGCATGTCGCCACCACCCAAAAGTAATTTTTTCCTGTATATGAGGGTGCAATGGACTACAAAAATCCCAACTGGCGCGCCAAAATGCGGATTCGGCTCGATGTCAATAACGCATTACAATCAGTAATTGGTGCACATGGCATCGACAGCACCGCCATCGATTCATTTATTCCACGCACCCAAGCTGCCATCGCTGATATTGCCAAAAATAGTGCGGCGCTAGGATGGCCAGAATTACCAAATCAAGATGTGAGCGCGATTTTGGCGACAGCCGAACGCGTGCGTCATGCCGAAAACTTCGTGGTGCTCGGGATTGGTGGCTCCGCTCTCGGCAATATCGCCGTACAATCGGCCCTCAATCACCCCTTTTATAATGACCAACCTCGGGGCGTACGTACCACCCCGCGCTTGTTTGTGATTGATAATTCCGACCCCGATTTGAATGCAGGCTTACTCGAAACCCTCGACCCTGCCAGCACTGTGTTTAATGTCATCAGCAAAAGCGGCACCACTGCCGAAACAATGGCTTCGTTTTTGTCGGTGCGTGACCACCTTGTGCGCACCCTCGGCCCGCAATCATTAGCGCAACACATTATTTTGACCACCGATCCTACCGGTGGGTTTTTGCGGCAGATTGGCCAACAAGAAGGGTGGTCGATGCTCGACTTGCCCCCCAACGTCGGTGGCCGATTTTCGGTATTGACTACCGTCGGCCTGGTATCAGCTGCCGTCACCGGTGTCGACATCAACGCCTTGCTTGCCGGCGCCGCCTACGGCTACGAGCTCGCCAGCAACCCCGATGTGCGCCGCAACCCGGCCGCCTTGGCCGCCATCATTAATCTGCTGTGCGCCGATCAAGGCCAAAACATGGTGGTGATGATGCCCTATGCGCATCGCTTGCGCCACATGGCCGATTGGTTTGCGCAGCTCTGGGCCGAAAGTCTTGGCAAGCGCTATAGCCTCAACGGCGATGTCGTCAACGTCGGCACCACTCCCATCAAAGCCTTGGGCGCCACCGACCAACACTCACAAGTCCAGCTTTATGTGGAAGGGCCATACGACAAGCTGGTGAATTTCATCGCCGTTGATGAATACGCGAGCACCGTCACCATCCCCACTGCCTACCCTCAACTCGAAGGGGTATCATATCTCGGTGGCCACACATTTAACGAGCTAATTCAAGCCGAACAAAAAGCCACGGCGATTGCGTTGAGCGATGCCGGTCGCCCCAATATCACTCATACCTTGCCAGCAATTAATGCCTTCACCTTGGGGCAATTGATTATGCTCTTCGAAATGCAAACAGCGATTGCAGGGGCATTGCTCAATATCAACACCTTTGACCAACCCGGGGTCGAAGCCGGCAAAATAGCTACCTATGCGTTGTTGGGGCGGACGGGGTTTGATGCCCGCCGCAACGAAATCGAAGCAACTATGGCACGCCGTTCACCTGAATGGGAGGTATAGTAGATGACCACCACAACCCAATGCCCACAATGCCAAAGCCCGCTCGTGGCCGTCGCTATCGCCGCCAAAGATCCTGCGCTTGGCGAAGATATTCGCCAGGGATTGGCGTTACCTCCGCCGCCAAGTCCCGCACAAAGTGGTGGTTTGGGCTGTGTCACGCTTCTCTTGAGTTTCTCGATTGCAGTGGCTGCCTCAGTCATTATTGGCGGCGTTGCCGAGCTCACTATCGGCACCAACTTCCCCGCCCAAGGACTCAAGGTTGGCGATACCGGCATTTATACCGGGATTGCCACATTCATCGTGGGGATGACGGCTCTTTTTTCGGTGTTTGTGTGGCGTCAAGCACGGAACGATACCATCCTCAAAAAGAAACTGGTGGTATGGCATCAACAAAAACTCCGCTACGAAAATGACTATTACTGCCCGCAGTGTCAATTCCGCGGGCCACAATCCTTACCGTCAGATAATAAAGGATAAACGTTATGCCCCACATCGATTTACTCCTTTGCCATGCGACCGTGGTTACCATGGACAAAAGCGGCACCATCGTGCATGATGGTGCCGTTGCTGTACACAACGATGTGATTGTCGCTGTCGGCGACAGCACACAGTTGAGCCAAGCATACACCGCCACCACCGTGATTGATTGTGAAAACTGTGCCATCATTCCTGGGCTTATCAATGCCCACGCCCATGTGCCGATGAGCTTGCTCCGTGGCATCGCCGCTGATTTGCAGCTCGATGTCTGGTTGTTTGGCTACATGTTCCCTGTCGAAGGACGTTTTGTCACGCCCCACTTTGTGCGCACCGGGACGCTGTTATCGTGTGCCGAAATGATTCGCGGGGGCACCACGACCTTTGTCGACATGTATTTTTATGAAGAAGAAGTCGCCAAAGCTACTGATGAAGCCGGCATGCGCGCCGTGTGTGGTCAATCGGTGATGCGGTTACCGTCGCCCGACGCTGCCTCGTTTGACGAAGGCCTCGAACGTGCCACTCGCTTCATCGATACCTGGCACACCCATCCCCGCATCACCCCCACCATCGCCCCCCACGCGCCTTATACCTGTACCGACGAGATCTATGCCCAGGCAGTCGCCTTGTGTGCTAAATACGGCGTACCATTGGTCACCCATTTGTCAGAAACAGCCCGCGAAGTCGACGAATCGCATGCCCAACGCCAAGACACGCCAATAGGCTATGCCAATCGCGTCGGCGCATTTAGCGTGCCCTGTATTGCCGCACACTGTGTCCATGCCACCCCCGAAGATATCAAATTACTCGCAACCATGGGCGTCGGCGTGGCACCGTGCCCCACATCAAACCTCAAATTAGCCAGTGGCGTGGCACCTTATTTACAGTTTTTGCAGGCCGGGGTACGCACCGGGCTCGGTACCGATGGTCCTGCATCCAATGATGACCAAGACATGTTTAGCGAAATCCATTTGGCGGCCCTGTTACCCAAAGGACTCAGCGGCAACCCCACCGCTATGCCGGCACGCACCGCCTTTGCCTTGGCCACGTCGTCGGGCGCCCGCGCCATCCATCAAGAAGATCGCATCGGCTCACTTGAAGTAGGCAAACAAGCCGACATCGTAGTGGTCAGCCTTGATGGCTTACATTCGACGCCCCACTACACCTATGCCCCCGATGCCATCTATAACCATCTGGTCTACACCAGTCACGCCAGCGACGTGCGCGATGTTATCGTGGCCGGGAAGATTTTGCTTCGCAACCAGCAATTGCTCACGCTCGATGAGCAGGCCATCCGCCGTGATGCACGAGCGATTGCCAGCGAAATCAATACCTTTTTGGCAAACCGCGAAGAAAACCTTATCGACAAAGTATTGGCGATTGGGACCATGGCCGCCAGTGAGATTTTTGAAGTCCAAGTCAAAGCCCAAATCAGTAGTGTCGATGTACGCACGATTTTGGGACGACTCAACGAGCACCCATTTACCTTCGTCCGCCAAAATAGTCGCACCCAGTACGATACCTACTTCCTGTGGAATGACCCCAGCTATGGCCGCATCCGCTTCCGCGAAGATGTACGCCACAATACGACTGACAAATCGTCACCGTATTACACGCTGACCCTCACCGAACCCGCCGTGCAGGTCGAACATACTGCCGCAATCCAAATCAGTCGCGCCCGTTATACGGCGCAAGCCAACCATAGCGAGCGTTTTTATCGTGAATACTTCCAGCCTAATCGCGTGATTACCATCACCAAAGAGCGCTTGCGTACCCATGTCAGCTACCAAGAGATGGACTTTGCCGTCAATATTGATACGTTGACCACTGGTGCAAATGCCGGTCCGTTCCTCGAAATCAAAAGCCGCACCTGGAGCCGCCGTGATGCGGCCCGCAAAGCACAACTCATGAGTGAAATTTTAGCCGTGCTTGGTATCGACCAAAGCCGCCTCATCAAACAAGAATATGTCGAACAAGTATAACTACATCATTGGCCTGACCGGCAATATTGCCTGTGGCAAAAGCACCGTGGTCGCTGAACTGCAGCGCCTCGGTGCCCATGTCATCGATGCCGACCAGGTCACCCGCTTACTCCAACAACCCGGGCAACCCGTGTATGATTCGATCGTCACAACGTTTGGGACGCACATTCTCCAACCTGATGGTCAGATTAATCGGCGGGCGCTGGGCGAAATCGTCTTTAGCGATGTCACTAAACTACGCACACTCGAGGCACTCATCCACCCGGCCGTCCACAAGCACATCAGACAATGGCTCGCCGAGCTCCCAGCTGGCACACCGCAACACCCCGTGGTCGCGGTCATCGACGCCATCAAGCTCATCGAATCTGGCTGGCCGACGATTTGTAATGCGGTTTGGGTTGTAACGACATCTCGTGACCAGCAAATCGAGCGCTTGTGTCGCACCCGCAACATGACGCCAGCCGAAGCCGTCACCCGCATCGATGCCCAAGCACCCCAAGCCGACAAAGTAGCGGTAGCAGATGTGGTCATCGACAATCAGGGTGATATCGCAACAACATTACTACAGGTACAACAACACTGGCAGGCTATTTTTCCGCATCATTAAAAAAAATATTGGCGGTCACGCGTTACCGTGGTTCTACAACTTTTTTGTGGGTAACGCGTGTGGTTTTTCGGAGCAGTAACAATCATTTGCCCACATCAGGCTTTTTTGCAAGCACTGCCTACCTTTTTCGCTGATTGAGATGCCTACGAATCCTCGTGATGGCGCACCTTCCAGGAATGGAAGGTGCGCCATCACAATGATTCCGTGTATGCAGATTTTTGTCATTGGGTCCGAAATGTGCTACGAATATTTACGCAAAGCACGGCCGCACATCGACTGAGCGATTATTGCCACTATCAACGAATAGCGGCGTAGAGGGCTTCGTGTTTGCTCACAATCCGTTCCCAACTAAATACATCGGTGAGTGCTTGTCCGTTACGTGCAAGTCTATGGCACAATTCTGGCTCTTGTTGAAGACGGAGCACCGCAATTACCAATTGTTCCGTGTTTTCGGGTTCAACCAACAAGGCGTGCTTGCCATCGATTAATTCGGGCAACGGATCTTGACGAATATCTGCTGGCGCATGGGTGGTAATCACTGGTACGCCGTGTGCCAATGCGGTAATCAAGCTCCCACGGCGATACGAATAGCCATCGGTAAAGGGCAATACCACGGCATCAGCAGCAATCAGATAGGCTGACACGTCGCTCGCCTCGGTATGTCCTGTCATGACAACGCGCTCTTGTAGTCCTTTTTGGGCAATCAATTGACGAATCGAATTGGCATAGGCTTGGTCTTCGATGCGCTCGCCAATCCCACCAATCAATACCAAGCGTGTTGTTGGTGGCAATAGTTCCATCGCAGCCAAGATGTTTTCGATGCCTTTGGTATGGCTCAGCAACCCAAAGTACGCCAACAACATATCACCTTTTTGCATGTTGAATTGATTCCGCCATATCTCACGGTCAAAATTCGCTGGCGGCGCCGGTGTGACATTGGCACCAATCGGAATAAATACGGCGCGCGGATTCCAGGCGCCACGGGAATCATTCATCACGGTATGATAATCGCCAGCATTGGTCAGAATCGCCCCATCCGCATCGCGGATAATGCGCTTCGTGTACCAATCGCGCAACATATCTGCTTTTGGAAAGAGGTAGGGTGGTAGCAAATCATGCGCCGTGGTCACCACCCGCAACCCTTTTTGGCGTTCGCGTTTGAGAGCACTCGGCAATGTGTTGATGGCGATTTTCATTTGATATGCCCCAGTTTGGTACTGGATATGGACGATTTCCGGTTGTAATTTGCTAATTGTTTGGCGTATCGAGGCGATCCCTGCTCCATTCCATACCGGCACCCGCACCGGATAAATACGAGCGGCATCACGATAGGCCTGCCCTTGATTTCCCGTAATCACGGCCACTTCGTAACCTTGGTGTGTCAACATCGTGTTCAAACGGCGGGTATAATCACCCACACCACCTGCCATCGGTGGATATTCGGCACTAATCATCACGATTCGCATAACCCATCCTCCTTAGACACGCCGACCCAACAGCCCGTCGGCAAGGGCTTGTAATTCTTGTTGCATCCGTGGATTTGGTGCGCTAATTTGATTAAGCGCCGCAGTTGCTTTTTCATAATGTACTTGTGCCATGGCAGTCACAGCCTCGTGTGCTCCATACTGGGTCATCGCCGCACGAGCGGCGTCCACACCAGCATCATTCCCTGCGGGCAATTGATAGAGCTGATGCAAGGCACCATCAACTGGCTCACGTGCCAAGGTATAAATCACGGGCAGGCTTAATTTGCGACGGAGCAGGTCAGCAGCGTCAGGCTTGCCCGTTTCGGCAGCAGAACCCCATATCCCGAGGATGTCGTCTTGCATTTGGAATGCCAAGCCGAGATGCAATCCAAATTGACCGAGCAACGTTGCGTCGTGGTCACTCGCCCCCGCAGCCAAGGCGCCAAGTTCGCCGCAGGCCGCAATCAATACCGCTGTTTTGCGTTCAATCATTGCGAGATAGGCGGATTCACTGATATGTTGATTGCCTTCAAAACTAATGTCGAGGTACTGACCTTCGCAAATCGACAAAATCGTCCGATCAAAGCGCCGCAATATCTGAAACACGCGCTCGGCAGGCACTCCCGCATCGTACATCCGTTGAATTGCCATATGTGCCAACACAAACATGCCATCACCGGCATTGATTCCTTGTGCCATGCCCCAAATCGACCACAAGGTTGTCCGACCACGGCGGAGATTGCTATCGTCTTGGATATCGTCATGAATCAACGAAAAATCATGCAGTAATTGGATTCCCGCAGCTAATGGCAGTACATGCGCCATTTCACCACCCATCATTTGACAGGCCATGATGGTCATGATTGGACGTAATAATTTACCGGGATCTGAAAATTCCGGCTGTAACGATTGATTGCGCCACCCCAAATGATATTCTTGCATCCCATAAAAAGGAGCAAGTTCTGCAATGTACGTTGGGAATACAGCCTGCATCTCGGCACGAATCACGCTACGAATATCTTCTGGCATCGCTCACCTCAATGTATATACCGCACATCAAAGATGTAATTCTTGTAATTACTTCGTCATAAAATCCGATTGTTGTCTGCGTCATATGGTAGTACACTACCTGTAGTAAAGTATGTCCTAACTGAGGAGTCCGTTATGGCGCCGAACCTCCGGTTTCGCTTTAGCCCAGCCAAGGATGGCTTGGTAAAGGTGCTCGGGCCACTAGAAACAGATATCATGCAAGTGATTTGGCATGATAAATGTAGCACCGTCAAAAAGGTCCATCGTGCCCTTGCCCTAAATCGTGACATTGCTTATACCACGGTCATGACAACCATGAGTCGGCTCGCCGACAAGGGTGTGCTCAATCGTCAGCGTGACGGATTGGCCTATGTGTATGACCCAGCCTTAAGCGAAGAAGACTTTGTCACCATGGTAGTACAACAAGTCCTTGATGGTTTGTTGACAGACTACAGCGATACTGCTGTTGACTACATGATTGACTTTTTGGTGCGCAAGAACCCCCAAGGGTTAGAGCGGCTCCGACAAGTCATCGACAATCATCACGTCGCTTAATCGGACAAACAACAAATACTCATATAAGCCCCGCGGCATCGAATGCTGTGGGGCTTATGGTGTCAAACGATGGTGCCCCACAAATCATAATCGGTTGTGGTTGTTACTTTGACATTGACAATCGTGCCAATCGTCCCTTTGCCACGAGCAAATACTTGCCCATCGACTTCTGGGGCATCGCGGAACGATCGCCCTACCAAAATCGGCTTGCCATCTTCGTCACTCCCCACACCCTCCACCAACATACTCACCGTACGGCCACGCCAGACACGATTGCGCTGTTGTGACACGGTTTGTTGGAGTTGCATAATTTTGTGCCAACGACGTTCGATTTGTTTTTGCGGCACTTTGGCCTCGAGCGTGGCAGCGTGTGTACCTGGTTCATCGCTATAGCGAAACACGCCGACGCGGTCAAGCGTCATTTCGGCCAAGAATTCATGCAAGGCATCAAATTCCTCGCGGGTTTCGCCGGGGAAACCAACAATGAATGTTGATCGAATCGCAATATCGGGCATTGCCTCGCGCAAATCGTGGATAATCGTTTTGGTGCGTTCGATGTCTGGTGGTCGCCGCATGCGCCGCAACGTGGCAGTATGGGCATGTTGCAATGGCATGTCGAGATATTTGCAAATCTGCGGATATTTCGCCATTATTTCGATTAAGCGTGGGGTAATACCATGGGGGTAGGCATACATCAAGCGAATCCAACGATCAGCCGGCACCACGGCACAGAGTTGGTCGAGCAAATCAGCCAGACCATCTTTCATGCCGAGATCGCGACCATAATCGGTGAGGTGTTGGGCCACCAACACGATTTCTTTGACCCCTTTGGCCACGAGTTGGCTTGCTTCGCGGATGATTGCTTCTGGGCGTTTGGAGCGCATATCGCCTTTGAATGACGGAATAGTACAAAACGCACAGCGCAAATTACAGCCATCCGAGATTTTGAGATATGCCGAAGGACCATTGACCGTGCGATCCATGGCTGCAGTGCGCCAGTCGGCATAATCGCCTGGTACCTTGAGGTCAATGGCGGTAGGGTCGACTTGTTGCAAATCAATCATCAGCGACTTGGGGGCAATGACGCCCGACGCCGGTGGCATACCAACGACTTCGCCAATCCGCATCCATTCGCGGGTACCGAGGATAGCATCGACACCAGCAACTGCGCGCACTACATCACCATGGCTTTCGGCCATACAACCGGCGGCAATCAGTTTTTGACCGGCATGTTTTTGACCAGCCATTTCGGTCAACACGTTAATTGTTTCTTCACGTGCAGACGCAATAAAGCTACAGGTATTGACAATCACCACATCGGCTTGGTTGGAGTCTGCCACCAACAAATGTCCTTGTGATTCCAAAATGCCCGTCATGCCTTCGCTGTCAACGGCATTTTTGGGACAACCAAGAGTTATAACGTGGACCTTCATGTAGTTCGGTCTTCCTAGTATGTCTATTAGCGATAATTCGTAAATTGTAACGGCAACGGGAATTCATCGGCGCGTTCGCGCAATACAGCGATAATGCCTTGCAAATCGTCGCGGCTTTTGCTAGCTACCCGGATTGCTTCGCCTTGGATACGGCCTTGGACTTTGGGGAATTGGTCTTTGATGAGGCGTTGGATTTTTTTGGCGACCTCATCCGACAACCCTTGTTGCAGGGTAATCACTTGTTTCATCCGCCCACCGGCAACTTCAATGGCTGGATTAAACTTGAAAATCTTAATTGATAAATTGCGGCGCAATGCCTTACTCTGCAAAATATCGCGGATTGCCGTCAAGTGCATATCTGATTCGGTGGTGATGGTGATTTCTTTGTCGCTTAATTCGATATCCGTATTGGTATCTTTCAAATCATAGCGCGTTTGCACCTCACGCCGGGTCTGATCAATGGCGTTGACCATTTCTTGACGATCAAACTCTGACACCACATCAAAACTACTCTCACTAGCCATTTGATGCTCCTTTGCACAACGACGCGGGGGAACATCGCGCCCCCGCGTGATATCGTATGTAATTCGTGTACACCATGCGGATTGCCTCGAACGATTTAGGGCGGTGGCCAAGAAAACGATACCACGTCACCCGGTGTCGTACTCAAACGTTGATCGACGCCATTCACATTGACGGTGACCACATAGGCATTACCAGCCCGCACCCATACGGTTCGTTGCGCCGTGTAACGCAACGATTCTCCTGCTTTGAGTACACGCTGAAACACAGATTTATTGTCAATTTTGACATTTATCCATGATCCTGGGTTTTGGCCGTCGTCGATTTTGATACCCAATACGATTGGCGCTTCGAGTGTGGGGGTCACCGCCATGGTCGCTGTTTGGGCGACTGGTTGTGCCACGACTGCAGTTGGCTCAGCCGGAGCAGTTGGATCTGCAGGCATGGGAGTTGGTGCGATTACCGCAATCGTTGCGGTTGCATCTGTGGCAACGACATTCGTTGCGTTGGATGGTACATTGAGGAATTCGACGCCGCGTAGCACCAAATACCCCAACCCAACGATTGTCAACACCACAAAAAACACCCCAAACACATTGGGAAGTACCGCCCCGCGAATCCGCGGCGCAACCACAGCCGGTCGTATCACGATCGGCTCCGTACGACCACGTTCGTAACGGTAGAGTTGAATTAATTCTTCAACGGGAATTTTGAGATAGAGCGCATAATTGCGGATAAAGCCGCGTGCATACACGTCGCCTGGCAAGTATTTGTAATCACCCTCTTCGAGGGCAACCAAATAACGTTGCAGGATGCGCGTTTCTGCAGCAGCTTGTGACAAACTTATGCCCTGAGATTCGCGGGCCGCTCGTAAGCGGTCACCTAATTCACTCATATCACTTCATCTTCCACGAGACAACAATACCCACAGCTTGATCGGACTACATGTTCACAGCATCTTTGATGAGATACTGAACATTATACGCTAATTCATTACAACGGGCAAAATATGCTTATTGAATCCCTTCAACCCGTGGCAATACAATCCCGCGTTGTCCTTGGTATTTACCTGATTTATCCCGATACGACGTTTCACATAATTCATCTCCTTGGAAAAAGAGACATTGTGCAATCCCTTCGTTGGCATAAATTTTGGCGGGCAGTGGGGTTGAATTACTGATTTCAATCGTCCATTGCCCTTCCCAACCTGGTTCTCCTGGGGTGACATTGACAATAATCCCCGCCCGCGCATAGGTTGATTTGCCAATCACCAATACCAGCACATCTGCCGGAATGCGAAAGTATTCCAGCGAGTGACACAACGCATAACTATTGGGCGGAATAATGCACACATCCCCTTTGAAGTGTTGAAAAATCCGATCGTCGATGTTTTTGGGGTCGACTACGGTGTTGTATGGACTGGTACTGAAAATCTTGAATTCATCAGAGACCCGCATGTCATAGCCATAGGAGGATAATCCGTACGAAATGACCCCTTCGCGTTTTTGGCGGTCAACAAATGGCTCAATCATGCCATGTTCTACCGCCATCTGCCGAATCCAACGATCTGCTTTAATCGACATCTCGCCCTCTCATTCCAATTTTATTGTGCGTTGCGGGCCGGGATCAACATGCGCAATCCATTTGCTACCACCAACAACGTGCTTCCTTCGTGACCAATCACCCCGTATGTCAAAATCATATCACCCTTGAGTGTAAAAATCACTAATGTGGCAATCACCGCAAATGCAAAAATAAGATTTTGCAACACCACCGATTGGGCACTGCGCGCTAAATGCAAGGCACTTGCCAACCGGCTTAAGTCATCGCGCATCAATACGACGTCGGCGCTTTCGTGCGCCACATCTGTACCACCCGTACCCATAGCCACACCCAAGGCCGCAGTCGCCAGCGCCGGCGCATCGTTGATGCCGTCACCAATCATTGCCACTGGACCATAGCGCGTTTGCAAATCACGCACCGCTTCGACTTTGTCTTGGGGTAATAATTCGGCGCGCACATCGTCCAAACCCAAATCTTTGGCTAATGCCCGGGCCACATGTTCGTTATCACCGGTCAACAACGCCAAACGATAGCCACTGGCACGCAAATCACGCAATGCTTTTTGGGCTTCAGGACGAATCGTGTCGGCGATAGCAATCAAGCCCCATACTTCATCGTCTGAGCCAACCGCAATGACGGTATTACCGTTGCGTTGTTGGGCTTGGACTTCAATCATCACATCGGGGGTCACCATGCCAAACAACATTGGTTTGCCAACCCGCAATCGTTGCCCATTGACCAACGCCGTCGCACCCGCCGCAATTACCGCTTTGAATTCACTCGCTTCGGGGATTGGCAAGCCACGTTCTTTAGCACTCAACACAACCGCCCGTGCCAAGGGATGTTCAGATGATTGTTCAACTGCCGCTGCAACCATCAACAGCAACATCTGGTCAGCAGTTAATTCACCCATTTGATCATCGGGAGGGACTGTTTGGGTATCAGGAATCGTCGTCATAGTATGGAGTCGCCCTGGTCCACCGACAGGAATAATCGCGACTACGCCTGGACGACCTGTTGTCAATGTACCCGTTTTGTCAAAGGCCACGACTTTAATTGTCGCTGCCGCCTCGAGTTGGCGCCCTCCCTTAAACAACACTCCATCACGAGCAGCCCGGGCCAACGCCGACAACAACGCAGCCGGAATTGAAATTACTAGGGCACATGGCGACATCACCACCATCAATGTCATGGCACGATAGATCGTTGCGGACCAGGCCTCATCCAAAAATATCCGCCCAACCGCGATGGCCAATAACGTGACGATCACGACGGCATAGGCATAATAAACACCAATCACGCGATCGGTGAAGTCTTGGCTATTAGCTTTTTGTTCGCGTGCTTCACGCACCACCGACACAATTCGGGCCAGTGTTGATTGTGATGCATCAGCGGTCACTTCGACTTCGAGCGCCCCTTGACCATTCAACGTCCCGGCAAACACTTTGGCGCCGTGGGTTTTTTCAACGGGCATTGACTCACCAGTAATCGATGCCTCATTGACCGTCGACGCCCCCGCCCGAATCAATCCGTCAGCGGGGATTTGGGCTCCTGGGCGCACCAACACTACATCTCCGGGGACGATGGCTTCGACCGACGTGATCCGTGTTTCGCCAGCAATCAACAACTCGGCTTCACGGGGAGTCATGGCAATTAACGAACGAATCGAGGCGTGGGTGCGCCCCATCGCATAGGTTTCGAGTGTGCCTGACAACGAAAACAAAAACATCAACAACGCGCCTTCGCGTGGCTCGCCCATGGCCGCAGCCCCTAAGGCCGCGACAATCATCAAGGTGTTGACATCGAATTCGCGTTTTTTGAGTGAATCAATTGAATCGAGCAGGCTATAATAGCCACCAAACCCATAGGCGACAATATAAAACGCTGCCGGAATCCAAAACGATATATTGTCACGACCATCCAGTATCCAACCAATTGCCGTAGCAATCAAGCAAGTAATTGTAAACCGAATCATTTGCGGCAAATCTGCAATTTCCGCTTCTTCGGGGGTGATTTCGGCTTCTACATGCTCAATAACGAGTGCTAAATTTGCATTATCACATATCTGTCGCAACGACACGACATTCGCGTCACTGCGACATTGCACCACCACACCGTGGTCATTTGTGGTCGCTTTTACGCCAGCCACTCCCGGTAGTGCCCGGATTAATTGAAATGTCTCATCTAGCATTTTCTCTCCTTCTTCTTTTCCTTTTTTATTATACATAATCATTTGTCGTTAGTGTGGTGAAACAAAAAAATACGGATGGAACCGTACTGGTTCCATCCGTATCAAAAAACAAACTACGTTTAGCGTTGCATCAGTGTGACGGATTCTTGCATACGCCAGCACGACACCATGTGGCCATCGCCCATATCAACCAACGGTGGCTCTTCGCTTTTGCACTTGTCAATTGCGATAGGACAGCGAGTGTGAAATCGGCACCCTGCCGGTGGATTGAAAGGACTTGGCACATCACCGAACAAGATAATACGCTTACGCGTCCGCTCAACTTCGGGATCAGGGATGGGTACCGCCGACAACAATGCTTGCGTATAGGGATGGGTTGGGTTTTTGTAGAGCGCATTACCATCGGCAATTTCGACGATTTTGCCCAAATACATCACTGCAACACGATCACTGATATGCTTCACTGCGGCCAAGCCGTGCGCAATGAACAAATAGGTCAAACCTAATTTGTCTTGCAAATCTTCAAGCAAATTGAGGATTTGGGCTTGAATCGACACGTCCAACGCTGATACCGGCTCGTCACAGACCACAAATTCTGGTTCCACAGCCAACGCACGAGCGATACCAATGCGCTGGCGTTGACCACCCGAGAACTCGTGGGGGTAACGATTGATGAAATAGGGGTTCAACCCAACCAACGCCAAGAGTTCTTGGACCCGTTCACGCACCGCTTCCTTGCCTTGGCGTAGCTTGTGGACGCGAATTGGTTCGGCGATGATATCGCCGACGGTCATACGGGGGTTGAGTGATGCGTACGGATCTTGGAAGATCATCTGTACTTTGCGACGGGTGCGGCGCATTTCTTCGGCAGGCAATTTAGTTAAATCGACGCCGCGGAACATGACCGAACCTTCCGTTGGTTTGTAGAGCTGAATCAATGCGCGACCGGTGGTGGATTTGCCACAACCACTTTCGCCCACCAACCCCAGGGTTTCGCCTTCGCGAATGCTAAATGTTAAGCCATCAACGGCTTTGACATCACCAATCTTGCGACGGAGCACAATGCCCTTGGTCACAGGAAAGTACATCTTTAGATTACTTACTTCAATAATGTCTTGAGTTTTGACTGCAGTCATGCCGCTTTCCTCCGTTTGTTTGCGTTGCGTCTGCGTTTACAAATTCACTACGATACAGCCTCGTTCACCGCTGTTTCAAGCGTGATGTCAAACAGACACGCGGCATTGTGTTTATCGCCAACACTACGGAGCGGCGGTACCTGTGTATCGCATGACCCGGCCTTGAAGTAATCACAGCGTGCGCTGAATGCACAAATCTGTGGTAATGTAATCAAATCGGGTGGTAACCCGCGGATAGGCTCTAAGCGCTTCCCTGACACATTGTCGAGCCGGGGAATCGATTTGAGCAAACCGATGGTATAGGGCATACGCGGATTCTTAAAGATGTCGCCGGTGGCGCCTTCTTCAACAACCCGACCGGCATACATTACCATCACGCGGTCTGACATCCCTGCCACGACACCCAAGTCATGGGTGATGATAATCACCGCCATACCCAATTCGGCTTGGAGCTTTTTGATGAGCTCAAGGATTTGGGCTTGGATGGTCACGTCAAGGGCGGTCGTCGGCTCGTCGGCAATCAACAATTCGGGGTTGCAGGCCAGAGCCATAGCAATCATGACGCGCTGACGCATCCCGCCCGAAAACTGGTGGGGATATTCGTTGATCCGGCGTGCGGACCCCGGAATACCAACCATGTTCAAGAGCTCAATCGCACGGGCTTGGGCTTCTTTGGCGGATAATTTCAAGTGCAAAATCAACGACTCAACAATTTGCTGACCAATGGTCAATACCGGGTTGAGCGATGTCATGGGATCTTGAAAAATCATGGCGATACGATTGCCACGTAGCTCGCGCATCTTGTCTTCGCTCAGGGTGAGCAAATCCTGACCATCAAACCAAATTTGACCGCCAGTGATTTTCCCTGGTGGGCTGGGGATGAGTCGCATCAGTGAAAGTGACGTGACACTTTTCCCTGAGCCAGATTCACCCACAATACCAAGCGTCTCACTGCGATTCACATAAAACGACACGTTGTTGACAGCCTTGACAACGCCGTCTTGTGTTTTAAACTGCGTCTCTAGGTTGCGGACATCTAACAAAGGCGCCATACGCAAACTCCACGTTAATCGTAGATAGGAATGTCCTATCGTGATCGCGATATTAAGCCGAGGTCAGGGGTTGATTAAGGAAGACCTTATACTACATAATTGTAATCGTATATGTTGAATAATGCAAGAGGAAGATTTATGAAGCTTATTATCATCGGTGCCGGCGTCAGTGGGCTCACGGCCGCCTACACAATCAACCAACAAGCCCCCCTCATCGCACTCCATTGCATCGAAAAAAGCCGCGGGCTCGGAGGGCGTGCCGCCACCCGCCGCCGCAATGGCGCTACCTTCGACCATGGTGCCCAATTCTTTCGCACCAGTGATAGCGACCAATTAGCATTTTTAACGCAAACACTACCCCACGATCAACTCATCGACATCAGCAAACCAGTAGGTGTTTTTGACCAGTACAATCAGATATCTGCTGGTGACCCGGCCCAAAACAACGCCCCCAAATTGGTCTACCGCTCGGGCATGAATTACCTCGCCAAATTACTCGCCCCCAAAGAGCTTACGGTGTCATTACAAACTCGCCTCCACCATGTGGTCAAAACTGCGACCGGCTATGATTGTATCGATGACCAAAACAACGTGATTACGCATGGAGATGCGCTATTGTTTACGCCACCGGCACCGCAAACCATAGAAATTTTGCAGGCTAGCCAACTAGATCCAGCCATGATTGACCACCTCTGTAGCGGTCTCGCCCCAGCCCACTATCGTCCGTGTTTGAGCATTACCATGGCCTTCGATGGTCGGATTGAATTCCCGTTTTATGCCATGGTAAATAGCGACCGCCAACATCCATTCTCGTGGGTGGCGTTAGAACACGACAAAGATCCTAGCCGCGTCCCTGCCGGGCAAACGCTCATTACCATCCAACTCGCCCCCGCAGCCAGCAATGATTGGTGGCAGGCCGATGAAACAACACTTATCACCGAACTCATGCCACGCCTCAATCAACTGCTCGGTAGCGCACTACCATCACCATTGTGGCTTGATCGCCAAGGCTGGAAGTACGCCCAACCCAATGGCAAAGCCGACCAGACCATATTAGAAACATATGAGCAATCAGATGGGTTATACTTCACCGGAGACGCATTGGCAGGTCTGGGTCGAATTCATTTGGCCATGGAACATGGCATGAATATCGCCCAACACATCATTGCGCACCACTAATCGTTTGCGATTATAAGTAATTCTGTTATACGTGTTACTGTTTCGTTTTCAAAGAAAGGCATTCGACATGACGACAAAAAATTCATGGCGACCGCTGTTGTGGGGGGTTTTGGGCGTCATTGTCGTGGCGGTGATTGCAATAATTGTAACCACCCCCAATAATTCATTGCTCAGTTCATCCCAAAACGGTATCGGCGTATTGATTCCCGTCACATTTTTGGCCGGCTTATTAAGTTTCTTGTCACCGTGTACATTACCAATCCTACCTGCCTATTTTGCCTTTACGTTTCAGACCAAAAAAGAACATGTCACGTTGATGTCCATCGCATTCTTTTGTGGGCTAGCCACCACCATGGTGCTGTTTGGGGCAAGTGCCACCGCCCTGAGTCGTTTTTTATTTCAGTATTTGTCACTCTTGACCACGCTAGGTGGGATTTTGATTATTGGCTTTGGGGTACTTAGTTTCTTGGGGATTGGCTTTAGTGGCATTCAACTCCAAGACCGCCCGGTCCAAGGGGTATTAGGGTCGTTTTTGTATGGTGCGACCTTTTCGCTTGGCTGGTCCGCCTGTGTCGGCCCCATCCTCGGCGCCCTTTTGACCCTGCTCGCCACCCAAGGAATTGCCGTCCTGCAAGGAGCCTTGTTGGCATTTGTCTATGCGCTCGGGTTAGGGACGCCATTAATCATCATTGCGTCGTTTTTTAGTAAACTCGGCACCGGTTCTAAGTTTTGGCAGCTCATCAAAGGGCGAGCCTACTTCGTCACGATTGCCGGACGCGAAATCATGCTCCACACCACCAGTATGGCGAGTGGCGCCTTGTTGATTCTGATGGGATTGTTATTGGCAACGGGGAACCTAACGACTATTAGTGAATGGACGCGCCAAACCTCGCTAGCCCAATTCACCTTGAGCATGGAACAATGGCTGAATAATCTAATTGCGCGTCCGTAGTTTTTTATACTAATCACGACTGAATCGAGGAAGCAATGCGCGATACGGCTCCCCACGCCGCTGGCTGTGTGATTTTCAATGCGACCCCAGACGGGCTCCGCATTTTAGTGATTTTTGATCAATACGGCCAATGGACGTTCCCCAAAGGGCACCTCGAAGCAGGCGAAACCAGCGCCGAGGCCGCGGTCCGTGAGGTATACGAAGAAACCGGAATTCAAGGTGAATTAGGGGCGCTAGTGCAAACTATTTACTATGATGTGGTCAAAAAAGGACGTACGCTCCCCAAACAGGTCGATTTTTTTGTGATGAATACGACCCAAACTACCGTCACCCTCCAAGCCAGCGAAGGGATTAGTGATTACCGTTGGGTCGATGCCGCCACGGCACACGAATTACTGAGCTATGACCAAATGAAAGCCGTGCTTACGGCGGCGTTGGCCGCACGCGCATAATCACGGCGGTGATTCGTTGGCGAATCAAATCTGCCGCAAACAATACCGGGGTAATACCGAGTAACCAAGCCACGACCAGGTAGACTACCCCGGTTAAGCCGGCAATTACGATTACTTGGACAAAAACCTGCGAAATCACCACCACGGTCATCACCGCTTGCACCGTCACCCACGTGACGGCTGCTGCCATCACACACAATACCAAGGTCTGACCAACAGCCAACCCGCGTAAATCGAATTGCTGCTGGCACAAGAGTGCCATCAAGAGCATGTGGGCAATCCATTGGATGGAATTGGCCATCGCCAAGGTCTCGGCACTATGGCCAAGCCACGGCATCACCAACCACACCCCCAGCACATAGGCGATGATGGCACCACCTTGTACCAAATTCGGTGCCAGGGTGCGGCCGCGGGCATAACAGGCAAACAACAAAATCTGATCAATGGCCGCAGCTGGCAACCCAGGAATGTAGTACATGAGTGTATTGGCAACGGCTTGGGTATCTGCCACATTAAAAGCCTGACGTTGCAAAATCAGCGCGGTGAGTGGCACACGAATCAACCACAACACCACACTAGCTGGCACAATCAAGGCAATCACCACCGTCAAGGCCGTCCCAACGGTACTACGGAACTGCTCGAGCGATTTGCTGTCGCTTAAGCGCGCCAGTGACGGCAAAATCGCCGTCGACACTGCCGCCGCTACTAACCCCAACGGAAATTGGATGAGGGTGGTAGCATAGCGCATCGTCGGCAATACTTGGGCGCCAAAGTCCGTGGCATAGCGGCGGTCGATGAGCGTCCCGATTGCCGAAAATCCCATCCCTAGTGCCACTGGCGCATACAACCGTAGCATTTCGCGGATTGACGGGTCGCGCCAATCGGTGCGCCAGGTTAATTTGCTATTGCGCAACCCATAATATTGCAAGGCCACTTGCAACGCCGCCCCCAACACCATGCCAATCGCCAAGGCGATTGGGCCCAGCCATGGCGCCAATATCACCGCCGCAATAATAATTCCTATGTTAAAAATACTCGTGGCGAAGGCGGGCAGGACGAATTGTTGTTGGGCTTGGAGCACCGCCGTCATCACCCCAGCGACCACCATACACGGCACCGCAAACAACATCCAGCGCACCATGGTGGTAGTTAATTCTTGCAAATTTGCATCAAACCCACCGGCCAACAATTGGACGACTTGGGGGGCCAACCACAACAACGGCAATATGATGCCGCTGACAACGACGATCATCAAGCTGAGTACCCGCGACACCAAGGCATCACGCACTTCGGGCTGTTGGACGACGCGGCTAAATACCGGCACCAGCGCTGCACTCAAGGCACCACTCAACAATAAGTCATAGACAAGGGTTGGAATGGTGGCAGCAGCCGTAAAGGCGGCTAGTTCATTGCCTCGACCAAAGGTGGCGGCAAAAACCGCCTCACGGATGACTCCGATTAGGCGGCTCGTAATACTACCAACAGCGATTAACATTGCGGCCAGCGCAATGCGCCGCCCCATTGGATGTTGCGTTGTCACCATTTATCCTTTGATTTAGGGAAGATACTTGAGCGGGTCAACATATTTGCCATTGATTTTGATGGTCAAATGCAAATGGACTCCGGTAGAATACCCACCACCTGCGGCGTCATAGGTACTCCCCATCAACCCGATTAAATCACCCATATCGACAATGTCACCGACGTGCACCACGGGTTTTTTGAGCATGTGTCCATAAATCGACACCACACCACCACCATGATCAATGCGCACACAATACCCAAAGCCACTACACCAGCCCGCTTCAAATACGCGACCATACCGGGCCGCATAAATGGGTGTACCGGCAGCATTGGCAAAGTCGATACCATTATGAAACATATACATGGGTTGAGTACGCCACCCAAACGGCGAGGTTAATTGGCCAGTAGTCGGCCACGTCCAGCGCGGTGGTGGCCAGGGCACATTGGTCGCAGTCGGTAAACCACTGACTAGCCCATCAGACATTCCGAGGAGTGCACCTTTAATCCAGCCAATTTCACCCGGGTTGAGTTCGAGTTTGACCCAGCTCCCATAGCGCGCTATCGGGATGAGTCGTTGTCCCAGCCGCGCTGTGCCTACTTTGTCGAATGCGCGGCCTGGACCATTACGCACATTGGTTTCGTCTTGGAGTACGGTGACCGTCTCGATAGCTTCCATGGTGGCCACACCATCCACGCCACCATACTTGTTGATGATAGATTGGGGGTATTCCGGCACCGCATATGGAATAAAAATTTCTTTGCCGACAGTTAAGTCTTCGTTTTGATGAACACGATTCGGTCGAAATAATGTGATTGCCTCTGTTTTAACGCCATATTGTTCGGCAATCGATGCTATCGTGTCTTTTTCGACAACCGTATGCGATACTCCAGGCAAGCGTGGAATGCGCAATGTACTCCCTACAATAAATACGCGACCGTTCTGCAATCCATTTGCCCAAAACAAGACTCGCGGGCTCATATTGTATTCGGCAGCAATTATCCCCAACGTATCATTTGGTTGAATGCGATGATAAAACAAATAGGGTGGTGCAGCGCTAGGCAGCGGTGTCACCATTTGGGGCACGGTTAACTCGGATGCACTCATGACTTGGGGTAAAGGTGCATCGATTTCGATGGTCATATCAGTCCCTGATTTTTGGTTCATCCCTGGGCGATCTTTGCCTTGTAATCCGCTATTTTCGATAATACTATTGCCAAATACAAGTATCATACCGACAATAATAGCGATGGTAATATGCCCGGCAACATGGGGATCAAGCAACGCATCAACCACAAATACTTCATTGGTTGCTGGCACCAAAAACGGCGCCGCTGCATTGGCGCTTTGCCCTGGTTGCCCCATCAACACTGCCCGCGCAGAGCGGAGTGCCACGACTTGGGCTTGGGCGTTTTCGCGTTGAATAAACGGTGCTATGCGTTGTTTGGTTGCAACCGGCAATGGCAACGCATTGATGACGTTCCATATGACCTGACGCACCGCTATTTCACTACGGCGTAACGAAAGAAACCAGCTCATGATTACTGGTGAAGCTGTCTTAGGAATAATCATTTGAATCGCATTACAATCACAATAACAACGCCATCATACGACGCAAGTATAGCAGTGTCAACTCTACCAAATGAATCAGATTTGGGGTATCTCATACAAATATCCTTAGGACAAAACAAATTTCCCCCACTCATGGCAAAACACGTGTATTATATAAGTATTAACGTTTATGCTGTAGATGAAAGGAAACGCAATGATACGAGTCACTGTCGATAGCGTGCGGGTAAGTTTGCTCACGCAAAATCGTGTGGTCGTGTTGCGTGAATCCGACAGTCGGCGCTATTTGCCAATTTGGATTGGTCAATTCGAAGCAGATGCAATTTCGTTTGTATTACAAAGCTTAACGCCAAGTCGACCAATGACGCATGATTTGCTCAATACCGTTTTTCAAGAACTTCACGCCAATATCGAGCATGTCATCATCAACGACATCCAAGATACGACATTTTTTGCGCGAATAATCGCAACAACACCAACCGGTCCGATCGAAATCGATGCGCGTTCAAGTGATGCCATCGCTCTCGCACTGCGTGCGAATGTGCCTATTTTTGTTGCCCCCCACGTCTTTGATCAATCGAGTGTCCCATTCGATACTGACGAACAACAAGACGTCCCGTTGTTCCGCTCTTCAGGGAGCACCGTACGTGACGAAGATGAGACACCAGCAACAGAACCTGCCACCAGCGACGATACCTTGTCGCTTTTTCGTGACTTCATTAACTCGCTTGATAACGATGACGACAAAAACAAAAACAAACCCGAGTAGTCGTTAATTCCTCGTTTCGAAAAAGCCGCACCAATAATATGGTGCGGCTTTTCTTTGTCTCAATCTATGTTTCATTGCATATACGCGCTATTTTATTGACACTTATGCCGTGTATAAGCGGTGGATAACTCGTGGAGAGATATGGGATAGCAGGTGGATACTTTTTTTGCCTTTTTGGCTTATCCACAGGAAATGTGGAGAACGGTGTGGATAAGCGGTGTACGTTGGTGTATTAAATGTTGATGAATTTCAGCCCTTTTTTTTTGCGTGTACGACCTGTGGATAAGCGTCCACGGATTATCCACGACGGCTTTAGTGATTCCAATCACCAAAAAAAACAGTTATCAACATATCCACAATCCCTAGTGTTACGACGGTTTCTTATATAAATTAATGATTTATCTTATATAACCATACAGCGTAATCAAGAATCACCTAAAGATACGTTGTAATTGCGCACTATTTTTGAAAAACAATCAATAGTGTCATTATAAAATGTGTATAACCCGTGGACTATGTGGATGAATCAAATCAATTTGTAATCACCCAAAACGTGGTACACTATACATAGTTGTGTGTTGCATCGATGCGCCCCGACCATTGGTCGAGGCGTTTGGTATGTTACCTATGGAGAAATCATGAAGCGATCCGATTTGCGCAATATTGCTATCATTGCGCACGTAGACCATGGCAAAACCACCCTTGTCGATGGGCTACTCCGTCAATCACGCACATTCCGCGAAAACCAACAGGTCAGTGAACGAGTCATGGACTCAAATGATCTCGAGCGCGAGCGTGGTATCACCATCATGGCCAAAAACACGGCAGTGGTTTACAAGGGCACCAAAATCAACATCGTTGACACCCCTGGCCACGCAGACTTCGGTGGCGAAGTCGAGCGGGTCATGAATATGGTCGATGGTGTGTTGTTGTTGGTCGATGCCGTCGATGGCCCCATGCCCCAAACCCGCTTTGTGTTGCGTAAAGCCTTGCTTGCTGGCCACAAAGCCATCGTCGTGGTCAACAAAATCGACCGCCCCAATGCCCGCCCTGAATGGGTAGTCAACGAAACATTCGATTTGTTCGTTGAATTAGGTGCTAGCGATGATCAAGCCGATTTCCCAGTAATTTTTGCCAGTGCCATCAATGGCATCGCAGGGACTGACTTCAACAATTTGGCCGAGACGCTCGAGCCATTGTTTGATGCTATCGTCGAAACCATCCCTGCCCCAGATGTCGATAGCGAAGCATCAGCCCAGATGTTGGTTACCAATACGTTTTATGACGACTATCGTGGCAAAATCATGATGGGTCGCCTGCGCCGTGGTACGTTGCGCAAGGCCCAGCAAGTCATCCGCTTTGCCCACGATGGTACCCAAACCAACGCCAAAATCATTCAACTCTTCGTCTACAACGGGCTTAATCGCACCGAAGTCGAGGAAGTCCAAGCGGGCGAAATTATGGCCGTCTCCGGCATTGCCGACGGCATGATTGGCGACACGATTGCCGATGTGCTTGGTGCTGAGCAGCTACCTATCATCGCCGTCGAAGAACCCACCGTCCGTATGACCTTTGGCGTCAATACCAGCCCATTGTCGGGCCGCGAAGGAACGCACGTCACGTCGCGTAAGCTCCGTGATCGTTTGTACACCGAGCGTGACCGCGACGTGGCATTGCGTGTCGAAGACACCGATGTGCCAGATGCGTTTGTGGTCAGTGGTCGTGGTGAATTGCACTTGACCATTTTGATTGAAAATATGCGCCGTGAAGGATACGAATTCCAAGTATCACGTCCCGAAGTTATTTTCAAGCTGGTTGATGGCCAACGGATGGAACCAGTCGAACAAGTCGAAATCGAAGTGTCTGAACAATACCAAGGCACCGTCATCGAATTGCTCGGTCAACGCCGTGGTCAAATGCGCGATATGAGCTACCGTGAAGACGGTACCGTCAACCTCACCTTCCACGTGCCAACCCGCGGGTTGTTGGGCTTCCGCCAACAATTTATGACGGCATCACGTGGTGAAGGCCAGCTCAATGCGTTGTTCCTCGAATACCAACCCATGATGGGTGAAATCAGCACTCGTGCTTTGGGTTCACTGGTCGCCTCAGAATCCGGCATGACCACAACCTTTGGTCTGTTCGGTGCCCAAGAGCGCGGTCAACTATTCATCGGTGCAGGTATTGAAGTGTATGAAGGCATGATTATCGGTCAACACATCCGTGAACGTGACCTTGAAGTCAATTGCTGCAAAAAGAAGCATTTGACCAACATGCGTTCGTCGGGTGCCGATGATTCATTACGCCTCGAAACGCCACGCAATTTGAGCCTTGACGACGCCGTCGAATACCTCGGTGACGATGAATTGCTCGAAGTCACCCCCAAGAACTACCGCTTGCGCAAACGCTTGCTCAACCAAGAAGAACGCAAACGTGACCAGAAGCGCCGCGAAATGGCCATGCAAAACGACGATTAGTCGTTAGCGGTATTTTTTACATTTCGTATTTCCCTAACACACTGCCCATGCACGTTCTGTGCGTGGGCAGTGTGTTTATGCGGTGGTATACTAACTGTCAGTCAGGTTTCCAATAATTAAGGGATTGGTTAATGAATCAATTACGTGCATTGTGGCCGTATGTGGTGCGTTATCGTTGGCGCTACATCGTAGGGATTTTGTGTAACGCCATTCAAATCGGATTTACGGTGATGGTTCCTCAAGTGGTGCGCGTCGTCGTCAACGAAATCAGCACCAAGGGGATTATTTGGGATGATCTTGTCGCAGCGGCACTCAAAATGTTGGGAATGGCCGCTGTCGTTTTTCTGTTTGGTTTTTTATCTCGCGTGCTCATCCTCGGCACTGCCCATCAGGTTGAAGGTGATGTCCGTGAGGCGATGTTCCACCGCTTGTTAATTCTCGACCAAAAATTTTATGGTGAACATCATACGGGTGACTTGATGACCCGCGTCACCAATGATATTTCCGCGATTCGGCAATTTTTTGGGCCAGGTGTCCAACAAATTGGTGCCGTATTGATGATTGTGTCGGCATCGGCATTGATGGTCGCCACCAACTTGACGCTAGCATTGATTGTGCTGGCGTTGCTTCCGGTGGTCACGATTTTGTTTATTGTGGTCGGTGCCCGGATGCGCCTGATTTTTCGTAAAGTGCAAGATTTGTTTGGTGAAGTATCGACGCGGGTCCAAGAAGATTTTTCGGGTATTCGTACCATCAAAGCCTATACCCAAGAAGTACAAGAGACCGAAGAGTTTTTGCGGGTCAATGAACGCTACCGTGCCCAAAACGTACGCTATGTATTGTTGAGTGGATTGTTGTGGCCAATTATTAGTTTGGTGATGGGTATCATCGGCTCACTCGTATTGCTGATTGGTGGTCAACAAGTCGCCGATGGCAAAATGACTATTGGAGACCTCGTGTTGTTCAATAGCTATCTGGCTGCCTTGGGGTGGCCGGTGGTGGCACTGGGTTGGACGGTCGATTTGTATCAACAGGCGGTATCTGCGGCAGGGCGCCTCGGTGAAGTATTGCAACGCGTCCCGTCGATTCGGAACAACGATGACAATGGTGGTATCGAACATACCGTCACTGGTGCAATCAAGTTCCACAACGTAGGAGTGTCGGTTGGCGACGGTGCAGACGCCCGTTGGATTTTGCGGCATATTTCGTTTGAAGTCGCCGAAGGGCAAACGGTGGCCATCGTCGGTGCTACCGGTGGTGGCAAAACGACGTTGGTGAATTTGTTGGCGCGGGTACAAGACCCCAGCGAAGGAACGATTTCGGTGGATGGCCACGACATCCGCGATATTGCTTTGTCGTCGTTGCGCGAGGGAATTGGTTACGTGCCCCAAGATACGTTTTTGTTTAGTGTGCCGGTGCGTGAAAATGTCGCTTTTGGGCGCCCAGATGCATCAGACGAAGAAATCGAACGCGCACTGCACATCTCACGGTTGAGTAATGACGTCGTGCAATTGCCGTCAGGAATCGATACGTTAGTTGGTGAGCGCGGAGTTACATTATCGGGTGGTCAAAAACAACGCACGGCTATTGCTCGGGCGGTGTTGCGCGATCCGGCGATTTTGGTGCTCGACGATGCTTTGTCGAGTGTCGACACTCATACGGCGTCACAAATCCTCGAAGGACTGCGGCAATTTCGCCATGGGCGTACTGCCATCTTGATTGCACAACGCATTGCCACGGTGCGTGATGCGGATTTGATTGTGCTGCTCCGTGATGGCGAAATTGCTGAGCAAGGATCACACGCCAGCTTGTTGGCCCAAGGTGGTTTGTATACCGCTATGTATCAACGGGAAACGTTGGCAGATGCTGTTGATAATGCCTAATTCGTCGGTGCAATATACGTACCAGATGTGCTGAATAACGAGGGATGTCATGACGTTTTATGATGATGAAATACTAGGGAAAGCCTACGATGGACGACTTGTACGTCGTCTCATGGGTTTTGTGGTGCCCTATAAATGGTCGTTGACGGCTGCTATTGTGTTGATGATTGGCAGTGCTTCTGTCGAACTCATTCCGCCTTATTTGATTCGTACGGCTATCGATGGTCCGATTGCCAATCGTGATGTGGCGGGTATTTGGCCGATTTTCTTTCTGTATGCGGGCACACTCGTCTTTTCGTTTTTGTTTCGTTATGTGCAAACCTACATGATGCAATCGATGAGCCAACGCATCATTATCGATATCCGGATGACTATTTTTCGGCATATTCAATCGATGAGCCTGAGTTTCTTTGATCATAATCCAGTCGGGCGTTTGCTTACCCGCATTACCAACGACGTCGATGCGCTCAATGACTTTATCACCCAAGGCACGGTGGCACTGCTGGGTGACTTGGTGCGCTTGTTGTTTATCGTAGTGACGATGCTGGTGTTGAGTTGGCGCTTGGCGTTGGTATCGTTTTGTATTTTTCCGGTAGTGATTTTGTCGACGATTATTTTCCAGCGAATTATGCGTACAACCTACCGGGTGATGCGCCAACGGTTGGCGCGTATCAATGCCTATCTCAACGAACAAATCACCGGTGTGTTGGTGACACAGTTGTTTCGCCGTGAGGAAAGTAGCCGGACGTTTTTTTCAACAATCAGCAAAGAATATTTGCAGTCTCAGTTTCGTTCCAACAACACCTTTGCGGTCTTTTTCCCCACAATTTATGTGACATCGGTGTTGGCGTCAGCAGTCTTGTTGACCCTCGGTGGTAATCTCGTGTTGGGTGATTATGTGACCATCGGGTTGTTGGTGGCGTTCATTCAATATACTGACCAAGCCTTCCAACCGATCCGTCAGTTGGCTGACCGCTACAACACCCTCCAGAGTGCCATGGCGTCGTCGGAGCGGGTATTCCGCGTATTGGATACACCTGCTGAAATTGTAGACCCTGTAGCGCCGTTGGAGCTGGCTACTCCGGTACGTGGTGAAATCACCTTTGACAATGTCGTTTTTGGTTATAACCCCGAAGAACCGGTGCTCAAAGGGGTGTCGTTTACGATTCCCGCCGGGCAGGCGGTGGCGGTGGTTGGTGCAACTGGCGCCGGCAAAACGTCGTTGGTGAGTTTGATGGCACGGTTTTACGAAATCCAACAGGGTGCGATTTTGCTCGACGGAATTGACATTCGTTCCCTGCGCCAGCATGATTTGCGCAGCCATGTGGGTGCGGTTCCCCAAGATCCTACCTGTTTCAGTGGCACGATTCGCGATAACATTCGCTTGCACAATACCTTGATAAGTGATGCCCAAGTGCAAGCGGCTGCCGAAATTTCGGGTGCGGCGACATTCATCGACAAACTCCCCGGTACATATGATTATGAAGTACGTGAGCGGGGCTCGAATTTGTCGGTTGGGCAACGGCAGTTATTGGCGTTTGCGCGGGCGATGGCGTTTAATCCCGAAGTAATGCTCATCCTCGACGAGGCGACAAGTAGCGTCGATACCGAGACCGAACAAATCATGCAGGTCGCCGTCCAACGTTTGCTCAAAGGGCGGACATCGTTGGTTATCGCCCATCGTTTGTCGACGATTCGCTATGTTGATCGAATTTTGGTGTTACATCGTGGTAAATTGGTAGAAGACGGGACACATGATGAATTGTTGGCATTAAATGGGTATTATGCCCGTCTCTATCGGTTACAATATGCAGAACAGTTCGGTGGCCAAATTCCAGAGTAGGGTTATTTTTTGTTGAAAGGCTTTTGCAATGGCAAAGACAATTAATCTTGTAACCGAAGTTCCTGGTCCGAAATCACGCGCAATAGTGGCGCGTCGTGAAGCCGCGGTACCGAGTGGCCTCTACAAAGCACACCCTATTGCCATTGACCATGCCCATGGTGCCACGGTGACCGACGTAGACGGCAACACCTATATCGACTTTGTGGGCGGTATCGGTGTATTGAATGCCGGTCATACCATGCCCGCAGTGGTTGACGCGATTCATGCCCAAGCTCAAAAACTAATTCACTTTTCGGCACTCGTCGGTACCTATGAATCCTATGTCGAATTGTGTGAACGGCTTAATGATGCGGTACCAATTAGCGGGGCCTGCAAAACGATTTTGGCGAATAGTGGTGCCGAAGGGGTCGAAAACGCCATCAAAATCGCCAAAGTAGCTACTGGCCGCCAAGCGATTATCGCTTTTGAAGGTGGCTATCATGGCCGTACGTTGTTGACATTGTCACTCACGTCAAAAACCGCCTTCAAAAAAAATCTCGGACCGTTCGTGCCCGAAGTCTATCGTGCACCCTTCCCTTATGAATATCAATGTCGCATGTGTCAAAACGCGTGTAGTGGCGCGTGTACCGATCAACTCGAACGTATGTTGTTGACCCACGTTGATGCCAACGCGGTAGCGGCGATTATCATTGAGCCTGTCCAAGGCGAAGGTGGCTTTATCCCGGTGCCCAAATCTTACATGCAACGTTTGCGCGCCTTGTGTGACAAATACGGCATTGTGTTGATTGCCGATGAAGTCCAGTGTGGTTTTGGCCGTACGGGGACGTTGTTCGCTATGGAGCAAATGGGCGTCGAGCCAGATATCATCGTGACCGCCAAATCAATTGCTGCTGGTATGCCGTTGGCTGCGGTGACGGGCCGAGCCGAATTGATGGACAAAGTCCATATCGGTGGGATTGGTGGCACGTACGGCGGTAATCCGTTGGCCTGTGTGGCTGCGCTGGAAGTGATGAATCAATTCCAGGATGGCGATTTGCTCGAGCGCTCTCAAAAAATTGGCGCCCAAATCAAGGCCCTCGGCGAAACCTGGCAACGTGAGATCCCCAAAGTCGGTGATGTGCGTGGCTTGGGAAGCATGATTGCCATCGAATTTGTCAAGGATCGCACTACCCGCGAACCTGATCCTGAGGCAGTCGCCAAAATCAGTAATTATTGTCTGCAACACGGGGTAATTACGATGCGGGCCGGTTTGTACACCAACTGTGTGCGCTTGTTGATGCCGCTGGTGATTACCGACGAGCAACTCCAAGAAGGCTTGGCGGTGCTTGATGCGGCAGTGCGGTCGGTACTGTAATGACAACGACACAGGTTATGATTCGGCAGACGCAATTAGCAGATGCCGAATCACTCGAATTATTGCAACAGCGTTGCTATCCGTCACTCGATCCGTCACATTTGTTTCGTCGGGAACACATCATCAGCCAAGTTGGTATGTTTCCAGCTGGGCAACATGTGGCGGTAATCGACGATCAGATTGTGGGCATGAGCTCATCGTTGCGGCGGAACATCGATTTGGCGCATGCTCAGCATTCATTTGATGAGATGATTGCCAGTGGTTTTTTTACCAATCACGAATCTGATGGCGAATGGCTGTATGGCGCTGATATGAGTACATTGCCCGAATTCCGCCAGCGCGGGGTTGCATCGGCGTTATATGCTGCACGCAAGGCATTGATCAAAAAACTGAATTTGCGTGGTATGGTGGGTGGGGGCATGGTGCCGGGGTATCGCTTCCACAAAGACCAAATGTCGTTGGCGGAATATGCGGCCAAAGTGGCCACGGGTGAATTGAAAGACCCTACCTTGACACCACAGTTGCGTAATGGCTATACGGTACGTGGCATCATCCACGATTATCTCCACGATGCAGAATTAGGCAATGATGCCACGTTGATCGTGTGGGATAATCCCGATTACCAGGCATGATAGTTGTTATTGAGCGGTATGATTTTTGTGCAAAAAGCGATGCAATCCTGCGTCGCTTTTCGCACCATAAAGGGGAATATGATGGACAAGCAACGAAATTTTATTGGTGGTGAATGGGTGGCACCCACGAGTGGGAATTACCTCGAGATTCGCAACCCGGCCCAGCTTGATGAATTGGTCGGCTATGCACCAGCTTCAGCAATTGCTGATGTGCAACAAGCCATTGCCGCAGCTGCCGCAGCTCAACCCGCCTGGGCGGCCCGGCCGGCACCGGAGCGTGGCCGGATTTTGCACAAAGTAGCGAACATTATTGAAACTCAAATCGATCAATGGGCGATTGAATTGACCCGTGAAGAAGGCAAAACCAAAACCGAAGCACGCATGGAAGTCATTCGCGCCGTCGAAGTGTTTCGTTATTTCGCTGGTGAAGCATGGCGGGTTGGTGGTGATGTATTGCCAGCTGATACCCCATCGACGTTGCTTTACAGCGTCCGCGTGCCGTTAGGTGTGGTGGCAATTATCACGCCATGGAACTTTCCATTGTCGATTCCGGTATGGAAAATGGCGCCAGCCCTCGTGATGGGCAATGCGGTAGTACTCAAACCGGCATCGGCCACTCCATTGATGGCGTTACGTTTGATGGCTGCCCTGCATGAAGCAGGTGTGCCTGCCGGTGTGGTGAATTGTGTGACCGGTAGTGGTGGCACGATTGGTGACACACTAGCGACCGATGCGCGGATTAAAGCGGTATCGTTTACCGGCTCATATGCAATTGGGCATGCGTTGTATCAAAAAACTGCACCACGGCTGACGCGTACGCATCTCGAAATGGGTGGCAAAAATCCGGTCATCGTGGCCGCTGATGCAGACCTCGACAAAGCGGTAAATATCGTGGTGCGTGGTGGATTTGGTTTGACTGGTCAAGCATGTACGGCAACGAGTCGCGTGATTGTCGACAAATCAATCGTAGCTGAGTTTTCGAAGCGACTTGCGGCAGCTGCCCAATCATTAGTGGTTGGTCCGGGACTCGTTGATGGTGTCCAAATGGGACCAGCGGTGAGTGCTAGCCAGCACAAGACGGATATGGATTATATCCAAATTGCCAGTAGCGAAGGTGCCCAAATTGTGGCTGGCGGATCTGCACCGGAGGGGAATGGGTACTTTTTGCGCCCTACAGTGTTGACCCACGTGCGGCCTGATTCACGGATCGCCCAAGAAGAAGTCTTTGGTCCGGTGATTGGGGTTATCGAAGCTGATGGACTCGATGAAGCCTTTGCAATTTCGAACAACATCCCGTACGGATTGTCTGCGTCATTAGTGTCAAATGATTTACGCAACGCGATTCGTTTTGCTGAACGCGCCGAAGCAGGTATGTTGAAAGTCAATCAACCAACCGCTGGCGTCTCTATCCAAGCGCCCTTCGGTGGATTTAAGCAAAGTGGCTCTGGGATGTTCCGTGAAATGGGTAAAGGGGCGATAGAGTTCTTTTCACAAGAGAAGGCAATTTACATCGACGGTCAATAAACATGGTTTGTTTGATAACAATACAATATATCTATTTTAATGGATATATTGTATTGTTATCAAATTGATATTTTAATGATGTAAATTGATTTAAGTAATGTGGTATAATTAAAATATTTTTATATTTAAACAGTTTGACTTAATTATTGACAAATACTTGACAACGCAAATAAAAAGTATTATAAATAAGTTGGAATTCGTGATACTAATGCAGAAAGACAATGCAATGCAAAAGACTGACTTTGTGAAGGCTGTCGCTGAAAAAGCCAAGATGTCACAAAAGGACACCAAAGAAGTCATTGATGCAGCACTCGAAGTTATTGCTGATCAATTGAAGTCTGGCGACAAAGTGACGTTGACAGGCTTCGGCACGTTCGAAGTTCGCCAACGCCAGGCTCGTGAAGGTGTGAACCCACAGACCGGTGCTAAAATCAACATTCCGGCAACGAAGACACCAGGCTTCAGTGCCAGCAGCACGTTGAAAACCCGCGTTAAGTAATTTTTTAAAAAGCCCACGAGGCGTATGCCTCGTGGGCTTTTTGTTGTTTTCTGATTACTTACCAGCTTTCGCTTTGAAGTAGTCAATAAGTTGGGTATAGAGAGTCAGGTTATCTTGAGAAACGCCTTTGGTTTTGGCAAGCGCCGCTAATTTTTCTGCTTGGATGGTTGCATCTGCATAACGTTGGCCATCACTAAGTACGAGGGTATAGTTTTGTTGGGCTTCGAGGCTATCAGGTTGCATTTGGGCAAGCTTGCCGAATGCAAGAATCGCATTATCGTGATCATTGAGTTGTGATGAGAGCAATCCGATAATTGAAATCGAAAGTGTATCAGATGCTTTGAGATTGGTGTTGTATGCATCACGGATTTGTGCGAGCAAATCTGGTAGTGTTGCAAGTTGGCGAATAATTGTTGTAATTTGTGAATCAAGTATGCGTGGATTTTTAACAATAAGCGGTATATATATAGACACGGCTTTCGTGTATTCTCCAGTTGCGCGTAACACATTGGCTTGACGTAGTGTGGTATCGACGTACTTATTGTCGAGCGCAAGTGAACGTTGCAAGAGCTGATCTGCATCGGCGATAGTTTTTTTGGCAGTGGCGGGATCACTAGTTTTGATGCTATCTGCATAGGTGAGGAGCGATTCAATGTATTCATTGAGAATCGTTACATCTTTGGGGGCAATATCGACGCCATCATGAAACCATTGCAAGGCTTTTTGGAGTATTTCGGGTTTGGCTTCAATGCGGGTATACCAAAAAATATAGAGGCGCGCCATATTGGCAAAATGGTCTTTATTGAGTGGGTTAAGTGCATGCGCCTTGAGTAAGGTTGCTTCGGCATATTGGGTTGCTTCACTTGCGGTAAGAGGGGCAAGGAATGCTTGCAGGTCAGCTGGAGTTTGTTGTTGAATGAGTGCATTCAAGTTGATGGGTTGTACGGGTACGGTCGTTGTGGGTGGTTGACTGCGGCGCACATCGGCATATTTGAGCAAAGAACGGCCAAGATTGAGGTAATACAAATCTTGGTCGGGTTCCATGCGAATTGCGTCGGTATAGTAGGTCATGCCAATAATTTGTTGATCGAGATTCCCAGACGCATTAGCACTGTCGGTGTAGTTTTGGCCTTGCTGGAAGCGCATATCGGCAAGGGCATTGTCGAGATTACACGTCCATGCAATTGTTAGACCGAGAATCAACACCACGGCACAAAAAGCCCACACACCAATATTTCCTTCGGTACGTGTTGATGTATTGCGGGTTGGAGATGGTTGTGTGCGTTGCGGATTACGGCGCCGGTTTGTGGTTGCAACTGCAGGTGTTGGTTTGGTTTCTTCGGGTGTAATTGCTATCTCGGCTGGTGCGCTTACGGGTGTGGTTTGAAAATCGATCACCAAGAGTAGTGCAATGGCTAACCATAAAAACATCAAGGTCACGACGATAGGAATCCCGACTTGGCCTTCGATATTGTGGGCGACAATTATACTCAATGCTGAAATAACGAATATTCGTTGTTCGGCAGTAAGTGAATTTCGCCGGAGTAATTTGAAAGCTAATCCAATCGCAAAGCCAATTACTGCCAAATAGCTCAATAACCCAAGGATACCTTTGTTGACGAGCTCATCGAGTAATGCTTGGTGTGAACGGTCGGGCGATGCACTACGAGATTCTTCGTGTGCAAGGGTTGGTGGATAAAAAGGAGTATAGGCCACAAACATGCTTTCGGGACCCCAACCAATCACCGTACGCACGGGATTTGATTTAATTAATCCGAGGGTACCACCTGCATTTGCATCGCCAAACCAGATTTTCATACGAACATCACCAGTGGTACCAGCACTGACATCAAATAATTTTCCCATACGACCGATATATGGCATATCGCGTAGTGGTTTTAGTGCAGAAATATTGGCAAAGTTGAATACCAACAAAAATGCCAAAATACTAACAAATCCAACAGATTCTATCAACAAAAGTCGTTTTGCCCGTTGGGCGTGCGTAGGAGAGTTTCTCATTAAATCAATGAGATAGAGGGTGATAAAGGTAAAAATCCCTACCCCACCACCAATCCAGGGACCACGACTTTGGGTGAAAAAAATAGTCAGGAGCATACTTGCACCGATGACGATGCTTCCTATCCCAGCGGCCCAATGGATAAGGGGTGCTGCGTCGACCCCTTTTGGTGCGATGACAAAACAACCCGTGGCGGCGAGTTGTAGCAACACTGCTGCAACCAACCACAATTGCCAATTTGCACCAAAACGATCTGCACTCGGTGCAATAAATTGGACGCCTTCACTTGTTGCTGCAGACAAGCTCGTGATGATGACATACACAATGGTAATGATTGCAGGGATGAATATGATAATGCGTTGATTTGGTGAACGATGCATTGGCCATGCTGGCAAGAGTAAGGCTGCGGTCGCACAGACTAAAGAGCCTGGATAGACCCACCAAAAGCGTACATCGATGGCACGTACCACTGCACCAAATTGCATTGCCGCGAAGGCAATCACAAACGCACCGATAATTGCAAATAGATATCCGAGTACCCATTGCCAGGCAAAAAAACGTGGTTGGGTTGATTGGATTTGGGCTTTTTGCAAATGCGAAATCGCAAAGGCAATTGCCAGCGGGACAACCAAAATTAAATAGGCAGCAATAAAAATCGAATTACCCATGGTGGATGCAACGCGGGTAATTACGTCGCCTTTCCATGGTAATGGATCAAGTTCTAAGTGTTGGATAAATCCATAATAGGTTGGAATAATTGCAGACAACACAATTATGCCGGTTAGTCGCAATAGTTGTTCGCGAGTGGTGAGATAACGGACTATCAGCAATCCCAAAACAATATACGATAAATTCGTATAGGTTCCTTGGAGCCGTTGATAAGATCCCCACCACGATACGCTTGGTACGACTGACGTTGCTGTGGCCAACAAAAACACGACAACATAGGCAATAATAGCGATTACCAGCGGGTATGTACGGAGCCATTGTTGCCAAGAAATTTGTTTTGCGGTGGTGTTTTGTGGTGGTGTATTTGCCGCAGTATAGATCCACTGCATGATAGCAATAGCGGAGAGTACCGTCACAATTGCACGCAATAGGATGGCTTTGTCTGGCTCAAAATGTCGTGATGAGAGGAGATTGAAATACGACGGA
Source organism: uncultured Chloroflexota bacterium (assembly GCA_937876225.1). Lineage (GTDB taxonomy): Bacteria > Chloroflexota > Chloroflexia > Chloroflexales > Roseiflexaceae > UBA965. The sequence goes on along the minus strand of CALFIC010000078.1, from coordinate 52,446 downwards.
ATAAACACAATTGTAAATAACCAACCAAATTCGATTACGCGCCGACACCAGACAACAAAAGGTGAAGAATTGGGCACCATAGCCTCCGATTTTGTATGAAAAAAATACTAAAAACAGATCCCACTACTGTACATACTGCAAGTGTTAGTTATGCGGGTAGCGTGTCAGACTGTACAAATACTCACGAACCAATCAACCAAATAGATGCACCCGCATAAATACTATTATGCGGGTGCAATGCTTATGACGAAGATTGTACGACTCCTGGGATTACATGATTTGATTTGAGTTGTTGGGCTCGATGTAGCATATCGCGAGCTACCAAGCGACTTTGGTCTGTAACAGGATGACCATCGAGCATCGCTGCTATTTCGTCAATGCGATCATGTTGAGAAAGCGGTGCGACATGGGTAGCTGTACGTTCGGCTGAAATGCGTTTGGTGATGGCGAAATGACTATCACCGAATGTCGCTACTTGTGCGAGGTGCGAGATACAGAGGACTTGATGATGGCGACTAATTTGCCACAGTTTTTCTCCGACCACAAAACCTGCCCGTCCACCAACGCCGGTATCGACCTCATCAAATACCATTGTTTCGACGGTATCAACTTGTGACAACACGGCTTTGAGTGCAAGGAAGAGTCGCGACCCTTCACCACCAGATGCTGTTTTGGCGAGTGATTTAAGTTCTTCGCCAGGGTTTGGCGCAATTAAAAACTCAACTTTATCGATGCCGGTACGGTCATAGGCAACAGTTTGTGAATCGCCGTTCGGTAACGTGATAATAATACCATCGAGTGCAGGGATTGTTTGTTGTTGGACTTGGAATCGGACATGTGTCATTGCAAGATCACGCGCAGATTGTTCTACTGCGTGTGCCAGTACTTTGGCGCTGTCGGCTCGTTTTGCAGACAATTGTTGCGCGAGTTGGCCTGTTTTGCGGCGTAACAATTGTTCTTGTTGTTCGAGTTGGGCAATATGTTCGGCGCTATGTTCGAGGCGTTCGATTTCCTCATTAGCGTGACTTGCCCGTTGGATTAATTCAGTAATGGTGGCACGATATTTGCGTTGAATCATCCGTAGCACAGTGATACGATCTTCGATTTCTTCAATGCGTTGTGGGTCAAAATCAATGCGATCACGATAATTCCGCACTGCACTGAGTAGTTCTTCAATTGCGTACTGGATATCAGTGCTTTGATTTACGAGCGATTCGGCCTCTGGGTCAATTTTGGCCAGATCACTCAAGTTTTGACTAAGCAACACTGACGCAGTGACAAACGCACGAGAATGACGTTCGTCATTATTGAGTAGTTGATAGGCGCTCGAGACGAGCTCAGTAATCCGCGCGCCATTATGAATGAGGGCGCGTTCTTGTGTGAGCCGCTCTTCTTCGCCGTCTACGAGCGCCGCAGACAATACATCATCACGCAGTTGCATTAATTCGGCGATCCGTTCATTGCGTTGTTGGGCCGCCTGTCGTAGCGATGCTAATTCTTGGCGGATGGTGCGGAGTTGTGCTACGTACTCAGATACTTGTTGTCGAAGCGGCATGAGTTTTCCAAAACGGTCAAGCATATCAAGATGTGTTTTGGAATTAAATAATGACATTCCCTCATGTTGTCCTTGGATATCGATGAGACTTGTCCCTAGTTCACGAAGGACACTATTGTTTACGGCGCGACCATTAATTCGGGTGATTGTACGCCCGGTATCACGGGCTATTTCACGGAGGATGATAATCTGGTCTTCGTCTTCGTCATTGAGTCCATGATCTTCGAGTAATTGGTGCACAGCACTTTGTTTATCGACATGGAAAACACCTTCAATGCGTGCTTTGTCGCTGTGTGTGCGAATATACCCTACATCAAAACGATCACCACGAAGCATACCAAGCGCATCGATAATAATCGATTTCCCTGCGCCGGTTTCGCCGCTCAATACGGTAAATCCTGCATGGAAGCGTAGATTTACCTGTTCAATTATTGCAAAATTCGTAATACTAAGTTCAATAAGCATGGTACCCCTCGCAATACCAGGTCCCAATAGAATAAACCTGAAACACGATGCGATTAGTTAAACATATCCAAAAATTCCTGGAGCTTCTCATGTGTATGGAATACCAGGGTCAGCCGGACATCACGAGGCGTACGTTGGATTGTTACTGGCGTTGACAAGCGGTTTTCTAGTTCCTTGGCAATATTCCGATCATCAATACTAGTTTCGTCAATCAAATCTACGACTTGTTTTGGTGGCTTCCCTGTTGTTGTATCTGGATTATTTGTGGTTGCACCGCGTAACTTTGCGATTTGCGTGCGGATTGTTTGTTCTGAAAATGGCTGATCGGTAAGCTGCTCGGTTTCGCGTACAGTCATATTTTCGCGCATAATCCAATCGAGCATCGTATGTTGGTCTTGTGGGTCATCAACCTTTAGCAGTGCACGTCCATGACCAGCACTGATTTGTCCAGCACGTAGTGCTATTTGGGCAGAATCAATTAACCGTAACAACCGGCGTGTATTTGTGATTTGAACACGACTCGCCTTACCCATGCGTTTGGCAATTAATTCATCGCTGAGATTGAATTCATCTTTGAGTGCTTGGTAGGCTAATGCTTCTTCCATCGGATTAAGATCTGCACGCTGGATGTTTTCGATAATAGCGATTTCAAGCATCTCTTGGGGAGTGCTCTCACGAATAACTACCGGAACAACAGTTAACTTTGCTTGAATGGCAGCCCGTAAGCGACGTTCACCAGCGATTAATTCATAACCGCCACTTGGTAATCGGGTTACTAAGAGTGGTTGAACGATACCGTGCTCTTTGATTGACTCGGCCAAATCGATGATTGCTTGTTCATCAAATGTTTTCCGTGGTTGATAGCGATTGGGTCGTATATCGCCAATCGGTATTTCACGAATTGATGTGTTATCACTACTCGGATTCATTGATGTATTGGGAAGGAGCGCATCGAGCCCACTCCCTAATCCGCCACGTCGCTTGGTCATCGCTGTCCTCCTACGAGATTTAATCGTTGCATCAATTCTTCGGCAACACTCGTATAGGCACGAGTGGCTCGACCTTCTGGATCGTACTCATATAACATTTGCCCGTAGCTTGGTGCCTCACTAGCGCGAATACTCCGAGGAATCGGCACGTGACAAATGTGCACCGGAAAATAACGGCGTACTTCATCTACAACTTGTTGGGCAAGATTTGTACGACCATCGTACATTGTCATTACTACACCAAGAATCGAAAGTCGAGGATTGAGGTGGCTGTGTACACGATCAATAATGTTTTTGAGTTGTGCTAAACCTTCGAGCGCGAGAAACTCACATTGTAATGGAATGCAAATCGTGTTTGCTGCAACTAAGGCATTAATAGAAACAAAGCCTAATGCTGGTGGACAATCGAGCATAATGATGTCGTAGTATTGCCGAATTGGTTCGAGAGCCGCTGCTAAACGATGTTCACGTTGTTCTACATCAACAAGTTCAACTTGTACGCCAGATAGCCGCTCACTGGCAGCGATGATATCATAATTTGCGCGTCGGGTTGGTTGAATTGTCTGTTGTGCGGTGTGTGATGCCATGATGACTTCGTATGTCGTATACTCGAGATCTCGCTTTGAAATCCCTAGACTGGTTGCTGCATTTCCTTGCGCATCACAATCAATGAGCAATACTTTCAGATTGTGTCTGGCAAACTCTCCGCAAAGATTAACAGCTGTGGTGGTTTTTCCTACCCCCCCTTTTTGATTCATACAAGCAATAATAATGCCTGCGCGAGGTGATTGAAGCGTCTGATTGAGTACGGTCACAACGCAACTCCTATCAATTGTCGATTACACGAGATTACTGCTTAATGTGTACCACTCTATTACCGTCTAAACGACTCCAAAAGGTACGGTTTGTTTTTGTATTGCAAAATTTTGCTCCGTTATTATATGTTGATTGTACTATATATATGTAACTCTGTCGTATCAACCTTGCTAAAATTGTTTCACGTGAAACAATTTTAGCAAGGTTGATATGTGGTTTTATTATTTTGTAACGATGTGCGCTGGATTATTACACCGATATGTCAAAATACAAACCAGCATCATGTTGATATTCATGTTCAATCAATCGAAGAGACGAAAATTTCAGTAACGAAGTAGTGCTCATGAACTGATTTAAAAGGTGTTTTTGGGGTTCAATGAAGGCATAATACAGATCAAATTGTTTCACGTGAAACAATTCCACCATCAATTAGTGCTAATAAAAACCCAGAGAAAGCAATGTCAGTAGATCTGCTTGTACGACATTGGAACATAGTATAGTTCGCATATTAGTATTGGTGTGGGCAAACATGTTGCTTACATGAATTGTTGGTGTATGTAGAAATGTCTCTAACAACGGAGTTAATGAGGGCTGCACAGTATGAAAAATGTTTGGTTGTATATGTGTGTGCTGGCCATGATTAATGGTAGGGATAAGTCTATTATATTGGGATGAAGGTTAATTGTGTCTGTTGCAGATGATGAAGTGTGCTTAATAATTCTGATGATTGGGAAATACGCATGGTAATGATTGGTATGCCAGACATGAGGATGTGTAGATCGATATGGTGCTTACACGTGATATTTGATGTACACCGAGTAAGTGTGATGATTTGTTGGCGAGGATGATGTTGGGTGTGTATAAACAACCGGCATGAGGGTGTTTGTGGTACATGAATGGACTAACCACTTTGATCATTGTGTGATATGTGATTGTGTCGTGTGTATGAGTAGATTTGTTGTACGATGACATAGATAAATGTGATGGTTTGAGTGTGTTAGGTCGACGTGCTAGTGTGTTTGTGGGTGTCGATGATCGCACATACAAATTGTTTCACGTGAAACAATTTGTATGTGTGCACTACACGTGATTCGTGTAGAATGGTGAAAGAATTTGTTTATGCGAGGGTAACATGCAGGTTGCGCTCTTTATTACGTGTTTTAATGACACATTATTTCCCAACACAGGGAAGGCTGTTGTGTCGATCGTAGAACGATTAGGTCATCAGGTGATGTTTCCAGAAGAACAAACGTGTTGTGGGCAGATGCATTTTAATACAGGATACCAGGCTGAAGCGATGCCATTAATCCGGCGGTTTGTAGAGATATTTTCGCAATATGAAGTGATTGTATCACCGTCTGCATCGTGTGTTGGCATGGTTCGTGACATGTATCGTTTTGCGGCTGAGGTACACCAGGACACTAAGCTTGCAAATGAGGTTGCATTGTTAGCAGATCGGGTATTTGAATTTTCGGAGTTTATCGTAAATCGACTGGGGATACAAGATGTTGGTGCATATTACCCGCACCGAGTTACATATCATCCTACCTGTCATTCTTTACGAGGAATTAAAGTGGGTGATGCTCCGGAACAATTATTGCGGGCAGTACGTGGAATTGATTATGTTCCACTGACCCAATCAAATGAATGTTGTGGGTTTGGTGGGACATTTGCAGTAAAGAATGCAGATACATCGATGGCGATGCTGGGTGATAAGATTCGGCACATATTGGATACGCGGGCAGAGGTGTGTGTGGCGGCTGACAACTCGTGTTTGATGCATATTGGAGGGGCTTTGCATCGCCAACGCAGCGGGGTGCGGATTGCACATCTTGCAGAAATTCTTGCGGCACAGGAGTAGATAATGAAAAAACCAGAATCGGTCATCATTGAATTAGCGCCGCGCTTTGAAGTGGGGGCTAAGACTGCATTGCAAAATACGCAATTGCGGCGCAATATGGGTAAGGCAACACAAACGATTCGTGGTAAACGAGCTGCAGTAGTGAATGAACTTTCAGACTGGGAATCATTGCGGGTAGCAGGGCAGCACATCAAAGATGATGTGCTCCAACACCTCGATACGTACTTAGTGCAACTAGAAGACGCAATAACCCGTGCTGGTGGTCATGTGCATTGGGCCAAAGATGCGCATGAAGCAAATGAAATTGTAACCCGATTGATTCATGCTACTGGTTCGAAAGAAATCATCAAAGTAAAGTCTTTGACCACAGATGAAATTCGTTTGAATGAGGCGCTTGAATTAGCCGGGATAACGGCGATCGAAACGGACTTGGCAGAATTAATTATCCAATTAGCGCATGAAAAATCATCGCATATCCTTGTACCTGCAATCCATAAAAACCGATCAGAAATACGGTCGTTGTTTCAGAAATCGATGAACCTCCCAGATTTAACCGATGAACCAACGGAATTAGCAGCAGCTGCGCGTCAATTTTTGCGAGAGAAATTTATGTCGGTACGGGTGGCTACCAGTGGTGCAAATTTTGCGATTGCAGAAACAGGAAGTGTCTGTGTCGTGGAATCTGAAGGCAATGGGCGGATGTGTTTAACGATGCCAGAAGTTTTGATTAGTGTGATGGGTATCGAAAAAATCCTGCCGCGCTGGCAAGACCTCGGTGTGTTTATGCAACTATTACCACGCTCATCGACTGGCGAACGTATGAATCCATATACGAGTATTTGGACGGGTGTGCATGCCAATGATGGTCCCCAAGAATTTCATTTGGTATTGCTCGATAATGGTCGAAGTGATGTACTTGCTGATTCGGTCGGTCGTCAGACATTACATTGCATTCGCTGTAGCGCCTGTATCAATGTCTGTCCTGTCTATGAGCGTACGGGTGGTCATGCCTATGGATCGGTATATCCTGGTCCAATTGGTGCGATTTTGACACCACAATTAGTGGGCACTGCATATGCGGATTCATTACCGTATGCCTCGTCGTTGTGTGGTGCCTGCTATGATGTTTGCCCGGTACGGATCAACATCCCCGAGGTATTGGTGCATCTCCGTGGCAAAGTAGTGGCCGAGAAGCAAACCAAACCACAGAGTTGGTTTGATGGCGAAAACTTGGGCATGAAGGCGATGGCGACGACATTTGCACATCAACACACCTATGAGCTTGCCCAACATGCTGGGCAATTAGCGCAATGGTCTTTTGTGCATGACGGATATATCGAACAAGGTCCTGGACCTCTGGGCAAATGGACGGCGATGCGTGATTTCCCAGCAATTCCACCACAATCGTTTCGGGACTGGTGGCGCGAAAGGCAGCGAGATGAGTAATTCAAGTCGAAATGCAATGTTAGCGAAAATCCGCACAGCTATCAATTCGGGTTCACGGGGTGATTTTCATGAATCGCATACTAGTGACGCATACATCACTCATGACGATGGCAATGTGGCCGTTCGGATAGAATTATTTGCTCATCGAGTTGCTGAATACAAGGCATGGGTTGGTCGCTGTACGACTGGAGGTATTGCACAGGCGGTGTCTGAACGGTTAACGATGCGTGGTAAAAAACGTATGGTGATTCCAGTGGATTTGCCAGCAGAATGGTTGCCAGCAGGCATTGAATTTATCCGAGATACACAGCTTGATCGGACGATTATTGCTGGCATGGATGGTGTCCTGAGTGGTGCTGCGCTGGGGATTGCCCAAACAGGGACAATCGTGCTTGATGGTGGCAAGTTTCAAGGGCGACGGATGATATCGTTGTTGCCTGATTATCACCTATGTATAATTCGTGCTCAAGATATTGTGGGTGTGGTCCCTGAAGCATTTGCGCTACTCGCAACCACGATGCAAAGTCCTATGCAACCCTATACCTTTATTTCTGGACCATCGGCGACCTCAGATATTGAATTGAATCGGGTGGAAGGAGTCCATGGGCCACGAACACTCGATGTGTTTATTGTGGAATAAATAGCATACGTATATTAAATGAAACCAAATCCCCGTACGTTAATTAGGCGTGCGGGGATTTGATGCAAAAAATGTCAAGTGGTGTGGTTCTAGATTAACACGATAAGCATTGATTATTTTTGTGCTGGGGCAATCACGAGTGTAAGTTGCATTTGATCGTGTTTTGGACCACAATAGGCGCCACAGCGGATGGTATAGGTTTGTGGTGCATCAAACACGATGATTTGTTGTTGGATTTTGCCAGGAATGATGGTGATGACCGGATTGCCGGGAATTTGGATGGAATGAACCACATCCATGCTCGTCGTAATCAGAGTGACCGTACTATACTGTGGAATCGTGATGATGGCTGGTGCATCACGGATCTGGCCGACATCAAAAAACCATTCTTTGGCGACGAGGCGCAAAATATAATGTTGGGGTGTGGTAGGAATCAGACCAAGCTCACGGAATTCGCTTTGATTGAGTCGCATCGGATCGACAGTACCCGCAGGGGCTGGCGTCCGTGCGAGTTGTACGGTGATAACGGCGAGTAGTACCGAAATCGTGATACCACCAATGAGGCAAAGGATGATGATCACAGGGGAAGGTTTTTTGTTCATGTTGTAATGCTCGATAAAAAACAGACCGATACACAGGGTTTTCCCTTGTGTATCGGTTGCAGTGCCGTCAGCTTAGAAGAAGCGTTTGGCAATTCCCAAAATACCTTGTTTCCACGGTACGCGATGCGATACCCCACTACTATTTGCGAAGTTCGCGAGATTGGCGACATACCAGTGATAATTACGAATCAGCGCATCTTTGTTGGAGTACTGTGGCTTATACCCGAGGCGCTGTTCTGCTTTTTCAATCGAGACAAATGAATCGGTTACCGCAGTCTCGTATACCCATTTATATAATGGGGAAAGTTTGAGGAGTTCGAGGAAGCGCAACGTCCAGATGACTGGTGTGGCTGGTAATGGTACAATTTTTTTGCCGAAGCCGGCGACATCAAGCACCGCCTGATAGTCTTCCTTCATGGTTGTAAACAACTTGGCGCCTACATTGAATGTATCATTGACGACTGCGTCATCGAGGGTTGCACACAGGTAAATCGCTTGGCACAAATCTTCGACATCGAGAAATTGGTAGCGATTATTGCCACTGCCTATCATGGGGAAGCCATGACCGTCTTTGGCCCAGTCATACAACAAGGCAAACACCCCTAATCGCTCTGGACCCACAAACGACTTGGGGCGTAGAATAGGAACCACTAGGCCCTGGCTCCGGAATTGCACACAGATTTGTTCGGCTTGGACTTTGGCTTCGCCATAAGGTCCCACGCCAACCAAGGTGTCATTTTCGAATAAGGGATGATGATCTGGAATGCCATACACAGCGGTGGATGAAATGTGGATAACCCGTGTAATCCCGCGGCGGTGTGCAGCAGTTAACACGTTGCGGGTGCCATCGAGATCGGTGGTCATGATGTCGGTTGGCGAGTAAAGGGGGAGTGCGGCAGCGGTATGGACTACCAAATCGCACCCTTCCATCGCCGCATATAGTGCATCAGCATCACGAATATCGCCACGTACTTCTTGAATCTGCACCTGTTCGGGATAATCAAATGGCGCAATATCGTAGCAGACGACCTGGTGCCCGCGGCTTAACAAATAGCGCGTGAGATTGATACCAAGAAAACCTGCGCCGCCGGTAATAAAAACACGTTGTGGGTGCATACGTTCTCCGTAGCGTGAAAAATCACTAATGATATCACAAATGCATAATTAATACCACAAATGTGGATTAATTACTGTAATCAGCTAAACGTTGTTGTAGGCGAGCGATTTGGGCATCGACGGCTGCGAGGGCATCGCGTTCACGTTGGACGATTGTCGCCGGAGCCTTGCCGACAAATGTTTCATCGGCGAGGCGGGTGCGTCGGCGTTCGGCATCGGTCTGGGCAGCGGTGAGTTCTTTGGTGAGACGTTGACGCTCGGCATCCAAATCGATCAACCCAGCCAGCGGTACAAACACTTCGATGTCACCGATGATGACGGTGGCTGCGGCTTTTGAGCGATTGGCTAGGGTGGGTACAAAGCTCAGTTCATCGAGGTTGAGGCGCGCAAGGCGAGCCAACACGTCGCGTTGTGCTGCGAGTGTGTCGTGATGGGGTGATACGATGGTTACGCCAATAAATTTGCCTGGTTCGACTTTGTATTCAGCGCGGATATTACGGATGCCCACCACGATATCTTTGGCCATTTGCAACTGTCGTTCGGCTTCTTCGTCGAGCAATGCTACATCAGGTTGGGGGTAGCCCGCGAGCATAATCGAATCGGCTGCGGTGTCGAGGACGATGCGGCCGGTGAGATATTGCCAAGCTTCTTCGGTGACAAAGGGCATGAAGGGATGGAGCATCCGGAGTGATCCTTCGAGTACGGTATAGAGTACTTCGCGGGTCAAGAGTTGACGGCGGTCATCGCCTTCTAATTGAGCTTTGGCGATTTCGACGTACCAGTCGGCAAATTCACTCCAGACAAAATCTTGGATTTGGCGGGCTGCTTCGCCATAATTGTAGGCGCGCATCAAACGATCAACGTCTGCAACCAGGCGTTGATAGCGTGACATAATCCAACGATCGGCCACGGTATAGGGGAAATTGAGTAAACAATGGCCGGTGACGATTGCCGAAGCATCGGGCTTCCAGTCACCAAAACGCCCTAGTACGAAGCGAGTGACATTCCAGAGCTTGTTCGAGAAATTCCGGCCTGATTCAATCCGTTCGGGATTGAGGTTGAGGTCTTGGCCGGGGGTGCTACTGGTGGTCAAGGTATATCGCAGTGCGTCGGTGCCGTATTGGGCCATGATATCGAGCGGATTTACCACGTTGCCGTAGGTTTTACTCATCTTGCGACCTTCTTTGTCGCGTACCAAGCCATGCAAATAGATGGTATGGAAGGGAGCCTGACCGGTGAGGTAGCAACCGAGCATCATCATACGCGCGACCCAGAAAAAGAGAATGTCGTAGCCGGTTTCCATTACGCTGGTGGGATAAAAGCGGCGCAAATCATCGGTTTGATCTGGCCAACCGAGGGTTGAAAAGGGCCACAAGCCACTCGAAAACCAGGTATCGAGCACGTCTGGGTCTTGATAGACGCCAGGGCCGGTGGGCTCGGGATCATCAGGACCGGGCACGATCATTTGGCCGTCGGCGGTATACCACACCGGGATGCGGTGCCCCCACCAGAGCTGGCGGCTGATACACCAATCTTGGATGTTTTCGAGCCAATTGTAGTAGACGCGTTCGAAGTTGTCGGGGATGATTTTGGTGTGACCGGTGCGCACGGCATCGAGGGCCAAATCAGCCAGTGGTTGCATTTTGACGAACCATTGCTCGCTGAGAAGTGGTTCAATGATTTCGCCACCGCGTTGGCTAATCCCAATCGACATGTGATGGGGCAGTGTCGCGACCAGCAACCCTTCGGTTTGCAAGTCGGCGAGTACGCGCTTGCGGGCGGCAAAGCGTTCCATGCCCGCATAAGGGCCAGCTTGGTCGTTGAGTGTCGCGTCGCGGTTCATGATATTGATGAGGGGTAAGTTTTGGCGTTGGGCTACCGCATAGTCGTTGTGATCGTGGGCGGGGGTGATTTTGACAGCACCCGTGCCAAAGGCGGGATCAGCATGTTCATCGGCCACAATTGGGATTTTGCGGTTGACGGCGGGAATGAGGGCGAATTTGCCGATGAGGTGTTTATAGCGTTCGTCATCAGGGTTAACGGCTACTGCTACGTCGCCCATCAGTGTTTCGGGGCGGGTGGTAGCGACAGTGATATAGGTTTGGGCGTTGGCGGCCCATTGGCCACTGCCCCATTCGCCCGCGCTCCAATTTTCGACAATCGGATAGCGGATGTGCCACATATTGACATCGCGCTCTTCGTATTCTACTTCGAGGTCAGACACGGCGGTCTGCAGGTTTGGTGACCAATTCACCAAACGCATGCCGCGGTAGATCAACCCGTCGTCATAGAGTTTTTTGAAGGCGACCCGTACTGCCCGGGAAAGGCCGGGATCGAGGGTGAAGTGCTCGCGGGACCAGTCACATGATGCGCCGAGGCGGCGGAGTTGTTGGGTGATTTTGCCACCGAACTCTTCCTTCCATTCCCAGGTGCGGCGCAAAAACTCGTCGCGGCCGACGGCCACGCGGCTGGTTCCTTCGCGGATGAGCATGCGCTCGACTTGGAGTTGGGTGGCGATGCCGGCGTGATCGGTGCCTGGTACCCACAGCGTGGGGTTGCCACACATGCGCTGCCAGCGAATAATCACATCTTCGAGGGTCACAAACATGGCATGACCCATGTGGAGCTCGCCGGTGACATTGGGCGGTGGCATCGACAACACGAACGGTGCTTTGTCGGTAGGGGTGGTGGATGGTTGGAAAAATCCCTTGGATTCCCACCATTGGTATAGGCGTTCCTCGACCTGTTGTGGTTCGTAGGCTTTGGCCATTTCACTTGCGCGTTGGAATGATTCCGTCATTTCTCACCTATAAATTGTGCATGCTTAAAGGCATTATACATGAGCACAGCGATGGAGTGCATTTTTTTGTTGATTGGTGATGATAATGCGTAAAAAACAGCGGCTTTGAATGGCGGTTAGAGAATTTGTGAGAGGGTGGTGACGATGATTCCGCGTTTGGCAAATTCATCGAGGATGCGTGGTAACGCTTCGGCTGTGGATGGATTGCCAATATGACAGAGCAAAATAGCGCCGTTGAGTTGGGTGGCGCTGAGGGTATTGGTGAGGCGATCGACGAGAAAGTTGGCGCTTTTGGTTTCGCCGACGGAATCAAGGCTATCGAGCGTCCAAAAAATAGGCAAATAACCGTTGGCAATCACGGCGCGCAACACGCGTTCGTCATAGGCGCCAAAGGGAGGTCGAAAGTAGGGTGCTGGCCAGATGCCGGTCGCATCAAAAAATGCTTGTGCCATGAGATGGAGTTCTTTGGCAATGGCGGCGTCATCGAGCTGGCGGAAGTCGGGATGGGTTTGGGAATGATTAGCGACCTCATGTCCATCGGCAATGATGCGCCGCGTTAATTCGGGATTTTTTTTGACCCACTCACCAGTGAGAAAAAACGTCACGTGCACATGGTGAAGTGCTAATGTATCGAGGATTGCCGTGGTGGGTGCACTATCAGCGCCGGCATCAAATGTGAGCGCCACTGCGGGGCGGTTGGCACCTCGTTGCACGAGAATTGCTTGACTAGTGAGGGTATTTGATTTGGCGTCGAGTTGGGGGATGATAAGCGGGCGCAGTACTTCAGGTTCTCCAGTAAATCGATTAAACGCTGCAATGTAATCAGGATTACTGCCACTTGCGTGGGCGATTATGGTGAGGGTATCACCAGTTTTGACGCGATAGGCGATATAGGCTTGGGGGCTGGGAAATGGTGTTGGAGTGGGGATAATTGTTGGTTCAATAGTTGCTGTTGGTGTTTCTACAATAGTAGGTATCGTAGTAGCTGTGAGACGTATAGTTGGGGAACGTGGTAGCGAGCTAAGGGTGGTTGTGATGGTGGTTTGAGGGGTGGGGGTATTTATGGCTATTTGTGTCAACCGCCACACTTGGTGTGTAGCGGCAACAACCATACCGATGGTGATGAGGATGAGGATAATAAGTACCCAACGATGCATTACTTGCTGACCTTGAGGTGGGTATTGATGTATTGCATGAATGCTGGTTTGAGATGTGGTGCATTAAATGCCCGTTGCGGTATAACGATGTAATTCCATGAACCAGCAACCAATAAAATATAGCTACGATTTTCGATGCTACGGGTTAATTGGGCCCACGCTACATGCGCTGTACGATCACCAATGATGCGTGTAACGCCGCTGTCGTCGATACGTAGTGTGTTTGTGGCATTGGGTTGATTAAAACTACTCATAACCATCAAGATGAGCGGGACAGGGTCAAGGGCGAGTAGTAAGGCAATCACAATCAACATGAGTTGATTGCCACCAAAACTGGTACTAAATCCTTGCCAGAGTGCGAGTGCAAACAATACCCCAGCAACTGTTTGATAAACACGGTGCTTGACGGTAGTGGTCTGATAGAGCTGGGCTGCCGCGAGTGTATCGCGGATAGATGTGGTAATAGAAATTTGGAGTGGCTCACTCATGGTATATCGAGCTCCTGTCCAGCAATAAGGTTGTCGGGATTCTGGAGATATGGATTGACGTCTTCAATTTGTTTGACGGTAAGGTGAAACTTTTGCGCAATAGCAAGTAATGAGTCACCGGGTTGTACGATGTATTTATGCGTTTTCACGGACACTGTAGGAATCGACACTTCGGTGATTTTTGTAATCACGGTGGGGGCTGTCGTTGCTACCGGTATTGCCACGGTTGGCGCAGGAGTTGCAAGGGCAGTAGTATCAGTCAAAGTGGTGGTATCAGTCAAAGTGGTGGTATCAGTCAAAGTGGTGGTATCGGTCAAGGTGGTGGTATCGGTCAAGGTGGTGGTATCACCAGTTACCGGCGTGGGCATTTGGGTTGGCACAATGGTGGGGCTCGGCGTTATGGTCACATCTGGGACAACAGTTGCAGTGCCAGTATCACTATTGAGTTCGGCATCGAGGATGTCACTCGATATATCGACAGGGCGATCGACTGCTGGTGCCACGGGGAGCAGCAAGGTTAAATTTGCGATACGCAGGCTCCCAATACTAATGTTTGCCAAACTCAGTACGGCACTCACAATAATAATCGCAGTAATCGCGGCAACGACGACAGTGACTTGTGGGGTTGCGATGCGACTAAGAATACGCAATACGAGTGCCCCAACAAAGGGGAGTATGAGTGCAACGAGCAATAATACATTAATGACTGTTTGTGACATGTGGTACCTCCAACGAAACGCATGCGGTTTGGTGATTTCTGTAGGTAATTGGAAGCGACAAACGGAGCTGTTAGACAATGAACGCTTATCGTTCCTTCAAGTGTACAACAGTCACCCCTTCGCCGCCACTTGCACCGCCACCCTCAAACGATTTCACTTGTGGGAGTGCCTTGAGTTGGTCTCGTAAGGCTTGGCGTAATGCCCCAAGTCCTTTGCCATGAATAATCCGCACATAGGGTAATCCAGCCCGATACGCATCGTCGAGGTAACGGTCAACACGCTCGCAGGCATCGACGGCACGTAGCCCCCGGACATCGAGTTCGAGCGCCACATCGGGAGCAGCGGGGATATTGGTGGTGCGTGGTGCGACGACTGGCTTTTGTTCTTTACGTTGGCCTGGACGGAGCTCACTGAGTACTACCGTCAAACGAAAACCGCCCACTTGTACTTCGGCGCTGTCATCGGCCTCATCAATCGACACCACATCGCCAGTCAAATTGACTGACGGTACAAACACCGCATCGCCCACTTGGAGTGGGCGTGGGGCTGGTGCCACTTGGGATACTTGTGGCGCTGGTGCTTGTGGGCGGCGTTGTTTGGCGAGTTGTTCGTTGGCTTTGACTTGGGCATCTTGGGCGCGTTGTTGCGCTTCTTCCATCCATTTTTTGGATACGGACACCTGATTGACATCGTCACGCACGCGGCGTAACTCGGCTCGCACTGCTTTGACTTCGGCTTCGATGAGTTGTTGGGCGGCTTGGCGCTCGTTTTCGAGTTGCACTTCCATGGCATGGCGCTCTGCTTGTATTTGTTGGCGCAAGCCATCGGCTTCACGGCGGAGGGCTTCGGCATGTTGGAGCGCTTGGGCGGTGTCCTGACGTTCTTTTTGGATGGCGGCGAGGAGTGTATCGACGTGCAATTCTTGGTCAGGCAACGATTGCCGCGCAGCGTCGATAATCATCGCATCCAATCCGAGGCGGGTCGCGATTGCTAACGCATTGGAACGCCCAGGGACGCCGATCAAGAGTCGATAGGTTGGTGATAACGTTTCGGTATTGAATTCGACTGAGGCGTTTTGTACACCTGGTGTGCTATAGGCATAGGCTTTGAGTTCGGCATAGTGGGTAGTGGCGATGGCAAATGCACCACGCGTCAAAATATGGGCAATGATGGCGCGGGCGAGGGCCGACCCTTCGATGGGGTCTGTGCCGGCACCAAGTTCGTCAAACAAAATCAGTACAGGTAAATCATCAGCAAACACCGGTGCGATGGGTTGCCATTGATCGACGCCGACCGCACGGATTTGCGAGGGTTCGGGATCAACGACGTTGTCGAGGCTATGTAATATTTTGATGATATTGGTCATGTGTGACGAAAAGGTCGACAGGCTTTGTTCGATGCTTTGTTCATCACCAATATCAGCAAAAATTCGCCCAAAAATCGGCAGAATCGAACCATCAGCAGCAGGGATAAACAGCCCTGATTGCGCCATCAACGCCAGCAGTCCAGTCGTTTTGAGCGATACGGTTTTGCCGCCAGTATTGGGGCCGGTAATCAACAAAATTCGGGTTTGGTGGGGCATGGTGACATCGACTGGGACGACCACTTTGGCATCAATCAACGGATGCCGAGCTTTGATAAGCTTGATTTCGGGATCTTGACCTTTGAGCACATCAATCATGATGGGTTCGCTGGCCCGCAGATGACCAGCAAAGCGTGCTTTGGCAAAGGCAAAATCGAGGGTTGCGAGCGCCGATACCCCAGCGCGAATGAACGCTCCTTGGGCACCTACCATATCTGACAATTCCCCCAAGATGCGCGCAATTTCGTCGGCTTCATCGAGTTGCAATTCGCGGAGTTTGTTGTTGAGTTCTACTACCACGAGTGGTTCGATATAGAGTGTGACCCCTTTGCCTGATTGGTCATGCACCAATCCGCGCACCATCCGTTTGTGGCTCGCTTTGACCGGTACCACATAGCGTCCGTTGCGGACGGTGACGATGGCTTCTTGGAGTGCGTCGGCATATTGTCCGGACGAGACAATATGTTGCAGGCGTTCTTGGACCCGCGCCATGGTGGTGCGGATTTCGTTGCGAAGCGAGCCAAGTTTGGGGCTGGCACTATCGAGGAGTTCGCCATCAGTGTTGATAGAATGGTCGATACGTTCTTCGATATGCACAAGCGTTGGCAGTTGTTGGATGTATTCATCGAGCACAGGGATGCGTTTGGTGTCGATTTTTTTAAACGTAATCCGGAGCCGGCGCATCGCACTCAGGGTATAGGCGATTTCGCGTAGGATGAGGGCATCGAGGACACCACCGCGTTGGGCCAAGTGTACCGCGTCACGGACATCGCGGGCTGCGCCGATGGTGAGGTCGGGAATTTCATCGAGGATATGGCGCGCTTCGCGAGTTTGCGTGAGCCCGATGCCGATGATATGGGCATCAATGCTCGGCTCGAGTGTTTCAGCAAGCTGACGTGATGCCGAAAAACTGGTATGGCGTGCCAACATGGCTCGAATAGTGGGGAATTCTAAGGTCGCAAGCGTGTGTTGTGGTATGTTCATTATGGTGTTGGTGTGGAAAACAGCTGATTGATATCACTAAAAACAAATGGATCGAGGATTTGAAGCACAATCGGTGCGACAGCATTGCTCAACGGTACGGCAATGCGAGTGCTGGCGACAGTACGAAGTGTTTCGGTACCAATAAACGAACGCATTTCACTGGGGGCAACGTCTGTGGGCAGAATCAACAATAAATGGGCACATACCCCAATTAACAACAGTGTGGTAACCCCACTAAACACGAGTCCTATGAGCCGATTTACAATCGAATCGGTATTGCCCCGAAAAAACCGAAACGTATAAATCCCCATACTACTTAACGTCAGCATACATAATCCGAATACGGCGATATAGGCCAAACTATAGCTTTCGAGTAACCCGATATTGGCAGCCAAATGCAACCAATCGCCGATGGTTTGAAAGTATAATCCAGCAATAACAAGTCCAATATAGGCCATAATCGTGACGATAATCATCCGCACTGCGCCTTGAAAAAAACCAAGGATAAGTGCAACCACCACGATGATGAGACTTACGAGGTCAAACGAATTCATCACAATCCCCTACGACACAACAGACGCTGATAGTATAGCACAGACCATATATTTGGTGCGTACTTGGCGCATACTAGTGCGAAAAAATGGCGATACGTTGTTTGTAAATAGCGTCAAACGTTATACACCATCACCATCACGCCCATCGGCAGTCCGCCAGGCATGCGCCATACGTGGTGTATTAAATGCCCAACCGATACGACCGTGGCGATCAAGCAAAATACAGCCACCGATGCCTTTGCCGCGATCGGCAAGGCGCTCAATGGCTTTGGTGGCGGCATCTTGGGGGTGACAATCATCACTGAGGTAATCAACCGCAGTTTTTGCCAGCAAAATGCGCATAATAGACTCGCCCCAACCGGTGGTTGAGCAGCCGCCAAGTTCGTTCATGGCATACAAGCCACCGCCGAGCAATGGCGCATCACCGACCCGCCCAATCAGCTTGTGCCCCGTACCACCCGTCGATGTGCCAGCCACGACCCAGCCGTTTTCGTCGATGGCGACACAACCGACGGTGTCGCTGGGGCGATTGGGCCACCCGCCCTGTACGATGTCGGCGACGACTTCTCCGGGAGGTGCCGTTGAGCCGCTATCTTTGCTACTGTCGTAGGTAGCGATGAGTTTTTGAAAGATTTGAAACTCGCGGTCGACAATCAGCTCTTCGGGATCACAAAACGGAATCCCACGCTCTTTGGCAAATCGTTCGGCACCATCGGCCACCAACATGCCGGCTGGGCTGTTGAGCACATGGCGTGCGAGTGAAATCGGGTTGCGGATGCGTCGTACCCCTGCCACGGCGCCATACAGGAGTTGATCGCCCTCCATGACGGCGGCGTCGAGCTCGACAAAGCCACCACGGTTGAGGACTGAGCCGACGCCGGCATCGTAGGTGGGATCGTCTTCGAGGATGCGTACGGCGGCTTCGACGGCATCCATGGCACTGCCACCATTGGCCAACACCTGCCACCCGGCATCACGGGCGGTGCGACAACCATGCCGATGGGGGGCGACTTCGTGATCGGGGATGGCCCAGGCGCCACCATGCACGATGATTGCAATTGCCATGTGATAATCCTCGTTCGTTAAAAAATAACCAATTGTTGGTATTATAACGATAAACGGAATCTCATGAATGCGATGCGATTTGGTTTGTGCAGATTGGTGTTTGCAGAAGGAGTTTTTATGGATAATACATACGCTCAACGCACACAACGTCAACAACTTGGCATACTTCGTCCATTTGTCCATGCCGTATTAGCGCAATTTGCTATCCAACCAGTATCGTTGCGTGTCGTAAATCATGCATTCAATACCACCTATGCGGTCCGTGATCGTGCCGGGGTGCAGTATGCGCTCCGCCTCAATACCCATTCGCTGCGTGATGCATTTGGTATAGATGCGGAATTACAGTGGATTGCCGCTCTTGCAGCCGAAGGAACGGTCAATGTCCCCAAGCCGTATCCCACAATCAATGGATCGTTTGTGGCGACGATTGATTGTCCGCCATTAGGCAAAACACTTGCTGCCACCGTGGCACATTGGTTGCCTGGGCGGATTGTGGGGGCGCGACCATCGCGGCAACAATTGACGCAGCTTGGTCGTACAACGGCGCTTTTGCATCAACATGGCAAGGATTGGCGCCCTCGTGACGGCGCATATTTCCCGCGTATCGATAGTATGTTGATGAACAGCACGGACAACCTCACTAGCGCGAATGATGCTAGCCTGACACCTGTAGTGCGCCAGCTTTTGACTGATGCGACGGCGATTATCGCGCCGGTGTATGCACAGCTCGCACAACGTTTTTCCATTCAACCGATTCATGCCGACCTGCATGGTTACAATCTGATGTGGCATGCAGGGCAACTCAGTGTTTTTGATTTCGATGATGCTGGTATGGGCTGGCCGATTCAAGATCTTGCTATTGCGTGTTACAACCTGCGTGACATTGAGGGGGCCGAGGAGCAGGTTTTTGCAGGGTACCGCAGTGTTGCTCCAATGCCAGTCGTCAGTAGTGCCGAATTTGATGCGCTGTTGATGGCACGAGGGATTGTGTTGCTCAATGATTTAATCGTGTTGCAAAGCCATGAAGAACAGGCGTTTGTGCCGGAGTTTTGTCGCCGCATGGAGCTCCGATTACGGCATTTTCTTGATACCGGTACATTTCGATTATTGAAATAACGGTATCAAAAAGTGCTGTCTTCTCGTAGGACGGTGCTTTTTTGTCGGGACATGAATATACGCTGATTGCAAGTCTCGTGATGATTTGACACATTCAACGCAAATAAACGTATTGCGCGTCACGGATTTTGGCGTGGCGTTTTGTGCGGACACGACGACATACAGAGAGCGGTGTTCCGTGAAATTTGTGGTGCTGAAATAAGGAGTATACTTTGGACATTGTTGATAATCTTAGGAATACGAGGAAGTAACGGACATGCAGGATATTTATGCGCTGGTGCGTTTTGCTAAGCCGTATTGGAAGTCGGCAGTGGCAGCTTTTGTGTTGTTGACGGCACTCGTGTTTCTCGATTTGGCGATTCCGCGCTTGATTGAGTACATCATAGACGTAGGCATTGCCAAGCACAACCAAGACGTGGTGGTACAAACCGGACTCATCATGGTGGGGATTTCGCTGGCGAGTGTGCTGGTGGCGGTTGGCAACAACTTGACGTCGATTCAGGTTGGCGAAGGGGTGGCCCGCGACTTGCGCGAGGCATTGTTCACCAAAATCCAGTCTTTGTCGTTTGCTGACCTCGATCGTATGCGTACCGGGCAGTTGTTGGTGCGCCTCACTAGCGACACGGCGGCAGTACAGCGCTACTTTCAGATTAACCTACGCATCGGCACCCGCGCACCGATGATGATGATTGGTAGCCTGATTTTGATGTTTACCACTAGTCAAGCATTGGCGTTGCAACTTTTGCCATTGCTGTTGGTAACGGGCGTGATTATTGTGTTTTTTGTGTCGCGCATGGAGCCACTCTACCGTACGATGCAACAGAAACTCGATATTCTCAATACGGTATTGCAAGAAAATGTCGCTGGCGCGCGCCTCATTAAAGCTTTTGTACGGGAAGATGCGCAGGCAGAGCGGTTTTTGACCACCAATGAAGATTTTGCAGATACATCGATTTCGGTCATGCAGTTTATGGCTCTGATGATGCCGATTTTGACGATTTGTATCAATATCGGTATGGTACTGGTCATCTGGTCGGGTGGATTAAGTGTGTCACGCTCAGACATGACGGTTGGACAGATTATCGCCTTTACCAATTATCTATTGACTACCATGACACCACTCGTGATGATGACGATGTTGTCGAATACGTGGGCAAGTGGGGTTGCGTCGGCACGTCGTGTCAACGAAGTCTTTGAAACGCAACCCACCGTCACTGATCGTACGGATGCGCAGCCTTTGGCGACACAGACCGCGGGGCGGATCGAGTTTTCCCAAGTACGCTTTGTGTATAATCTCGAAAACGCGGAGGCAGTGCTTGATGGCATCGATTTGACGATAGCACCCGGTCAAACGGTGGCGATTTTGGGGGCGACTGGTGCGGGCAAAACATCGCTAGTGCATCTCGTACCGCGTTTTTATGATGTGACAGCAGGGAGCGTCCGTATCGACGGTGTCGATGTGCGTGACCTAGCACAGACATCATTGTTTCAACAGATTGCGATTGTACCGCAAGAAACGATTTTGTTTTCGGGTACGGTGCGCGAAAATATCAGCTATGGTGCGCCAAATGCCAGCGAAGCAGCCATCATCGCCGCAGCCCAGGCAGCCCAAGCGCACGATTTTGTCATCAAACTGCCGAATGGATATGATACCCACATCGAAGAGCGCGGTGTCAATCTGTCGGGTGGTCAAAAACAGCGGATTGCGATTGCCCGTGCCCTTTTGACACAGCCACGTATTCTCATCCTCGACGACAGCACGAGTGCAGTGGATGTAGAAACCGAAACACACATCCAAGCAGCACTCGCGGCCATGGCTCACCAGCAAACCACACTCATCGTGGCGCAACGCATTAGCACGGTGCTCAACGCAGACAAAATCATTGTGCTTGACCAAGGGCGGATCGTGGCCGAGGGCACACACCGCGAGCTGATGCAGCAAAGTGAGATTTACCAAGAAATCTATGCTAGCCAGCTCGGTGATGGGGTCAAGGAAACAGTGTTGGCTGGTCGGGAATAAGGAATCACGTATGTGTAACGATGGAAATGGACAGCAACAATGACGCATTCTTCGCCACAACGAGACGTACATACAAATGCCCGTGCCACCATCCAAGGTCGGCATCCGATGGCGATTGGGCGCATCGAAAAAGCCATTGATGCTCGCACCGCATTACGGCGCTTGGTGGCGTATCTCCTCCCGTTTCGTACGGGATTGATTGGGGTATTAGTATTGGTCGTTATCTATACGGTGTTGGGTTTGCTCGGTCCCTATTTGATCGGTATGGCAATCGATAAATACATTATTCCGCATCGTGTTGCCGAACTCCCCTATATTGCAGGACTAATGCTGGTCACCTACTTGTGCAACAACATTTTTCAGGTGTGGGCGGGACGCATGATGGCTACCGTATCGCAACGGGCCCTGCAAATGTTGCGGCAGGACTTGTTTACGCATTTGCAACGTTTGCCAATGCAGTTTTTTGATCGCAATCCCGCAGGCCAACTGATGAGTCGCTTGACCAACGACATCGATGCCATCAATCAGGCAGTATCACAGAACGTTACGGCGCTGATTGCCAGCGCATTGTCGTTGGTTGGTATTTTGGTGGCGATGTTTGCGCTTGATTTGTGGTTGGCATTGTCAGCGTTGGTGGTGGTGCCCATCATGTTTTGGTTTACACGCTTTGTGGCTACGTATACACGCCGTGGCTTTCGTGATTTACAGCGGAGCATGGGTGACCTGAATGCCGTGATGGAAGAGGCAATTAGCGGCCAAAAAGTCGTCAAGGCCTTTGGTCGCAATGAATCCGTGCTAGCAACCTTTCGCCAGCAAAACCAAGCCACCTACACTGCCGGTGTCACTGCCAACAATTACGCACTACTTCTGATGCCGCTGACCAGCGTGTTGGGGAATTTCTTTATCATCGTGTTGGCTGGTCTCGGTGGTTGGCTGGCGTTGCGTGGGTTGGTGACGGTCGGGGTAATTGCGACTTTTATTATCTATGCGCAAAACTTTATCAATCCACTTCGGCAAATCGCCAACATGTACAATGCCATCCAAGGTGCGTTGGCAGGTGCAGAACGCGTCTTTGAAATCATCGACACACCGGCCGAAGTCGATGGTGCCGTGCCCACTGCGACTCCGATTGTGATCCGTGGAGAAGTAGTCTTTGCGAATGTGCAATTTGCCTATGATCCAGGGACGCCGATTATCAAAAACATGTCGCTGGTGGCCAAACCGGGCGAGATGTTTGCTTTGGTTGGACCGACCGGTGCAGGCAAAACGACCATCATCAATTTGTTGAGTCGTTTTTATGAAATTAGTGGTGGGAGCATTCATATCGACGGCATCGATATCCAAGACATTCCCAAATCGAGTTTGCGTAGTCAGCTTGGCTTAGTATTACAAGATACCTTTATGTTTGCAGATACGGTCCTCGAAAACATCCGCTTTGGTCGGCTCGATGCCAGTGACGAAGAATGTATCCGCGCTGCAGAAATGGCCGACGCCGATCACTTTATCCGGTTGTTGCCCCATGGATATGCGACAAAATTGTCGGAACGTGCCAGCAATCTGAGCCAAGGTCAGCGCCAGTTGCTGGCGATTGCGCGTGCGATTTTGGCCGATCCGCGGATTTTGATTCTCGACGAGGCGACGAGCAGTATCGACACTCGTACCGAAGTGCGCATCCAGCGCGCCTTGTTGCGCCTAATGGAAGGGCGCACGAGCTTTGTGATTGCACATCGCTTGAGCACCATTCGTGACGCCAACCAGGTGTTGGTCATCAACGGCGGTGAGATTGTCGAACAAGGCAACCATGCCGAGTTGCTCGCCCAACGCGGGTTGTATCACCATCTGTATATGAGTCAGTTCAAAGGGCAGAGTATATAAAAAACACGTCCGCGCAGGATGTACATCCTGCGCGGACGGTGGTCACTGTGCAGCTAGTCCATGCCAAATTGTGAGCGTTCCAAGTCGGCGGACTGGAGTTGCAGGTCGACCCGATGATAGATTTGCATGGTGACGAGGTGGGCATAAAACAAACTACAAAAAAAGAGCCACACCACGATACTCCCGCCAATCCATGCTCCAATGCCACCAAGATTCAAAATCCACGGCATACTGCCGATACAGATGAGCGGTATGATGTAGAGCGGAATGCTCCACACGCGTGCCGTGGCGTAATACTTCCAGGCGTGGCGGCGGAATGCTTCACGCAGTGGGTAGCCACTCAGGCAGCGTTCGGCGCCACTGTCGTCGACATAGACGAGGCGTCCGATGGCCGAGACCCCGCTCAAAAACATTACTAACCACCAAATGCCTAAGCCGATGCCAAAGATCCATAACACGCTGACTTGAGATTCATCAGCTCGTTGCATGACGAGGGTAAGTCCACCACAAAAAAAGAGTAGTGTGGTTACCATGGCTGGTAACGCATAAAAAATAAAATCAATTAGTACGGCAAACAACCCCATCAACCAGCGAGTTGACCAGTCAACCAGTGGTGGTAAGGGTGTGGCGTAGCCTTTACGAGTATTTTCGAGATGCGCGATAATAAATCCGCCCCCAATCGGATAGCCAAACAGGGTCATTCCACACAACCCCGCCACGGCTACTGCTCGCCACCATCGTTTATCCGCATGCACAACCAGGATTGATTCACGCAACATACAATGACATCCTTTGTGGTGCGAGTGAATTAGGCATAGAGATTGTCATCATCGCGTTGGGGAGTAGTGTTGCCGTTTACCTGTTGTTGAAAGCGCGCGGTGAGCTCCGCTTCGTGAGCGGCGGCCGCTTCACGGGCGGCAGCAACAATCGAGCCCACCAGACTGTTGGGGTCATCAAAGGCCCCAATCCGGCGCAACCACCAAATCCCAACTACGGTACCCGCAATTAATCCAAAGAGTAATCCAAAAATAAAACGACGCATGTAAGCCTCCCTCATATGAAAACACGACACCGTTGACATGATGCCAACGGTGTCGTTTGGATGTGATTTATGCCTTGGTGGCGATTTCGAGTTGCGCCCGGGCAATAAAATCATCCAGCGCCAATGCACCTAAATCAGTGCCCGTACGGGTGCGCACGGCCACCGCACCAGCGCTGGCTTCGCGATCGCCGATGATGAGCATGTAGGGGATTTTTTGGAGTTGGGCATCACGGATTTTGGCGTTCATACGGTCGCGGCTCATATTGAGCTCGACCCGCATGCCGAGTGCAGTGAGTTTGGCTTGGACTTCTTGGGCGTAGGCACCTTGTTTTTCATCCGAAATGGGGATGATAACGGCTTGCGTCGGTGCCAACCACAAAGGGAATGCGCCGGCGTAGTGCTCGATCATCACGCCCATGAAGCGTTCGGTCGAACCGGTGACGGCGCGGTGAATCAATATTGGTGTATGCATTTGGCCATCTTCACCGACATATTCCACACCCAAGCGTTCGGGTTGGATAAAGTCAACTTGGATGGTGGACAATTGCCACTCGCGACCCAGCGCATCTTTGGCCAAAAAGTCGGCTTTGGGACCATAAAACGCCGCTTCGCCTTCGACGGCGTCGTAGACAACGCCGTTGGCATCGAGGGCTTGTTTGAGGGCGGTGGTGGCGCGTTCCCATTTGTCATCGTCTTTGACAAATTTGCCTTCGTTGCCCCGCAACGACAAGCGCACGCGGTAGTCTGACAGTTTATAGGCGGTCAAGACTTCGTTGATGAGCTGCAAATTGCGATTAAATTCCGCTTGAATCTGGTCGGGTGTACAAAAGACGTGACAATCGTCTTGGGTCAATGAGCGCACCCGCGTCAATCCGCTGAGGGCGCCGCTGTCTTCGTAACGATAGAGGGTGGCGAATTCGGCGAAGCGCATCGGCAATTCGCGGTAGGAATGGCGGCCCATTTCTTTGAACAGCGTCATGTGTGACGGGCAGTTCATCGGTTTGAGTCGGAAGATGGTATCGCCGTCGACCATGGGTGGGAACATCGAATCGCGGTAGTTTTCGTAATGTCCCGACTTGTGATACAGCGTTTCTTTGACCAAATGCCCGGTCCAGACGTGCTGATAGCCGTAGCGGGTTTGGACTTCACGGACGTACGATTCCATCAAATAGCGCAACATTTCGCCCTTGGGGGTAAACAGGGGCAAGCCGGCGCCGATATCTTCGGAGAAGTAGAACAAGTTGAGTTCACGGCCGAGGCGGCGATGGTCGCGGCGTTTGGCTTCTTCGAGTTGGAAGAGGTAGTGGTCGAGCTCTTCTTTTGAGGCCCACGCGGTGGCATAGATGCGTTGGAGTTGGGGGCGCTTTTCGTCACCACGCCAGTAGGCGCCAGCCACGCTCATCAACTTAAAGCCATCGGCTGGGATGTCGCCGGTGGTAGCGACGTGGGGGCCACGGCAGAGGTCTTCGAAGTTGTCTTGGCGATAGGTCGAAATAACTACTTTTTCTTTGGTGGCATCGCCGTTGTCGTCTTGACCGGCAGCCAGTCCATCGATGAGTTCGATTTTGTAGGGTTGATTATGGAAAAATGTACGGGCCTCGGCAGCGCTGACTTCGCGATATACGAAGGGGTGTTTGCCGGCAATGATACGGCGCATACGGGTTTCGATATCGGCGAAGTCGTCTTGGGTGATGGCGCGGGGTAAATCGAAGTCATAATAAAAACCATCGTCAATCGGCGGACCGATGGCAATCAGGGCGTCGGGGAAGATTTCGCGCACTGCTTGGGCCATCACGTGGGCCGCAGAATGGCGAATGCGATAAAGTTGATCGGGTGCTCCAGCCATGCCGGTATTCTCCTCACACACTATGGGACACGGAGGGGCATCAAACCAAGAGCCGCTCCGTGCACATCTATTGTTGTCTCTATTCTACCTTATTTCCCTGCGAGGGTGATTTCGATGACCCCATCCATGATATGCAGGTCTTGGACCGGTGTTTTGTCATGGAGGCGCTTGTTGATTTCGTCTTCAAAGAGCTGTGAAATTTTTTCGATAGGCAATAATGCTCCAATTACGCCATCGAGCCGTGGTTTGGCCAAAATAATATTGCCATTTGACACCGCTAATCCGGTGGTCAACGTCCCTTTAATCCCCCCCACCAACAAATCGATGGCCACACTATCAGTCGACAGGGTGACATTGGTGACTTTGGCTTGATCTGTGCCAATATCGCGGAGCTTTTGATTGATTTCGTCTTGGGTAAGGCGCACCACATGATTGTTGCTATCTTTGGTGGTGGCGGCCAGCGCGGCAACAGTTGCGGTGGGAACCGTGACAACGGTGGTTGGGATTGGTTTGACGCTATTGGATATTGGACCACTGGTGACATACCAGATACCAATCCCTGCTATCACAATGGCTATGACCAGAAATGAAAATCGCATACGCAGACTCCTTTAGGGTGGCATAGTTTATATACTACGTATTGTGATTATAAATGAAAGTACTTTAGAATAGAATGAGTCTCCACTGCACGTTATTTTTGTGGGAATCAGGAGCCCTGTAATCGATGTGGGAAGCGTTTTGTGAAATGACATCCTATGGATTGGTCATAATGCGCACAGATGTCGAAATGTATAATGGGAATTGAGTCGCAGATGATAAATAGCTATCAACGAGCATCCATCATTTATATTGCCTGTTTTGTCATGTTGGGATCCTGGTTGTGGGTGAGTGGGAATGTACTGACACCGGTGTGTCATGCCCAAATCAATGGCAAGCAGTATCTCTCCCCTGCAATGATCGCCTGCGAACAGCGTAAATTGGCCGATTACGAAGAAGAGTTTTTGCCAGAAATCGTCAATCAACAAACCCTGCCACATACTGGGTTTGTGGTGTCTCGCAATGAATTGAATGAATTTGGGCGTCAAGCCAAGCATATTACTGGTAATACTCCGGCTAACCTATATACCTGGGTGTTGTTTCAACTCATCAAAGACCCCTATCAAATCCTCGCCACGCAATCACTGAGTTTGCTGTGTTTGTTTGGGTTATGGGTGTTGTTGATTTGTCGGGAACTCGCGATTACTCCGACGGCGGGATTATTTGCGGCATTGAGTGGGGTGGCTACGCCGTTTTTGGTGTATTGGTTGACTTTTCCGATGCATATTGCCACCGTATGTTGGACGGCGGCGTTGCTCTATGGCATGATGCATGTTTTTCGTCAGCGTGATGGCTGGGGTTGGATGGTAATGGCGTTTGCCACATATGGATTGTTTTTGATGGGCTATCCGCAAACGGCGGTCTATAGTATCTGGATGTTGGCGGGGTATGCAGGCGTGGTGTGTTGGCCACGATTACGCCGTGGCGCATGGTCGGATGTGGCCCGCGAGGTCGGATTTATGCTTTCGGCGGTGCTTTTTGGTGCACTGTTGACGATCCCCGCATACATTGATTTATATCTGCGTTATCGCGATTCAGCGCGCTTTTGGGTGAAGGATGCCTTTTTTTTACAGGCAATTCAAGTCATCACTTCTCTCAAAGTGGCATTGTTGTATGGAGTGTCGCGGTTTGTCCCCGAATTATACGGGAATCCGCTGGCGGGTCGCTATCCATTAGAATTCGATGGCGCAAGCATTCCATTACTGATGGGCGTGTTGTTGATTGTAGCTGCTGTCCACCGGCGGCGGGCTGTGGGGTGGTGGCTGGCGTGTGTGGGTGGTTTATGGGTGTTGACGATATCACCAATGTTGTTTACGGTAGTGTTGCAGCTCTTCCCCGGGTTTCGTTTGTCCGCATGGACGCCGGCGTGGAGTGCGGTGTTGCCGATGGTATTGGTGGTGGCCTATGGGTGTGATGCCTTGCTGTCCTTGCCCGTGGCGACGGTGCGGCGCATATTGGGTTGGTTGATTTTGGCGCAATTGGTGGTTGTGGGGTGTGGGTTTATTGTTGCTGGCTGGTTTGCGTTACCAATTGCGCTGTGGGATGTGGCGCGAGTTGGACTAGTCGTTGTCAGCACGCTTGGGTTATATTGGCGAGTCACGCCGGTGATGCTGTGGGGGGCATTGACGCTTACGATTGCCGTGACTGCGGCGCCGCTTCTCGTGGTACAGCCGCGAAGTGCGTTGATTACGACGACACCATTGACCCAAACACTCCAGCAACAAGTGCCGACAGGGGCACGGTTTGCGATTGTATCGGCTTCGCTCGAATATCTCTTGGCGCCCAACTATAATGCAATGCTAGGTGTGGCGTCGGTCCATAGCTACAATAATTTTTTTACGCCCTATTATCAACGGTTAATCAATCAACTTGGTGGCAAGATAACGGTATATGGCAAATTAAACCGTGCCATTGCCCCAAATTACGATGACACTACGTTTTGGATGAGTAATATTGCGGTAGTACTCGCCGCCCAACCCATCGATCACCCCAATTTACGATTTGTAACGCAGCATGGCGACGTCTGGGTGTTTCACGTGAAACAGCGCATGGGGCAATATTGGCGGATTCCGGTACAACGCGTCGCCGATGTGTCAGACATTCATATTCCCGATTATCATTTGCCGCAATCATTGCCAATTACGCAATATCAACACAAGGGCGATGTGGTGGAGTTGCATTATCCGGAAGCAGCGACGCAATCTCTGGTGATATTGAGTACGTTGTATGAATCGGGCTGGCAAGCGGAGAGTTTTGATGGACAGACATGGAAAAAAATCGTGCCGGTGAGCGTGAATGGGGCTTTTTTTGGGGTAGTGGTGCCGGCAGAAAGTCGTGCACTCACGGTGCGCTATGTGACGTATGTGCAATACATGTGGATTTCGCATTTGATATGGCTGTTAAGCGTCATCGCCGTAGGGATATGGTATTGGCGTGATACACGGCGTACCCAAAAATAGTACACTATAGGGAATGGTTTTGCGAACCGAGTGCGTTTTACATTTTTTATATTGATGTGAGGAACCCCCGATGCAATCAGATTTAGCAATTGCTCAAGCCGCCACGTTACGCCCCATTGCGACGATTGCCGATGCATTGGGGGTTGAGTCGGAGTATCTCGAACCATACGGGCGTTATATGGCCAAAATCGACACCGCTGCCATTCACGGTGCGCGGCGGGCCCGCTATGTGGTGGTGACAGCGATTACCCCTACCCCCCTTGGTGAAGGCAAAACCACGACGACCATCGGATTGGGGCAGGCCTTATCGGCGCGTGGGCATCGGGCGGTGGTGGCAATCCGCCAGCCTTCGATGGGGCCCACGTTTGGGATCAAAGGTGGGGCAGCCGGTGGTGGTTATAGCCAAGTGGTTCCCATGGAGCAATTTAATTTGCATCTCACTGGTGATATTCACGCCATCGGAGTGGCTCATAATCTACTGGCGGCGATGATCGATAATCATTTGCACCATGGCAATGTGCTGGGGATTGACCCGTACTCGATTCGCTGGCCACGGGTGCTCGACATCAGCGATCGCATGTTGCGTTCGGTGGTTGTAGGGTTGGGGGGCAAGGGCGATGGTCCACCCCGTCAAGTCGGATTTGATATTACGGTGGCGTCTGAAGTGATGGCGGTGTTATCGCTGGCCAGTGATATTCATGATTTGCGGGCGCGCCTCGGGCGGATGGTGGTTGGTCAACGCAAAGATGGCACACCAGTGACAGCCGAGGACCTCAAAGCAGCTGGGGCCATGACCGTGTTGTTGCGCGAAGCGCTCAAGCCCAATCTGCTGCAGACGCTCGAAGGCTCGCCGGCATTGGTGCATTGTGGACCATTTGCCAATATTGCCCATGGCAATTCGTCGGTGATGGCGGATCGGGTGGCGCTGTCGCGGGCCGATTATGTGGTGACGGAGAGTGGCTTTGGTGCCGATATCGGCTTCGAGAAGTTTTGTCATATCAAAAGCCGGGTGTCGGGGGTGACTCCTGATGCCGTCGTATTAGTATGTACGATTCGGGCGCTCAAGGCGCATAGTGGTCGCTACAAAATCGTGGCAGGTAAACCACTCGATCCCCAATTGTTGGCGGCCAATCCGGCCGATGTGCAGGCGGGGTGTAGTAATTTGCGTGCCCAAATTGCGAATGCGGCGGCGTTTGGGCGACCAGTAGTGGTGGCGCTCAACCGCTTCCCGAGTGATCATGCCGAAGAAATTGCAGTGGTGCGTGAAGTAGCGCTGGCTGCGGGGGCTTTTGCGATGGTCGAAAGTGCGGTGTTTAGCGATGGTGGGGCTGGTGGTGATGCCTTGGCAGCAGCGGTAGAGCAAGCCTGTCTCCAACCTGGCGAATTCCGCTACTTGTATCCGTTGGAGTGGTCATTGACCAAAAAAATCGAAACCTTGGCGACGCAAGTGTATGGTGCCAATGCGGTGGAATATAGTAGTGATGCCCGCAAACAGCTCGAGCGTTATGAAGCGCTGGGGTACGGGAATTTGCCCATCTGTATGGCCAAAACGCAGTATTCGTTGAGCCATGATGCGAGTAAAGTCGGTGCACCGCGCGATTATACATTCCCGATTCGGGAAGTACGGTTGGCGGCGGGCGCTGGGTTTATTTATCCGTTGGCTGGTGATATGCGTACCATGCCAGGGTTGCCGACGCATCCTGGTGCCGAACGGATTGACATCGATAGCGATGGTAATACGGTTGGGTTGAGTTGATGCCTTATGTATAATGAAGACAAGCTGTGTAGGGATTTATGGAGTATGCCGTGCAAAAGCCGATGATAAGTGTCGTAATCCCGGTATATGGATGTCGAGCATGTCTTGTTGCATTATGCGAACGGCTTTATACGACGTTGTCTACCATGGCCACACCGTTTGAAATAATATTTGTCGACGATCGTAGCCCAGATAATGCCTGGGAAGAAATTGTGTTGTTGCAAACACTCTACCCGAGTATCGTGGGTGTGCGGTTAAGTCGTAATTTCGGGCAACATATTGCGATAACTGCGGGTTTGCAGACGGCGCAAGGTGAATATGTAGTGGTGATGGATTGTGATCTCCAAGATCCGCCGGAGCTCATCCCCACGATGTACGCCAAACTCCATGAAGGTTTTGATTTGGTGTTGGGGCGGCGGGTGGTGCGTAATCATTCGAAGTTTCGTACCACTATGGCTTCATTGTATTTTGGCATGATGTCGTGGATTTCTGATTACAAAATCGACGGTACCGAGGGAACATTTTCACTATTAACTCGCAAAGTTGTGGATGGATATTTGCAATTTAGTGAGCGTGAGCGGCACTATTTGTTTATTTTGCGTTGGTTGGGGTTCCGTCAAGGAGTGCTGGATTTTACCCATGAGCAACGGGCTGCCGGCAAAAGCTCATATTCCTTGGGGCGATTGATTCGACATGCCTTGAGTGGGATGTTTTTTCAAACCACCAAATTTCTCGAGTGGATTGCAATCATGGGATTTATGGTTGCATTCGGTGGATTTTTGATGGTGCTGTATTTAGTGTATCGCTACTTTACGCATGGATTACTCGAAGGTTGGACGAGTCTTTTTGTCCTCGTGATTTTGAGTACGGGTATCATCTTGATTTGTTTG
The DNA here is from genome assembly GCA_937876225.1 of uncultured Chloroflexota bacterium. GTDB lineage: Bacteria > Chloroflexota > Chloroflexia > Chloroflexales > Roseiflexaceae > UBA965. The sequence continues at coordinate 20,006 of CALFIC010000078.1, read as the reverse complement.
GGGGTTGTTGGTCTCTATGTGGCACGTATTTTTGAGCAGAGCAAACAACGTCCGTTATTTATGATTGATACGATTACCGGCGATAAAGGGTAGTTGAACTGAGTAACATATGATCGATAACCATCAATCAATTTATCGTGATGTGGCGCAATACTATACAGAAAAATTACATGCGCATGGTGAGACACCCCAAGGGGTTGACTGGAATGGCAGTGAGGGGCAATTTATTCGATTTGCGCAATTAGCGCAAGTCATTACTGCACCTGCATATACCATCAACGATATTGGGTGCGGATATGGTGCGTTGTATGAGTTTTTGGCGCCCAATCCGGCACTTCAGCAATATGTGGGTATCGATATTTCCGTTGAGATGATCGATGCTGGCCAACGACGCTATACCCATAATGATCGTGTAACGTTTGTGCATGGTGCGAGTCCGGTGACACCCGCAACGTATAGTGTGGCAAGTGGTATTTTTAATGTACGGCTTGACCGCAGTGATACCGAATGGTGGCAATACCTGACTGGTGTACTCGATGTGATGGATCAATATAGCACACATGGATTTGCATTTAACTGTCTGACAAGTTATTCAGATGCCGAAAAAATGCGCGATTATCTCTATTACACTGATCCATGTCGTCTTTTTGATTATTGTAAGCGCCGTTATTCGCGCAATGTTGTGTTGCTTCATGACTATAGTCTCTATGAATTTACAATGATTGTGAGGAAGTGATGTCAACCAAAAAACTGGTAATATTTGGCGGTGGCGACATCGGACAACTTGCGCACTATTACTTTACGAATGATAGTGAATATGATGTGGTGGCATTTACGCTTGATGCAACATACATCAAAGAATCGATGTTTTGTGGTGTGCCGGTGGTGCCATTTGAAGAAATCGAACAACACTATCCACCGAGCGAACATGATGTATTTGTCGCATTGGGTTATTCCAAAGTAAATCAAGTCCGTCGTGAAAAATATCTTGCGGTGCGTGAAAAGGGGTATCATACGCCTTCGTATATTAGTTCACATGCAACAGTGCTTAATGATGGGCGTATCGGTGAAAACTGTTTTATTTTGGAAGACAACACGATTCAACCGTTTGTAACGATTGGCAATAATGTCATATTGTGGAGTGGCAATCATATCGGTCATCACTCTACGATTCACGATCATTGTTTTTTGGCTTCACACATTGTGGTGTCGGGTGGTGTTACCATCGATGAATCATGTTTTATTGGGGTTAATGCCACGCTGCGCGATCACATAACGATTGGGAGCAAAAGCGTAATTGGCGCTGGTGTGTTGTTACTCGCTGATGTTGCGCCAGAGGGATTGTATATTGGTATTGCAACTGAACGATCACCAGTGCCTAGTACGCGCTTACGAAAGATTTAACATATGAAATGGCATAAATTAGGGTGCGTCTACACACCGACACCGTTACATCCATTGTTGCAGAGTCATGTTTCAAATCCATTGCCGATTTGGCTTGCTGATGATGTGTATCGTGTATATTACAGTGGTCGTGATGCGCAAAAACGATCCTCTGTTGGCTATGTTGATTTTAATATTGTGACTCGTAATGTCGAATATGTGCATACAGCGCCAGTGTTTGCATATGGAGATGATGGAAGCTATTATTCCCACGGTATTAGTATTGGTGGCTGTTATACGGTAGGTGATACCCGATATATGTTGTTTATGGGCTGGCAAACTCGCCCGGATGGTACGTGGCGTGGCGATATTGGGCGTTTGGTCGTTAGTGATGATTTACGCACACTGACACTGGCTGATGAAACACCGTTGATAGGGATCAACCCTACCGACCCGGTTAGTTTGTCGTACCCATGGGTGCTAGGTGATGCCGTGCGGGGCTATCGCATGTGGTATGGCTCTACACACACATGGGATGGTGGCAACGGTGAAATGATTCACCCGATTCACCATGCGACGTCACATGATGGTGAACACTGGGATCTGCAAGGATTAGCAGTACCCTTTGCTCGTGGGGTAGCACAAGCGTTTTCTCGTCCGGTGGTGCTGGTGAATGATGCTGGTGGCTATGACATGTGGTTTTCGTATCGCAGTGGGACTGGCCAAAAATACCGGATCGGTTATGCATCGAGTGACGATGGTGTGTCGTGGCGGCTTCGCCTCGATGAGGTGGGTATCGATGTGTCAGATACCGGATGGGATAGTGATATGATTGAATACCCTTATGTGCTCGATCATAAAGGCGTCCGATATATGTTGTATAACGGGAATGGTTATGGGGCGTCAGGGTTTGGATTGGCAGTATGCGAAAAATAATCACTCCTGAAATTGAAAAAATAATTCGGTTTGGGATTGTAGGCATGACATCAAATGCGATTGGTTATAGTTTGTATTTGCTGTTTACTTGGCTTGGTGTGCCATATATGATTGCAACAACGGTGTTGTATATCATCGGCACAATCATAGGGTATTTTGGGAATAAACAATTTACGTTTGGTGATACCCAGCAGATTCGTAAAACAATTTTTTGGTATGTGTTGGCATATTTGGGTGGCTATATCATTCTCTATGCAATGCTGTATGTGTTTGTGGAACGGATGCATGTGTTTCATGCGTATGTGCAACTAGCAGCGATAGGTGTTGTGGCTGTGTATTTGTTTTTTATGATGCGATTTGTGGTGTTTAAGGAACGTACATGATTGTTTGTAATAAATGTGCCCATGCAATTGAGGCTATTGCAAGTCGCTGTCCACAGTGTGGTTGGCAGGCTCCGCAGATTGATGGGTTTGTGGCGTTTGCGCCCGACCTGGCGCATGAGGGTGGCGGATTTCATGCCGATGCATTTGAGCGATTGTATGCCCAAGAAAACCGTCATTTTTGGTTTCGGGTGCGCAATGACGTGATATTGACGTTGCTCCACCAGTTTTCGGCGACGATGAAATCGTTTTTCGAAATTGGTTGTGGCACCGGGTATGTCATGAATGCGGTGGCACAACACTTTCCGCACACCAAAATTTTCGGCGGCGAATTATTTGTCAATGGGTTGCATTTTGCTGCCCAACGCATTCCTACGGCGGAGTTTATGCAAATCGACGCCCGCTATATGCCGTTTGATGCCGAGTTCAGCGTGATTGGGATGTTTGATGTACTTGAGCATATCGCTGAAGACACACTGGTATTGCAGAGTACCTATACCGCATTGCAACCGGGTGGATGTTTGATTTGTTCGGTACCACAGCATCAATGGTTGTGGAGTCATGTGGATGATTACTCGAAGCATCAGCGTCGCTATCAACGGGGCGAACTCGAGCAAAAAATGCGCGCTGCCGGGTTTACGGTATTGCGAAGCACATCGTTTAATAGTTTATTGTTACCAGTAATGTTTATTTCACGTTTATTACAGCGCACGCAAATGGCATCTTCAGATGGGATGGGGGAGTTTAATATCTCTCCACTGATTAATCATGTGTGTGAATGGATTTTACGGATTGAATTGTGGTTTATTCAACGTGGAATTAATTTTCCTATTGGTGGTTCGCGCATCATCATTGTCCAAAAATAACCATATAAAAGCCCTCCCACTGCGAACACCGCAGTGGGAGGGCTTTTTTGATTAGGCGAAATAGAGCCGGTCAATCACCATCGCCCCAAACAGCAACGCAAGGTAGAGTAGTGAATAACGATACAACCCCCACGCAGAGGCAGTCGTGCCTTCGCGGTTGAGGCGCAGGGCGTAGTAGGTGAAAACCGCTCCTAAACTGATTGCCATCACCAAATAGGCTGTGCCCAGCATTTGCAGCGGGGTTGGCATGATGGTGACGATAAACATCAAGATGGTATAGAGCACGATTTGCCAGCGCGTTTCGGCATCACCAGCCACGACCGGCAACATGGGCACTCCGGCGCGGGCATAATCTTTGCTGCGAATGATAGCCAGCGCCCAAAAATGCGGTGGGGTCCAATAAAAAATAATGGCAAACAAAAAGAGTGATGGCAGGGTGAGACTGCCGGTCATGGCGGCCCAGCCAACCAGTGGTGGGAATGCACCAGCACCGCCACCAATCACAATGTTGTTGAAAGACGATCGTTTGAGCCACATGGTGTAAATAAACACGTAGTAGACCAATCCAGCAAAAGCCAAGGCTGCCGCTAACCAATTCGCATAGACTACCAAAATAACGGCAGAGATGAGCATCAACACCACGCCCAACACGACGGCATGCCAACCAGGGATGCGCCCGCTGGGGATGGGACGGCGACCGGTGCGCCCCATCAATACATCGATGTCGCGATCGAGGTAGCAATTAAAGGCATGCGATGCCGCCGCCATCAACCATCCACCCACTGCCGTCCAGAGTACCAAGGCGAGGCTGGGCATCCCGGCTGGAGTGATATACATGCTGGTAATGGTGGTCAAAATGAGCAACGAAATCACGCCTGGTTTGGTGAGGCTGACATAGTCTTTGATTTTTTCACGCCAGGTATATGGTCCCACAAAATCATCTGCTTCGGCTGGTTTGGCAGGCGCTTCCGGAATTGCGCTGATCGGCCACGCACTCCGATATGCCACGCTGGCAAGCATGCTGGCGCTGATGATGCTGAGCAAACTGATGCTGGCATGGATGATACTTTGTACCACCCCTTGGGTCAAAATAAGTCCAACGACGATTTGGACGACGAGTAGTAACCCAACCACGATACTCAAGCGCCGCGGGGCTCCTGCATCAGTAAACGTACGAAGTGTTTGGATGATTGCGATGAGTACAAATAGCCCGGCCACCACACTAAAAATACGGTGACTGTTTTGCAGTTGGGCCAGGATGCCGCTGTCGCCACAAAATGGCAGAGCGGTACAATTGATGGCACCGATATCACCCATTACCGCCACCAAAACAAGTGCGCTGATGGTGGCATAGAGCAGTACCAAATAGCGCGAGCGCGCTTGCTCACGTTTGCCGCCCAATCGTTGGGCTTGGGCATCGGTCATGATACTCACGATAAGTAGATGACTTGCACTAATCGTCACCGCGATACTACTGATGAGTAACGTGGGCCAAATGAGTAATGGAATACAGCTCACCATCACAATCACTGATGGCCAGCGTAATGGGGCAGTGTATACCCATGCCAAAATCATGGCGAGGAGTGTGACTCCTGCAATAATTGGTGCGGCGAAAGGGAATACCGAGCGGAATAGCACGAGTCCGAGGATTGCAACGGTCAATACCTGGACAGTACGATTTGACGGGGCGAGGGTGGGGATTGATTCGTTCATTTGCGTAACTCCTTGCGCGATGCGCACATTCATCGCTAGTATACCAGCACTTTTGTGGTTTTTGTCACAAATCATGATTGTGGGCAAGAATTCGTGTACAAAAAGCCACCTACGACATACAGGGTATGTCGTAGGTGGCTTTGGTGTAGTGAAATTAGGCTGGTTGGGTCTCGGGAGTACCAGCGACGGATTCAAAAATTTGTCCGTCACGCATATGATGAATCACATCGGCGTATTTATGAACTGATTGGTCGTGGGTGGCCATGATGAGAGTGACGCCTTCGCTTTTGACGATATTACGCATCAGGGTGAGCAAATTTTTGCCGGTGGTGCTATCAAGCTCGCCGGTTGGTTCGTCGGCGACGAGTACGGGGGGGCGGGTGACCAGGGCCCGGGCGATGGCGACGCGTTGTTGTTGGCCACCGCTCATTTCTGAAGGGCGGTGGTCGCTCCATTGTTCGAGGCCTACGAGGGTTAATGCTTCTTGGGCGCGTTTGCGACGTTCGGCGCCAGAGCGTACGCCAATGATCCGCAAGGGTAGTTCGACGTTTTCCCAGGCTGACAAAATGGGGAGCAAGGCAAATGCCTGGAAGATAAAGCCGATTTGATTGCGGCGGATGAGGGTCAAGGCATCGGACGACATGGTGGCCATATCTTTGCCAAGGAACTCGATGCTGCCGGTGGTGGGGCTATCGAGGCCACCAATCATGTTGAGCAGGGTGGTTTTGCCAGACCCGGAACGACCCATGAAGGCCGTAAACGATCCACGGGCAATGTTTAAGTTGATGCCCCGCAAGGCCAGGACTTGGTCATTGTTGACGGTATAGGCCCGGGTGGCATTGACAATCCGGACGATTGGTTGATTGTTGGTCATTTGGTGCGCCTTTTGAATGCAGCCATTAGGCGGTCAAATTGGCTGGGGCGAAGCTCGGGTGGGGCATCGGCATCAGTCAAACGTCGTTCGCGGTTGGCATCGAGTTCGGCTTGACCATCCCCTTCGGGTGGCTTGATGAAAATCCCTTGTTCTTGTTCTTCCATGATTAAGCGATCACGGATGCCGTAGCGTTGGCGTAATTCTTTGGGGATTTGTAGGCGCCCGGCCGAGTCGAGCATATGTAGTTCTTCGAGTACGGCGGGTGTGGCAACGGTGTTGTCTTCGGCAACTACTGCGGCCCGTTTGTAGGTTTCGCTACTGGTTTTGCCGTCACGGATGGCGACCACACGATTGACGAAATGGGCGATGTTGGGGTCGTGCGACACGATGATGACGGTCAAGGCAAAGCGCCGGTTGAGTTCGTGGAAGATATTGAAAACGACTTCGGCGGTTTGTGAGTCGAGTTCGCCGGTTGGTTCGTCGCCGAGCAACAAGGCGGGGCGGTTGGCCAAGGCGATGGCGATGGCGACGCGCTGTTGCTCGCCACCTGAGAGTTGGGCGAGTTTGTGGCCGCGGCGGTGATTGAGCCGGACGGCATCAATCAATTCGCCGATCCACTCTTTGCGTTGCTTGGGAGGGATTCCGCTCATAATCATCGGTAATTCGATGTTTTGTTCGACATCGAGGTAGGGGATGAGGTTACGGGCTTTTTGTTGCCAAATAAAGCCAACGTATTGGCGACGGTAGGCATCGAGTGAGCCATCGCTGAGCTTGAGGAGATCGTTGCCTGCAACGAGGAGCTTACCGGCAGTAGGACGGTCAAGGCCACCGATGACATTGAGCAGGGTGGTTTTGCCTGACCCGGATGAGCCAACGAGGGCCATGACCTCACCACGTTTGATGGTAAGGTCGAGGCCTTGGAGGGCCATGACTTCGAGGTCGTCGATGCGATAGAGCTTGACCAGGTTTTCACAAGTAACAATAGCGTCGTTAGTGGTCATATGGCCTCTCCGAGTTTCACGGCTTGGAAGAGCTTCATGCGCCGGAGCAAAATTACGGTAATTGCTACTGTCGCCACCAACACAAATCCAAAGACGGCGTAGATAATCAGGATTTGTTCACTGGCAATTTGGACGGCAAATGGGGGGAAGAAATCTTTTTCTTCTTGGGGTAATTGCAAGAACGGGATAAACAGATTACTGGCACTGACGCCAATAAACGTCCCAGCGATGCCGGCAATTCCAATGATGAATGTCTGTTCGATGGCGAGGAGCGTCCCGAGTTGCCCCGTCGACAACCCGATGGCGCGCAACATACCGAGTTCGACGAAACGGCGTTGGAATGCCAAGATGGAATAAAACAAGAATCCGAGCATCGACAAGAAGGCTGCGGCAATGAAGCCAACTGACAACAATCCAAAGAACCCTTGGCGTTCGGGGCGTAGGCGTTCTTTGGTGATGACGGCTGGGGCAAATTCACGAATGAAGGTTTTCATGCCCATTTCGATACTACTGCGATAGAGATCGGTATCGCTGATGGTGCTATCGGGCACCAAGCGTATCCAGACGTCGTAGGGGTATTGGCCACCTTGAATATCGAATGAATACTCTAGATTGCCGATAATTGGGGCCCCTTCGGAGGGATAGGCGGTTGGGAATAAATCGATATAGCCTTTGACCACTGCCGGAACATTGACGGTTGCATCAAGATTGTTCATCTGGATAACAAAACTATCACCGACTCGCAGGTTTTGGGCACTCGCATATTTGCGGTCAACGAGTACGCCACTCGGATCTTCGGCCAAAAGATTCATGAGTGTGCCAAGGGATTGTTTGGCATAATCACTGCGCCAATAGACAACCGAGGGGAATTCGAGGCGATCAATCCCAAAATAATGGGCATCGCTCGATTTGCCACCAACCACTACGGTGACTTTGCTACTCGAGACACGTGTCGAGTGGGATACTTGGGGCATGTTTTGATAATCGGTGATGGGCAAAAAGAAATACTTGGGGCCAGCCAAACGTTTGTCTTCGGTGGGCGTTGCGCCGACGCCGGTCGGTGCCGAACCAGGGGCAGCAGGGCTGCCACCACTGGTGTCTTGACCCATGTCAAACATCAATACATCACCACCAGCCACATAATGGTTGCGCTCGAGTAAGTTGCCATCGAGTGATTTGGCCATTGATGCGGTAAACCCGGCTAAACTGAGGGTCACAATCAACAACAAAATTGGCCCCGAATAAGCGCTCGGTGTGCGTGCTAAATAGCGTAACGCCGTAATTCCCGAAATACCGGGCAAATAGCGGGTTACAAATTCGAGCAAGCGCATGATGAGCGGGAATAATCGGACGGCGATGAGCGCTGCCGCAAAAATAAACAGACTTGGCGCAATCAATAGCAAGGGGTTATTGAAAGGGTCGTTGGTGCCGTCACCACCGATGACGCCGAGCGAACCTTGTTGTTTGAGCATCCACCAGCCATAGCCAATCGGAATCATCAACAAAATATCGAGGTAGGCGCGTTGCCAAAACGGCTGGAGCGTCGAGCGCGCCCGTTCACTTTTGAATGAGACGATGGTGTATTTGGATGTAAAAAACGCCGGAATCAGGGCTGCCACGAGCATCAATCCGACGATTTCGATGGCCCGAATCCAGGCATCTTGTGACATGCCAATGGGCAAGAATTCGGTAAGCGGTTTGAAATCAAGGAATGAGCGGGTCCAGGTCATTGCGATGGCGGCGAATTGCCCTACAAACACCCCAATGCTAATGGCGATAATCCCGATTAATACCCACTCAATCAGGTAAATCCCCAATACTTGTAAGCGCGAGGCACCACGGCTCCGGAGTACGGCGATTTCGTTGCTTTGGCGTTGCACGACCAACCCGGCCACCAACACTACAAAGTAGGCAATCAAGCCAAGCACCGGGATACTGAAAATGGTCAGTGTGCCGGTGAGTTGGCGGACGCGGGTAATATGTCGAATCAATGCATCAATTGGTGATACATCGAGGCGCATTCCTTTGAGGATTTTGTTGGCCTCGGCCACCGTCCGGTCGATGCGTCCACCAAATGCGGGTACGTCGTTTGAGCGCAATATGCTACCGTCGGCGACCACATACCACAATGCGACATTAATGGGTTTGGGGGTGGAGCGGAGTAATTGGCGCGAAAACGATTCTTCGGCAGTGAAGAGTGTTTCGTGGAGTACATCGGGGGCATAGAACCAGTAATCATCGCTTGCGTCTTTGGGTTGCCAGATGCCTGCAATTTTGACGGGGATCATGCTTTTTTCGGGGAAATCATGTTGGGTGAAAATGTAATACGTGTCACCAGGCTGCAATCCCAACCCAAAGGCGAAATCTGCAGACAACAATACTTCCATGGGTTCATCGACGGCCGTTGCTTGGGGCATGCGGCCATCGATGATGTCGATGTGATCCGCAAGGTGATCAGCATACGAAACCGAGACCCAGCTGAGTGGTTGTCCACCACCGCCCGCTTCGATGCGGAGTGGGACTTTGTCGGTCGCAAAATAGCGGGTCTGATTGGTGATTTTGAGCCCAAGCCGCCCCGGTAATTGGTCGGCAAAATAGCTATTGACTGGGGCGAGTTTGGCGGGTTCGAGATTGCCAGATTGTGTGCCGAGGTAGCGGTACATAAAGGCAAACGGCGGGCGTTTGGTGCCATTGACGGTGCTGGTGAGTTCTTCACGCAAAATACGATATCCCACCGCTTCGGCATAAACGGGGATACAGACTACGATTGCGACGGCAATGGTAAATCCGGTGGCAATCGCCAAAATAAGTGCCAGGTTGCTCCATAAACGGCGCCCGACGACCACACTTATACCGAATAGCCAGGCCCACGGCACTGCACGCCAGGGACGTGCAGTGGAGGGTGATTGAGATTCTGGAGAACGAGCGGACATGTGCGCTCCTCGCTACGAGTTTATTGACCGACGATGACGTCGCCTTCTTTGAGACCTTCGAGAATTTCGACCCGTTCGCTACTGACAATTCCGATGCGCACATCTTGGCGGCGTTGATGAGTGCCGTCTTTGATGACCACAAAGCGACGACCTTCAAATGATCGTACGGCTTGTGGAGGCAACCACAAGGCATCTTTTTGGCGTTTGAGCGTGATAACCACAGACGCCAAATCACCCACGGTGACCTTCATATCTGCAGGTGCTTGGTAATCAACGTGATAGGCGGGGTCTGAATTGACCGTTGACGATGATGAAGTTGCTTTGGTAGGAAGTTTGGTAATCGTGCCCTTGACGGCGACGGCTGGGGCCCGGGCAAAAAAGATATCGACGGCCATGCTAACCCCAATCCGGCTGGCATCGTCACTCGATACATTTTGGATGAGGAGTTCTTTTTGGGCATCGTTGATGACGGTAATCACCGAACGGTAGGCTTCGACCTGTTTGCCGGGGCCGGTGGAAATTTCGGCAACCATACCGTCAAATGGTGCAACCAATTGCCCAGCGGCAATGGCGGTGTTGAGATTTTCGAGTTGGAGTTTGGCTGCGGAGAGTTGTTTTTCGAGTTCGGGATCGCCATTTTGAGATGCTTCTTGGACGGAGAGCTGGGCTCGTGCGACGGCACGTTTGGCTGATGCCAACGCTACGGGGTCACTGTTATTGGTGATGTCGTCATAGGCAATCTGGGCTTGATCGAGGTTGGCTTGGGCTGCATCGATTAACGGTTGGCGATTGGCCTTGGCAGCGATGAGGTTTTGGTTGGCGGTCTTCATGGCGGCGGTGCCCGCATCAAGATTGTTTTGGGCGGTGACATAGGCAGCACGGCGACTATCGTACTCTGCGTGTTTGGGATTATCTTTGACGCCTTCCCAATCATACAACGCTTGTGAAAATGCGTCTTGAATGAGGGGCAACGAGCGTTGGGCGGCATTGAGGGCAGATTGTTGTTCGTCGATGGCATTGGCAGTGCTTGCGATGACACTTGCCAAATTTGCTTTGGCGCTTTCGAGGGCACTGCGCGCCCGGGCTACATCAGATGGTTGTGGGTTCGTGAGGCGATTCAATGCTGCTTGGGCTTCATCCAAATCGAGTTGGGCACGTTGCCGTGACAAATCACGTTGTTTGGATGCATGATCGTATTGGATTTGTACTTGGGTCAGATTGACTTGGGCTTGACGGAGTTGATTGGGTAATTCGCCAAGGTCGAGCGCTGCGAGAACCATTCCTTTGGTGATGATGTCGTTGCGTTCAATGTTGACTGATTTCACAAAGCCGTTTTGGGCAAACGACAGTTCTTGTTGTTTGAGGGCGGCTACGGTACCGCTGACTTTGATTTCGTCGACGACTTCACCTTTGGCGACGGTGTATGTTTGTTTTTCGAGTGCGGGTGCCGGTGGCCGTGGCGTGGGAGTGACGGTGTCTTGGGTGGTACTAGCCGTACTACACGCAGACAGCGTAATTGCCATAAGCAATACAACGAGCGTTAAACGCATAAAAAACCCCTTTGTTTTGATGATTTACTCACAATATAGTGATACCGTGATTATAAACTATCCTAATATTGTTTTGGATGAGAAATCACCCAAAATCACGAGGTTTTTTTGGCAAAATATCAGTATATTTGAGAAAAAAAGAGATTTGGTGTTTATTTTTTAATTGAATAGTGAAGTCATATGAAACGCAACGTACAGCTACTACAGATTCGCAGGGTATTTGTTTGGTTTGTAATTTATCCGTAGATGCGTAGTATGAATGGTATAATTTAATAATTGTTGTCAGTGGATGAGTGTAATGGTGTGATATGGTGCGCATGCGAACCCGCAGTGTCCAGTTTGGTGTGAGTCAAGGCGAAAACCCGCTTCCCAACGATACACTCCTCATTTGTGAGGCTGAAGACCCGTTATCAATGGAAGCCCGTAAAGGCGAACTGTTTATTATTGTGGAGAGCCAACAAGAATTGGCGCGCCACCGCCAACCGTTGCAACTGGTGTTGCGGACGGTACGGAAACTTTTTTATGAAAACGCGTCCTTTAGTGTGCAGTCGTCATTGCGCCGGGCAATTATGGCCGCTAACCAAGCGTTATATGAATACAACATGACCCAAGATCAAACAAAGCGGATTTCGTTTGGGATGACGTGTGTAGTCATTAAAACCCAAGATATTTATGTGGCACAAATTAATCCCACCCAAATGTATTTGCTTGGCGATGGTGAACTGCGCGCCATTCCGTCGAGTGTGTTGTGGCGGACCATTCACTATACTCCGACTCCCGTGAATGTCAGTAGCATGATGGGGAGTTCATTGAGTGTGGAGCCGGAATTCTTCCGTGCCATGTGGACACCCGGCGAAACGTTGATGCTCGTGACGAGTAATTTGGCACAAGTGCTTGATCGTGACACGGTAGGACGGATTTTGCGCCTCGTCAATCCCGCCAAAATGGTCCAAGCCTTGCGCGATGTCTGCCATACCAAAGAAATCGGTGATGCCTACGGGCTCACCATGGTACTCGATGCCAATGTCGCTGACGAAGTACGGGCTGTGTCGGGGAGTTTTTCGAGTATTACCCAACAATTAATGCTAGCTGGTGATACCACCGGTTTGTGGTTTACGCGTACGATTAAATGGTTGCGTACTTTGTTGTTAGGGAGCGAAGATTCGCGCTTTGCGGCTTCTTCCAAGCGCTGGCGGAGCATCACCCGTGATGAACAGCAACGCATGAATCGCCCCCCACCAGAAGTCCCGTATGTAATTGATCCGATTCCCAACCCAGTACCTCTTGATTTGGGTGATTCGATTGAAGCCCAAGCAGAATCTTTGGCAGTGGCGAAATATGGCAAGCGCCGCAACGTGCAATCAGATGTACGCCCGTTACGTGTCGTGCATGCCGTAGATGTCGAAGTGCCATCAACCCCGGTTGATACTGATTTTGCGCGCCGGAATGCGGGCTTTAAAGTACAAGTGACTGAGCCAATTCGTTACGGGGCTTTTTTTAGTACGTTGTTCCAAGGATTGTTTGTACTGCGTTGGTTACCCAAAGTCAATAATGACGCTCGCCGCATGCAATCTGCCACCCGTGGTGAGGGATTGTCGTATCGCAAGCAACGCCCCCCATTCCCATGGGCGATGTTGTCATTGATGATTGCCCTTGTTTCAATCGTGTTTTTTTATGGCAAAAATGTTGCTACCGAACACCGATTGCTCCGCGGAGAAAACAGCATCCTGAGCGCAGAACAATCGATACAAGCGATTTATGATTCTGCGAATGAAACAGAAGCGACCCAGCGCATCGAAGTATCGCGTTCGTTGCTCGATAGCCTGCAACAAAGCGGGATTATAACAGCGACCACCGAAAACCATCAGCGCTTTTTGGCGATGGTCACCAAAATCGAAAAAGCCCAGAGTGTCGTACAACGCCGCTCATATTTGGATAACGTGACGGTGGTCGCCCAACACCCGGTGAAAGGCGAGGTATTTAGTACGATTATTATCCCACCACCATCTGATGGGTATGCCAATGTCGATAGTTTTAATTACTTCTATCTGCTGGATTCTAAAGCAGGGGTCATCTATCAGACACCCCGCGATGGCGGTAGCACTGTGCCAATGTTGCGACCAAATGACCAAATTGGTGAAGTAACCGTTGCCAAAGTGTTTGATATTGCGTGGCGTATCGACGGGGTGGTTGGCTTAGCCCAGAGTAGTAACAACGGGCCGGCAGTGTATTTGTTTCGTAATGGGAATAATTGGAATTATAGTATATTGGCAGGAAGCCTCGAGTGGCAGATTGGTGAGCGCCATGTGCGTATGCAAAGCTATGGCGGGAATTTGTATGTCTGGGGCGTTACTCCTGCCAATATTCTGCGCTTTTTGTCGACGCAAATCGCCGACTTTCCCACCCCATGGATCCAAAACGACGGCGGCGTGGCGATTGACACCGCGGTTGATATGGGGATTGATGGTCGAGTTTATTTGTTGATGCCCGATGGGGTGATTCATGTGTTCCAAGCGGTACCAGATGGGGAACGTGGCTTCGAAAAAAGCATCGTACTAAAAAACATTACTCCCCCGATTCAAGCAGCCGCACGGCTGGTGGTCACGGGTGATGGTGAATCCGGATCGTTTTTTATATTGGATAGTTACGCGGCACGGATTATCCAAATCGAAAAGCGCACTGGGCGATTTATCCAACAAATTATGTTACCCCCAGATAGCCCAATTGTCCTTGATAATTTGACCGCCCTCGCTATTGACGAAAGTCAAGCGCGACCGGAGTTGTATTTTGCGAATGGTGGCGTGGTGTACAAAGCGTTATTACCAGAACCACCTTTGCCGTTTAATCAGCGGGTAGACAATGTCGTACTCCCGACTACTACTGTTCAAAAACCATAGGAGTACGTCATGACGATGCGTGGAATTGATCGCGGCGCCTCAGCCGCGCGGATGTCGGATCCGTGTACGATTGTTATTTTTGGGGCCACCGGCGACTTGACCCGTCGCAAGCTGGTACCGGCGCTCTACAACCTGCGCCGCGAAGGGTTGCTCCATGCCAACACCACCATCCTCGGCTTTGCCCGGCGCGATTGGAGCGACGAGTACTTCCGCACCTTGCTGTTTGATGAAGGCAGCAAACATTCGCGCTCGGGGATGTCGGACGAATTATGGCCGGCCTTTTCGGGGCAGGTGCACTACATTCGCTCAACCTTCGAAGACGCCGAAGGATACACCGCCTTGGCGCAACGCCTGGCCCAAATCGATGAGCAAAATGGCACTCAAGGCAATCGACTGTTTTATTTGGCCACTCCCCCTGAATCATACGAAGATATCATCAAACAACTCGGGGCAGCTGGGTTGTCCCATGCCATCGGTGATAGTTGGACCCGCATTATCATCGAAAAACCGTTTGGGCATGACCTCGAAAGTGCCCGTCAGTTGAATGGTGTGCTCCACGAGGTGTTTGACGAACGCCAAATCTACCGTATCGACCACTATCTTGGCAAAGAAACCGTCCAGAACCTGTTGGTGCTACGGTTCGCCAATGGTATTTTTGAACCATTATGGAATCGCCGTTATATCGACAATGTGCAAATCACCGTGGCCGAATCAATTGGCGTCGAAGGGCGTGGTGGCTATTATGAACAGGCCGGCGCCTTGCGTGACATGGTACAAAACCATATGATGCAATTGTTGTCGCTCACCGCCATGGAGCCACCGGTGGGTGGGGCGAGCGCCGATGCAGTGCGTGACGAAAAAGTGAAAGTACTGCGGGCCGTGCGCCCAATTGCTCGTGAAGACGTCAATCGCTATACCGTGCGGGGGCGCTATACTGCCGGCCCTGGTTCTGCACCGGCCTATTTGGATGAAACGGGCGTTGCGCGCAATTCGACCACCGAAACCTATGTGGCGCTCCGGCTCGAAATCGAGAGTTGGCGTTGGGCTGGCGTGCCGTTTTACTTGCGGACAGGTAAACGTCTGCCCGTCCGTGCAAGCGAGATTTCGGTGACGTTCCGCAGTGCGCCGTTAATGTTGTTCCAAGACAGTATCATGTCGCGGACCGCGCCCAACGAGCTGGTGATCCGTATTCAACCCAACGAAGGCATTTCGTTGCGGTTTAATTCCAAAGTTCCTGGCCAAGCCGGTGATATTCGACCGGTGACGATGAACTTTAACTATGTCGAGGCCTTTGGCAGTGAATCCCCCGAGGCCTATGAGCGCTTGTTGCTCGACGCCATGATTGGCGATTCGACGTTGTTTACCCGTAGTGACGAAGTCGAAACGTCGTGGGCGTTGATGAATCCTATTTTGCAAGGCTGGGAATTGCTAGGGTCGCCAGTACACGAATACGTGGGGGGAAGCTGGGGTCCCGATGCCTCGCACGAATTCATCGGTGCGTCGGGGCGGAGCTGGCGGCGATTGTCCTAAGCAGGCACTAATTTCTCGGTGTAACGCACCGATGGTAGGGAGTACGGGATGCGGCGATATCGGATTTTGTCGTTTGATGGTGGTGGCATACTCGGCGTATTAACATTGGTGGTACTCGAGCGCATCATGCGCGAGTTCCCTGATTTTTTGGCGCACGTCGATTTATTTGCTGGCACATCGACGGGTGGGATTATTGCGCTAGGGTTAGCCAAAGGGATGCACCCGCGTGATATTCGCGCCTTGTACGAAGGGAAGGGTGCGACGATTTTTCGTGATTCGTGGGTCGATGATGCCCTCGATTTGGGCAACATGATTGGCGCGAATTACGATAATCGTGGCCTCGAACAAGAACTCAAACGCATATTTGGTGATACCACCCTCGGCCAACTCCCCAAGCGGGTGTTGGTGCCTGCGTTTGATCTCGACAATGTATCACCCGACCCCAAATTACGCAGCTGGGAAGCCAAGTTTTTTTCGAACATTGGTGGGGCATTTGGTGACCAAGAAGTGCCGGCGTACAAAGTCGCGATGTACACCAGTGCCGCCCCCACCTACTTCCCCGTGTATGAGGGGTATATCGACGGCGGGGTAGTCGCTAATAATCCTAGTGTCGCAGCGATTGCCCATGCATTGGATACGCGCAAAAACCCCGCTGCGCCCCATCTCGAAGATATCGCCTTGTGTTCGTTGGGAGTCGGGCAATCGTTGCGTCATTTGACGGGTGATCGCCTCGATTGGGGCTATGCCCAATGGGCGCGGCCGTTGGTCAATATTTTGATTCATGGGGTAATGGGGGTGGCTGATTATCAATGTCGGCAATTTTTGCGTGACCGCTATTGGCGGGTCAATCCGGTCTTCCCGCCAGGCATCGAAATTAATCTCGACGATGTGGCTCAGGTCAGCTATCTCAATGAATTTGCCCAACAAATCGATTTAAATGAAACATTATTGTGGATCGACCGCAGTTGGCGATGAGTTAGCTCCACACTCGGAGCATCATTTTGATGAGTTGCCATGCGGTCAACAAGCCTAAACTGGTCGGCAATGCAGCCACGACAATCACGTATATGAGGCTGGCAACTCGCGTACGTGGCGGCGTTTGCATGATGGTAAAGCGCGGGATGACGCGAGTACGCAAGGTGTGTTGCACGCCGATAATCACGATGATACTAATTGCTGCGAATGCTACCGCCCCGCCAAGGGCTACGAATCCTCCGATGATATTCATGTAGTGCGCTCCTTGGGTGTACTACGCGTCAGCACGCGATACAAAACCCCCCCGATTGGCAAGAGTGACCAAAAACTCAATAAGCGAAATAAAATTGCCGCTCCTAAGGCGCCTTTAAGTGGTACCCCTTGGAGATGTAGCGTAAACGACAAGGCGGCTTCGACCGCACCACCACCACCAGGCAACACAGTAAACAAACTAGCAATCAATGACATGCCATAGGCTGCGAGTACATCGAGGTATAGCACATCGATGCGCATACTATGTAACAAAAACGTGAGTGCCAAGGCGTGACACGAAAAAATAATCATCTGCAAAAAAATAATCCGCCCAAAACGCCATGGTTTGGCAGCAAATATTGCCCGGCTCTTGGCGATTTCTTCGACCAACAATTCTGCAGGACGGATATTCCAGTCGATGCGGATGCGCTGTAAGGCGTGGTGTATTTTGAGGAGCCAGCGATTGACGGTGCTCACCGGGCGGGTCACAATTAATACCACAACGAATACGGTAATTATGGCTGTTATTAACGCCGAAATAATCGGCAGGGATGCGGTAAAGTTGGCCGTCACCGTCAAATAGAGTAATCCAGCACTAAACATGAGTAGCGCCGCACCATTCCAGCTGAGTAATTCGGTGCCCGCAACAACTGCCACACTACTCGCCGGGAAGCCTCGTTTGCGCAATGCCGTCACCAAAAACGCATAGGCAGCCACGCTGCCCATCGGCACGGTTTGGTTGAGCATAATGGCCACTAGGGCGGTGGCTATCAGCCACGGTAATTTTTCGTGTTGACCAAGGGCGGTAAGCACATCACCATAAATGAATCCTGCACAAATAAACCCCACCACAATCATGCCAAAGGCGGCAATAACGTACGAAGGTTCTGCAGTTTGGAGTAATCGCCAAGCCTCGCTGATTTCGCTCCGAGTATTGTAGGCGAGTGATATGACGATGCCGGTGAGTATGAACCCGATAACCCACGCCCACGAAATGCGACGAATTGCCATGAGACTCCGTTTCACGGACGTAACGAATTTCGTATCATCATACCATATGGAAGTTGGAAAGAGGAGGAGGGGCGAATCATGCCGGCGAATTCATTCGCTGCTATTCGCCCTTAAGCATGAATTGAAAATTGAAAATGCATCATCGCAATCGTAGCGCCGCAGCATGCTGCGGCGCTACGATTATCTGTATACGAATTTTGGTTATTATTGATGGTCGTGATCATGCCCAAAGTGTAAATGGGGGTGGGAGTGTGGTTTGTCGTTATCATGATAATGATGATGGGCATGCACCAAATTGGCATCGAGGAGTAGTTGATGATTGGCCAACAAATTGCGCGGGGTATCGTGGGCGACGATTTTGCCTTGTTTGAAAATATAGGCATCATCGGCGATATCGGGTACGGTGTCGAGGTCGTGGGTAGCGACGACGACTGTTTTTTTGCCGGCACCCCAATCCACCAAGAAATCGACGACGCGACTTTGACTTTTGGGGTCGAGGGCAGCAGTGGGCTCGTCAAGCAAAATAACTTCGGGGTCGAGCACGAGCACCGAGGCAATCGCCACGCGCTTTTTTTCGCCACCCGATAAGCGGTGCGGGGCACGGTCACGCAAATGACTGATTTCGAGTAAATCGAGCGTTTCGGCGACTTTTTTGACGATGGTGGGCTTGTCCCAGCGTAATTGCAATGGCCCAAAGGCCACTTCATCATAGACGGTGGGATTAAACAACTGCACATCGGGGTTTTGGAAAACAAAGGCTACCCGGCGTCGGAAGGCATGGGCGTAGGCTTCGTCCATCAAGTGGGCTTCATCGAGGGGATGATCAAACGCCGTAATACTGCCTGACTGTGGGAAGTACAAGCCATCGAGGATGCGTAACAAAGTTGATTTGCCCGACCCATTGGCGCCCATGATGGCCACCCGCGACCCTTGAGTGATGGTCAGCGAAATATCATTGAGCGCCAATTCGCTGGTAGTGGAGTAGGCGTACTTGACGTTTTGTACGGTAAAAATAGCGTCCATGTGACTCCTATGCGGCAATAATGCCAAACCAAATCCCCAAACCACAAATCAACGCAATCACGGGCATGGCAACATAATCACGCGTACTCAACGCGAATTCATCGAGGATATAGACTTCACCACGGAACCCGCGTGATTGCATTGCCATAAAGACATCGTTGCTCAACTGGAAGCTTTTGCTGAGCAATACGCCGACGGTGGCTGCTGCTAACCGGCGCGCTTCGTTGTCGGGGAGTTTGCCGATGACCCGGCTTTGGCGTGCTTCAAACATATCGCTGGCCGATTGCAACATCAAAAAAATATAGCGATAGGTCATGCTCAAGATCACTACAATCAACGTCGGTATGCCGAAAATCCGCAACGACTTGAGCACGTGCGTCCATAGTGTGGTGGTAATCATGATAAACGACAAGGTGATACTGATTTCGGAACGCAAAATCAAAAATGCTGCACTGCGCAACCCGGTGGCACTGATATGCCAGCCCAACCCAGGAATGGTGGCCAAAATCGGCCCGGTCACCAAAAACAACGCCGGTAAACCGATCATACCGCTAAAGACAAACATGCCAATCCAAATCGGACTCAAGGTGCGCAACGAAATACGCGATAGCAATGCCAAACCAAAGGCCACCACGGCCAGCGCGACGACCACTGGAATGGTGCGGGCGGAGGCGGCGGTGGC
>CALFIC010000077.1 GCA_937876225.1 uncultured Chloroflexota bacterium | reverse complement strand
ACAGGAAAATCACTAGCACTCCCCGGAAGAGATCGACAAAAAATGGCTCGATTTTGGCGAAATTTTTCTCACCCGAAACCGCCCCGATAATCAACCCACCTACGAGTAGTATTAGGCCACGCGAACGCACTGTTTCGCGCAAAATCGTGCCAAGCGCGATATGTTGGGTAGTGCTAGCGCGGGCCAAGGCAATCCGCCCATAAAAGAGTGCCACAAAAATTCCCAGCTCGAGCAGGGCAACCAGTCCCGTAATATACCCTTCCATCGGCGTACCCGCACCGTCACCATAGGAGCGAGCCACGACAAATGTTACCGCAGAGACCGATCCATAGAGGGCGGCCACCGCTGCGGCGTTGATGATGCTTAGTTTGATGACGTAGCGCGCCACCAAAAACGAACTGAGTGGTGCCAGCATAATAATCAGTGCCGTTACTCCGAGGGCGCCCCAGATATTGCTGAGATCGGCAAGGGCTAATTCACGCCCCCCTTGCAACCCCACCGAAAAAAGCAAAAAGATGGAAAAAATCCGAATCACTGGCTCGGGAATCTCTAAATCAGAACGAATCATTGTGGCCAAAATACCCAGCAGGAATGCCAAGGTAATTGGCGAAACCAAGTTTTCGATTAGCATTGCGTTCATGGCGTACTTTCTGCATATGTGTGATGGGTTGTGTCACAACCTCCCCAATCGTGCCGGAGCAGTTCCATGGCGTCCTGCAATGCACCTGTTGGGTTGGTTATTGCCGCGTGAAAAAATAGTATCATTTTTGGTATAATCTGAAAAATATATGAATAATACGTTATCGTTCATTTATATAGAATGGTTTAAGTCGTGTTGAACTATCATCATCTGCGTTATTTTTGGATTGTGGCGCACGAAGGCAATCTGACCCGGGCCGCCAAACAGCACAACATTGCCCAATCTGCCTTGTCGATGCAGATTCAGGCACTTGAGGAGTCCTTTGGTCAGCCATTGTTTGTACGGCAGGGGCGGCAACTGGTGTTGACCGAAGCGGGGCATGTGGCACTCGAATTTGCTGATGCAATTTTTTCCAAAGGGGCAGAGCTCCAAGGGACGATGGGGATGGCGGGGGCGCCCCGCCAAAACGTGTTGCGTGTGGGGGCATTGGCCACGTTATCGCGTAATCTGCAAATGGCGTTTTTGCGACCGGCACTGCATGAGCATACCAGTGGCATTGTGATTCGTTCGGGCCGCATGGATGAATTACTCGCTGATCTCGCAAACTATGCCCTGGACGTGGTGCTTGCCAATGTCATGCCGGTAAGCATGCGGCATGTGGTGGTGCATACGATTGCCCAGCAATCGGTGAGCCTGATCGGGCATCCAGAGTCGTCGCGGCGACATTTATCATTAGCAGAGGCATTACGCACCGAAGCACTGGTCGTGCCTGCTCACCCGTCGAGTATCCGCACCGAGTTCGATGCATTTGTGCATCGCATGCAGATCAACCCACAGATTGTAGCCGAGGTCGACGATATGGCGATGTTGCGTTTGCTGGCCCGTGAACATCATGGGTTAGCTGTTGTGCCACCGATTGTCGTCAAAGATGAATTAGACAGTGGTGTGTTGGTCGAGGTTGCCAAATTCCCCGGCTTGATGGAAACGTTTTTTGCGTTGACGTTACCGCGTGCATTCCCCCACCCCGTCCTGCAACGCTTGCTCGATAATGGTATGTGAGGCTGGGATATGGCAGCAGAACGAAGTATGTCAGTGTGGAAAAAACGAGGGGCGCAAATAACAATCCCTCGTTCCCATTGCAGGAACGAGGGATGTTGGAATGGTTGCTGATAGCGATACCCCCCGATTTTGTAGTGGACCATCATCTCTCTCTGGCGATGAAGCCAGGCAATTCCTAGCGCGCTGGGTGTTACCCAGGTTGCCGTCGTCGCGGCGATGCGAGTGAACGAGTTGGTACAAACGCCTTGCGGCTCCCATCTTGTGGCTCACCCCACGCACCTTGCTCCTCAACGGTCGGCGCAGTCACCTAGCCGGTGGTGTCACCAACACCGCTGGTGCGCTCTTACCGCACCCTTTCACCCCTCACCTGTGCCCTAAGGCCATCGGCGGGTCTGCTCTCTGTTGTCGACTTGCGTCATGGTACCGTTACCAATCCCATGCCCCTGCTTACGGTTTCGCAGGGCGACTTGTGATGCCGAAGCATCACGAGGAGTCGGGAAGTTCCTCTGGCCGAAGCCAGCGATGGTCTGCTATCAGCTGCTTGTATGATAACACGGAGTGATGCGTATTGATGAGGTAATCCGGTGTCCTTGGCATCACGATGTTGTTGTACATGACCAAAGCACGATTACATAGTGAGATATACATTATTGTAGAATGACAATTAGATGACAATTTATTTACTGTTGATACATGCAACAGTAAATAAACACCAATGTATAGGCATGATTTTTCCCGTTTATATTATTTTGCATAAATATATTAACAAAACAAAGAGTATCAAAAGATGTAGTAAATAATCCTCTTGAAAATACAAATTTAAATATAGATTTATTAAGTATAAAAAACTGCAATTGATTATGACGACGCTTTATATTTAAAATATTATAGTAACATCATCCGCTCAAAAAAAGGGATAGAAATCGGAGTATTTGTAGAAACAAGCAATGCAGAGTATATTTGAGTGTAAGTGAAATATATATATATTGGTGCAATTTGTGTACAAAGGGGACGGAGATGGCGCTCTACAAATTCCGGTATCTTGTAATCAGTATGATTGCTGTCATGTTGGTGTTGTTGCCACTGCTGGGGCGAGCACCGGTAGTACATGCGACGGCGCCGAGTGGGATGCCGATGGTGACAATCAATGGTGGTGGTGGTGCGAATGCGGCCGGGAGCGATGGAATCAAAATTACCTTTAACATTGCTGGTTATGGTGAACAGTTAAGCTTTGCCGGGAATGACTTTATTTATTCAGGTGGTGATGTCGGTGAAACACTGAATATTGGTGGGACGCCCTATACGGTGATGAATGGATCGAGTGCTTCGGCGACGATGAGTAGTGTGGCGAAGTTTGATTCGTTGGTGATTGGGAATCTGACGGGGAGCGCAAACACATCTGGGGCAACGACGACCGGTAGTGGCTCGGTTGTGATGACTTATACCAAGACCATCGGTGGTAAGGCGTATATTCTACAACGGACGATTAGTTATACCTATCCCAATTATTACTATCACGACGAATACGATGTAACGATTCCTGCCGGCAATACGGCTACGGTGAAATTGTATAAGGGTGGTGATACGGCACCCGGTGGCTCGGACAGTGCGTATAACATGTATATCACCAATCCGGTAAAAAATGTGCAGTCAATCGAGCCAAATTCGCGTGTAGTGTTAGGGATGAAGGAAATTCCGGCAGATACGGGCATGAGTACCTTTGAAGGGGCATACGCCGATAATTACACGAACCCCTATGCGACGATTAATTCGGGTGGAGATATTGGTTTTCATGCGAATTATGGTCCCAATGATGCCGGATTCATGATCCAATATACGATTGGCAGTACGCCTGGGACATACCACGAAGAAAATATTACCTATGTAGGATTCCAAAAAGTCAACCTCGAAGCGTCGTGGTCGAGTGCGGTCGTTAATGACGTAGGGCGTTTAAATTTGATGTTGACCAATGCGTTTTTGGTCACCAAGACGGGGTTAGGATTTAACTTTCAACTGCCGGCAGGGTTGATCCCGGGAGCATTAGGGAGCACTTGTACGGGGTCGACGGTGACGGTAGATGGCAGTAATGTGGTGCATGTCAGTGGGATATCGATGACGTCGCTGAGCAGTTGTCTCGTGACGGTCGATGTCGGCTCCCCGAGTGCCACGACGTATACGTATACGTCGGCGAGTGCATCGAGTTTGGCGACGGTGGATATGGCGAATGCGGTAGGGTCATCACCAGTGACGTTCTTGCAGGCGTCGTCGACGTTTACCCCGACACCGACGGCGACGAGCACAGCAACGTTAACACCCACAGCAACGTCGACACCGACCAAGACGTCTACGTCTACGCCTACAGCAACGTCGACACCAACACCGACGCCATCGGGACAAACAATTACATTTCCGACGATTCCTGATAAAATTGCAGGTGCCCCAACCTTCACGGTAGCGGCGACGACATCATCAAGCTTGGCGGTTACCTATGCGTCAACGACACCAGCAGTCTGTACGGTGAGTGGGGCAGTCGTGACGATTGTTGGCCCAGGTACATGTTCGATTACCGCATCCCAACCAGGTGGTACTGTTGGTGGTGTGACATATTCACCAGCAGCAAATGTGACCAATAGTTTTACGGTAAAAGCCAATCAAACGATTACCTTTGCGACACCAGCTGACAAAAACAAGACCGATGCGGATTTTTCACCAGGTGCAACTGCAACTTCGGGGCTACCAGTCGTGTATACATCATCGACGCCATCGACCTGTACAATTGTGAGCAATCAAGTACATTTAGTGGCACAAGGGACGTGTACGGTGACTGCAGCGCAAGCTGGCGATAATACATATGCAGCAGCCACAAGTGTGACCAAAAGCTTTTTGGTGAAGGAAGTCCAAACAATTTCATTCCCTACGATTCCTGATAAACCGGCAGATGCTGCACCATTTAGTGTGGTAGCCACAGTTCCTTCGGGATTGATTGTCACGTATACATCGACGACTCCAGCGGTGTGTACGATTGCGAATGGAGTGGTAACCGTAATTGGTCCGGGGGATTGTTCAATTAAGGCCTCACAACCAGGGGGAACTATTAATGGGGTTAATTATGCAGCTGCTCCAGACGTAATCAACACATTTAAGATCAAGGCCGCCCAAGTAATTACATTTAGTGCCTTGAACGATGTTTTGTATACTACTGCTGACTTTGATCCAGGTGCGATCGCTTCGTCGACGTTGCCGGTGACATATACCACCAGCACCCCATCAGTCTGTACGATTGTCGCGAATCAAGTGCATTTAGTGACAACAGGCACATGTACGGTGACGGCGAATCAAATTGGTGGTGTGAGTGGTAGTTTGACCTATAATGCGGCTCCGCCAGTGACCCAAAGTTTCGCATCGCTCGGGGTTCAACAATCAATCACCTTCCCTGCTATTCCCAATCGGAGTGTGTATGAAGGCAGTTTTGTATTGAATGCCACTGCGTCGTCGGGGTTACCAGTCAACTATATCTCGAATTCGCCGGCATTTTGTACGATAGCAGGTACTCGAGTGACGATTGTCAAAGGGGGCGGCTTCTGTACGATTGTGGCACGTCAAGGTGGTGGAACGATTGGTGGGAGCACCTTTGGTCCTGCGCCTGATGTTACTCAAGAATTTGTGATTTCGAATGCGACTCGCACGCCGACGGCCTCAAATACACGTACCGCCACACCAACGGCTGCGCTCAGTGATTTGCGCAAAGCGGCGATTGGGAATCTGTTTGTGGTGGCCTTGTTGCGCGATGGGACCATTGCGGCATGGGGTAGCAATAAACCAAACATTCATGAATCTGTGATTCCACCACAATTCCAAAACACGCTATTCAAAGATGTTGCTGCGAGCATCGGGAATGCCTATGTGTTGGATGAGGCTGGTAATCTTTACACGTGGGGAGAAAACCTGTACGGTGAGGGTGATATCCCCGGTGATGCCCAGAATGGTATCAAAGCGGTCGCAGCTGGTGCCCGGTTTGCCTTTGCTATCCGCAGTGACGATACTGTTGCCGCCTGGGGGCGGAATGAATTCGGGCAGGTCAATGTGCCTGCTGGATTAAGTGATGTGATTGCAGTCGATGGTGGTGATCGCCATGCCGTGGCCTTGAAACGCGATGGGACGGTGGTGGCATGGGGTGATAATACTGCAGGCCAGACTAATGTACCGCCGGGTTTGAGTGGTGTCATTGCGATTAGTGCCGGCCAAGATCATACCATGGCGCTGTTGAATACTGGGACAGTCGTGGCATGGGGCGGTAACTCCAAAGGGCAAACTAAAGTTCCACTTGACGTCAGTGATATTGTGGCGATTGCGGCAGGCCGTGAATGTTCGTTTGCGGTGAAAGCCGATGGGACGCTGTATGCCTGGGGTAATAGTACGTATACCAAGTTCCCGGCAGCAATAAATGGGAGAAGCATCGTCGCTGTTGATTCCGCCAATCAAAACTCAATTGTCGGTCTCCGTGGTGGTGGTATCTTGGTGGCGGGGGTGAATTTGGCAAATGTGATGGCGTCACGTACATTGACGACGACACCAATCATTACCTTGACGCCATCAGAAACATCTACGCCATCCGAGACGCCGACGTTGACGGTGTCCAAAACTCCCTCGATGACCAGGAGCCTCACCTTCACTCGGACGTATACCTTTACCAGGACAATCACCTTTACGCGGACAACCACCTTTACGCGTACTCCTTCATTCACCAAAACGGTGACCCGTACGATGACCCCATCACGGACCAAATCACCAACCCGTACGCCGTAGGCGACAGCGACTGAAGCCCCTCTTCCCGGATACGGGAAGAGGGGCTTTTTGATGAAACAGTACTGTGGGGAGCGTTAGCGCAACCCTGCCAACATGGCTTTGGCACCAGTCTGCAAAAAGCGTAAATCGCTCCCGCACAGCATCATGTTCATCCCTTTGGCGTGCCAGCCTTTGAGGATGGCTGGGTCGCTGGCATGCGTGCCGGTGGTCACGCCGTGGCGTTTGCCGGCATCCACTACTTGATCCATGGCGGCTGTCACGATGGGGTCGGTAGTGCTGGGGGCGCCCAAGGCGATGGCTAAATCGTAGGGACCGACCAACAATACATCGACACCGGGCACGCTGGCGATGGCATCGAGGTTGGATATGGCTTGGGCGCGTTCGATTTGGATGATGACTAGGGTTTCGTTGTTCATGTGGCTGATGAGTTCACGCGGAGGCACTTCGTGATAATCAGTGGCGCCGCGTACCGAGGCCGCGCCCCGATCGCCACGGGGTGGGTATTTGATATGGCGGATGGCTTCTTCGACTTGGGCGGCAGTGTCGATACGGGGAATCATCACTCCTTGGGCGCCAGCATCGAGCAAGCGCGCGATGTCGCCATAGCGCAAATCGGGGACGCGCACGATGGGGGTGATGCCACACAACCGCGTGGTGCCGATTAAATCAGCCACCATGGGCAGGTCGTAGACGCCATGTTCGAGGTCAAAAAAGATACTATCAAAGCCGGCATCTGCCAGCAGATGCACATAGGCCGGCGCCCGCATATCCATGGCGAGCGTCCCCGTCACCATCGCGCCTGTGGCGATTTTTGCTTTAAGCAGGTTACGTGCAAGGGTCATCGGAAGGGCCTTTCTTGATTGATGGGCGTTGGGGCAACAAATCGCCCCCAGCCGGGTTGACCGACGACCTGACCATTATTGCTGACCTGTTGGCCCCGTACAAAGGTACTGACGACGGCGCCGCGGGTTTGACGACCATGCCAGAGCCGGGCAGTGACGCGCGACTTACTTTCCCAGGTGCTGGTATCGATGCGTCCTTCGGCGGCGAGGTCTACCAACATCAAGTCGGCATCGGCGCCCACGGCGATGACCCCTTTGCGACCGGCCATGCCAAAAATTTCGGCGCTGTTGGTGCTGAGCAGGGCCACCATGCGTTCGAGCGAGATGCGGCCGTAGGCCACGGCAGTGAGCATCAGCGGCACGAGGATTTCGATGCCGGGGGCACCAGGAGGAGCCGCCCACATGTTGTCCCAGCCCGGTTCTTTTTCGCTGGCTAAAAAGGGCGAATGATCGGTGCCAATGATGTCGACTTCACCACGGGCCACCCGTTCCCACATCGCTTCGACGAGGAATTCATCGCGCACGGGTGGGTTGGTTTTGGCATAGGGGCCATAGGTCGCCAAATCGGCATCGGTCAAAAACAAGTAGGGCGGGCAGGTTTCGCAGGTGACTTTGATGCCCGCCGCTCGTGCCTGGGTAATCAGATCGACAGAGTAGGGGCTCGACACGTGTACTATATGCAACCAGGCGTTGGCGGCGCGGGCCAGGGCGATTGATTGGGCCACACAGGCTTCTTCGACCACGGGTGGGCGAGCGCGGCCATGGCTGGTAGGACCGTTGTCGCCGGCCGCTTTGAGGTGGGTGGCGAGGACGGCCAAAATATATTCGTCTTCGGCGTGAATCGCCGCCGGCCGACCAGTTTTGGCGGTGACTTGGAGCACGCGATAAAACTCACCGGGGTCGGGGCAACAAAGCCCAATGAATTCTTTTTCGCGCCCCGGTGGGACTGCCGTGCGGAAGGTTTTGAACGAAATAATCCCGGCATTAGCGAGGGCTGGTAATTCTGCGATGTTGTCGGCAGCAGCCCCACCATACAAGGCAAAATCGATGTAGGCTTTGGGTTGGACGGCGCCAATCCGGTCTACTAAGGTTTGGACATTGTGGACAGAGGGGCTGGCGATGGGCATTTCGCAAATCATGGTGATGCCTGATACGGCCGCGGCGCGGGTGGCGGTGGCAAAGTCTTCGCGTTCGAGTCGGCCGGGGTCGCGTACATGCACATGGCTGTCGATGGCGCCTGGCAGTAAATAGAGCCCGGCGGCATCGACGGTAGTATGGGCTGGCGCAAAGTCGGCACTTTGCCCGAGCGCCACGATGCGTCCGTCACGCACGGCCACATCGAGTTGGTGGCGGCCATCGGCATTGACAACGGTGGCATTGCGGATGATGAGGTCTAGCATAGTGCATTTCTCGCAGTATAGACAATAATTCCCGTAGCGGCACTGCACAAACGTGTAGCGCGCTACGGGAGTGGTGTGAAGGTTATGGCAGGGCGTTGGAGGCGGCGCCATCGATCAGGGTGGCAGTACCGCTCATGTACGATGCGGCTTCTGACGCCAAAAAGACGATGAAATTGGCGAATTCGGCCGGTTCACCCAAGCGCCCAATCGGGATTTGGCTCATCGAGGCTTGGCGCACTTGCTCGAGGCTGGTATTGGAGCGGGTGGCTTGAGCGCGATCGAGTTCTTCGATTCGCTCGGTGCCGATGCGGCCGGGTCCGACCACGTGCACGAGCACGTTGTGTTGGGCGACTTCCCGAGCCAGTGATTTGGCCATGGCATTGACGCCGGCGCGCATCACATTCGACAAAATCAAGTTGGGGATGGGTTGGCGAATCGATGACGAGGCAATCGTCAGCAAGCGCCCGTAGTTGGACTGCTTCATGTGGGGCAAGGCAGCCCGACTGACCCACACAAAGCTCATCAAGTTTTGATTGAAGGCGGTCAACCATTGGGCATCGTTGATGGCTTCGAAGCCTCCGGGAGGGGGGCCGCCGGCGTTGTGTAGGGCGATTTCGAGGCCGCCGTATTGTGCGACACAGGTGGCGATGACCTTTTGGATGTCGGCTTCGGTGTTGACATCGGCAGCGACGCCGATGACGTCGGCGCCGGTCTCGGCGCGGATTTTGGCGGCGGCTTCATCGATGCGCGCTTGGTCGCGGCTAGCGATGACCAATTTGACCCCTTCTTGGGCCAAACCGAGGGCACAGGCGTAGCCGAGGCCACGACTGGCAGCAAATACGACGGCACGTTTGCCGGTCAATCCGAGATTCATGCGTGAGCTCCTTTGAAGTGCTGAATAAGGCCTAAACGCGTCACAATATCATGCAAATCGGCAATCACATCGGCAGGCAATGGGCTAGACGGCGCCCGCACGTGGGCGTGGGCAATGGCTCCCCGTTGCATGTAGATGTATTTGCGAATCGCCAAATTGATGCCTGGTTGGTTTTCATAACGGATGAGTGGGCAGGCATGGTAAAACGTCTGGGTGGCGCCGTCATAATCACCGGCCGCCCATTGATTGCAAATCGCAACCAAGATTTCGCTGAAGCCAAAACCCGTCATGCAGCCGTCGGCGCCGTGGCGCAGTTCTTCGAGCAACATATTGGCACCCATGCCCCCAAAAATCACCATGTCGGGAGCGGCGGCGCGCATGCGGGTAGTTTTGGCGGGGGTTGGTTCTTCTTCGAGCTTGAGGTAATTACAGCCGGGTACGTCGCGGGCCAGATTGGCCAAGAAATCGACACTCATCAAGACACCGCTACTAATGGGGTGATCTTGGACGACGACGGGGATGGTGACGGCGTCAGCGACACGCTGATAATGGCTGCGCAACGCCATATCGTTGGGTTTGGCGAGGCGTGGTGGTGCCACCATCAAGGCATCAGCACCCAGCTCGGCGGCACGCTTGCTCAACGCCACACAGCGGTCGGTGGCTACATGGCTGGTGCCGATGCAGATTTTGACACGACCGGCGGCGGCAGTGATGACGTCATCGATGATGACATCGCGCTCGGCATCGCCTAATTTGTCGACTTCACCCATCACGCCGAGCATAGTGATGCCTTGTACCCCGAGATCGACCAACATGTTGACCATGGTGGGTAAGCTCGCCCGGTCGAGTTTACCGGTGGGGAGGAAGGGCGTGGGAGCGATGGTGTAGGTCCCGTGTAAAAACGGATGACGTGGCATGGCTACATCCTAATGACTACATTTGATGGCGTAACATGTCGGTAATGACTTTGCCCAAGTCAATCACCGGTAATGGGAGCGATTGTTCGAGTGTTTGGACTTTGTCGAGGGGATGCCCCACATAATCAAGGATCAAACAATCGTTGCGTTGGTAGACCAGTTGTTCGCGAATCCAGCTGGCGAGTTCTGCCGGTGGGAGTTGCGGGTCGACGAGGACGGTTGGTTGGAAGCCGCGCTGGAGCCATTTGCGATGGATGGGCATGGCTTGGGTTTGATTGGGGCTGAGCACTGCGATGCGTTGATATCCCCGGATTTCGAGGATAGAGGTGACCATGGCGGTGGGGCGGTAGAGCGGTTTGGTGCTTTTGAGCATGTCAAACGGTCCGGCACACAACAACACGCTCATCTGCACATCTTGCTTCTCGACCTCTGCGATGGCTTTTTGCAACAGTGGTGCCAAAAACTCCTCAGACACTTCGACCAACGTGCCGTCCCGCAAGCGGGTAGTGAGCAGATATTCGGCGGTAGTGTCGTGGGGGATGTCTTGGGGTTGCACAAAATCAAGCGCGCCTGATTCGATGTATTGAAAAAGGGAATTGGCTTTTTGCAGGGGTTTGACCAAATCGGGGCGGGGCGATTGACCAATGATAATAGCACCGACGCGTGGCATGCGCTGATTCTCCTTGTATGGGAGGTGTTGCGCTGTGGGTGGATTGCTCCACCCACAGCGGGAACGAAGTCTTAGCCTTCGAGGGTCGAGATATCACCCAAGTCTTGTCCGAGGGCTTGGGCTTTGAGGACGCGGCGCATGATTTTGCCCGAACGGGTTTTGGGTAATTGCGCCACAAAAGTCACTGCTTCGGGTTTGGTAATGGGGCCGAGTTCTTTGGCAACGTGGGTGCGTAATTCTTCACTCAACTTTTCGCTACTGTCATAGCCGTTGCGCAAAATCACGAAGCAGTGAATGCCGGTGCCTTTGACTTCGTGGGGCAAACCGATGGCGGCGGCTTCGGCGACGGCAGGATG
>CALFIC010000076.1 GCA_937876225.1 uncultured Chloroflexota bacterium | reverse complement strand
GACCCCAAGAAGTGAATGAACTTCGTCAGCTTGTGAACCAACACCAACTCGACGCATATGTGACGTTTGTAGGGGTTGTGCCCCAAGCAACTGTAGCTGATTATTTGGTTGCAAGTGATATCTTGGCGATCCCCGACACGGTCACCGACGAAACGGCATCACCGTTGAAGTTGTTTGAATACATGGCCACCGGACGTGCCGTAATTTGTCCCGAAATGGCGTCGCTCCGCGAAATCATTGGAGTGGATGGCGCATGTACCTTCGTCCGAGGTGACGTGGATTCACTTACCACTCATCTCGATACGTTAATTTGCAACCCCACACTGCGACAACAATATGCCGATGCAGGCATCACAGCTGTTGCCCCTTATACCTATCGAAATCGCGCCGCAGAGCTCGTTGCAATTTGTACACGGGCTCGGAACTGAGGGTTATGATGACGTCAAATACGCCAAATTTACACAATGAAGCGGTCAAGATTGTCGATGCCTACAAAACATTGCAACCAGACAACAAACCCGAATACTTCCGCTATCACCGCTATCGCTTTGTGTCGTTACTCGAAACCGTGATGCACTTACCAGGCAAACGCGTGCTCGAAATCGGCGTAAATCCCGGGCAATTCACCGAAATGCTCGTCCAAGCCGGATACCAGGTCAGTGGTACAGATTTATTCCCCGAACATCGCGCGGATTTTTGGCAACGCTTGAATGTCGATGTGCGACGCTGGAATATCGATAACGAAGATCCGCCATACGCCTCTGCGCAATTCGATATAATTCTTTTTTCTGAAGTAATCGAACACCTAGCACACCCACCGCTCGAAGCGCTCGAAGCATTCTATACATTGCTTGCTCCAGGTGGGCATTTGGTGATTAGTACACCCAATCAGTTTTATTTCAAAAGTCGGCTACGAACATTTTTTGATATTGTACTCAGCCGGCCTTTTGATCACGACGAAGAATTCAAGCGTTGGGCTTTGTTGCGACGCGAAGCACGATATTACACACATAGCCGGCTGTTTAGCATGCAACAACTAGCCTGGCTTGCACAAGAGTCGCACTACTCCGTTACCCAAAAGATTTACTGTAGCGCCTATGAACCGGTCGGACTCGAACGCGGACGCTTTGGCAAAGCACCTCACCGTTGGCTTGCCAAAGCGTTGATTGCGCTCGTCACAAGTGTCTTCCCTGCAAGTCGCTCAATGTTATTAATTGTGTTGCAACGCCCAGCAAATTGAACAAAGTAACCGAATAATCCGTCTATATCATAACGACATCAGTCAATACTCATAGACCTGTATTATGACAATGACTATTGATAACTTATGATAGAAACAATGGAGAGCGAGGAATATCATATGCGACAACTAATCTTACGACTGTTTTGTTTGATATCAATTTTATCTGCGGTAGGCATTGTGACACCGCACACCGCATACGCAGCTGCTGATCTCACCACACGCACGTTGTGTCGACTCAATACTTCATTAATTGCATGGGGCGGGAGTGCGGCAGTGCATCCAAACGGCTTGTTGTATGTTGCAAAAAGTATTTCACCTTACGAATCGATGAGCGGCAAAGCCTATATCGCCATATTTGCATTAAATCCTAGCGCTGCTTCAGGCAATGGTGATGGCACCTGTAGTATCGTAGCCACATACCAAGATGCGTCAGAAAACTACACTGCCTATTCTGTAAAGTTAAACCCTTCAGTATTGGCAAGTGATAACGAAGGAAATTTATATATTGGGAAAGGCTCAGCGAGTGGATTTCGATTATTGTTTATCCCAGCAAATGCACCAGCTAGTGCTCCGTTTAGCGGATTAACTGCACGAAAAATAGCCATTGATGTAAAAAAATCTGCATATTCGTATACAGGATTAGGCGTGAATGACAGTCATGTGCTTATCGGCATGTCAGGTTGGAACTCGGGGGAAGAGTTTGATATTCGCTACGCGTCATTTCCGACTGATTTAGTCAAGACAAATGCGCCCATAAGTGTTGGATGGAACTCACTCGGCACCGGCAATGGCACTGTCGATTCTTTTACTGGCATGTCAAATGGACAGTTTTTCATGACGGCATCTTTGGTGAAAAGCGGCAAACTTGTAATCGGAGCGGCGTTTCTCAATCCAAATACGAATGTAATTACCAATCCGTTTGACCTGACGCAACGTTCAGTTGCCATTGTCGATTGCCGCCCAGCGACTGGGCTCCATTTCACAGATATTTTTGCTTGTATGCAACCCTCTGCATCCATGGGTGCTGATGATAATTTGTATTTTACAATGCACGTAGTGCAACGTGGTGATAGCGGGCGGGCGCAAGTCGCAATGCGCTACGAAATTGCCACCAACACATGGAAGGGACTTGGTAGTTTTGCAAAGCCAACGATTATAGCTGATCTCAATGATCTTGAAGCATATGGCGGTACCGCAATTACGGCAGATGCAGACGGCAATGTAATTGCTGGCATTGACGGCGACTATTCCACCAAAATCGCACGGATTGCATTTTTAAATACCAAAACTGGTCTGTGGTCAAGTAAAGCACCGATGAGTGGGACTCCTGCATTCGGAAAACCATCTATCAATATTATCGATGTTAATGGTGAAACACGCATCAGTTTCATTTATGTGACAGAGCGCGATGCTGCTACACATGGTGTCTACTGGGTTACCTATAGCGCGCCGATTAATGGCGCAGCTTCACGTTGTCGTCCCAATGTCGTGCTTGAAAGCGGCGCATTATTCATCAATCGTGCAAGTGCATCAGGTGCGATTTATACAGGCGCAACTTGTACGGCTACCCGTTACGTTGCAGTTGCATCAACAAGTGCAACCCCACCAACAAGTCCAAGCTCAAGCGACATTAAACCATTTTCACAAGCAAGTGGCACATTCAGTGTAAGTGGGTTAGTAGCGGGGAACAATTATGTACATGTGCGTTTGTATGATGCCAACGGCCCACTTGAGGCGTGGATAACCAATCAAGTTACCGTTGACACTGATAGCACCGTTGGCGCAACAGTCGCATTAAGTAATGGGAACAACACACCAAGCTACAAAGATCAATGGAGTATGCGTGGTTCATCGTATAGTGCACCAGGATATACACGGAGCCCGATGGGTGCATTAACAATCACTGGGGTAACCGACACATCAGGGCTTACCTCGTACAAAATCAATGACCAACCAGAAGTGTTGTTTGATAGCGACAAGATTAATCAACCGATTCCCGTCAACTTCAACAGTATCACGAGTACTGTGGGTATTTCATTGACGCTCACTGACGGCGCAACAAACAGTGAAGTCCGTGGCATCCGACCATTTACCTACGATGTCACCCCTCCCGTGGTATCTTCTGCACCAACAGCCTCGTTTACGGCTGCGACGGGTGTCTTTAGTGGGACGATTGGGCTCACGGGTGGGACGATTACAGACGACATTTATACTGCAAGTGGTCGCCAATATTGGGGTGTTTGGGTAGCCAATGCCAAGTGCGTGGGTGATGTCGTTGGTGGATGTCCCGCAGATACCGCCAGCCAACTCCGCTGGGGTGCAGTGCCAGTTACTAGCCCCACAGCTATCCCTTGGAATCTTCTCCACGGACTCAATCAAGTACCAAGCAGTGGATTGTACCGCACCTATATCCGGTTCTTGGACGGTGCAGGAAATGCCAGCACCACAGCGGTAACGGTCGATACAACGGTCACCATGACCACAAACAAGATATTTATGCCACTCACATTTAGTCAACGGTAGCAGCCAATGTGGAATCGGTTACGCAATTATTATCAAAAAGACGCCGGGCAGATTCTGCTCGGCGTCCTCATGCTCGTTTGTTTGGTGGGCGCACTGCCCCGTGTCTATGCGACCGATGAGGTTCAGTATTATGCGTGGTTACGCTCAGCGTGGTTTGATCACGATGTCAACTTTGCGAACGAATATACCCGCTTTGCCAGCATGAACCCCCAATCTGGCATCGACAAGAGTCTCTTGATGCCCAATCGTATCCGGCCATTGACGGGTCTCTACGGTAACATTGCCCCGATTGGGAGCGCACTGCTTTGGGCGCCATGGTTTATTGCAACGGATATCGGGCTCCACGGCTTCCATGCAGTCGGTCTGGCAAAAAACATCCCGGCCGACGGCTATAGTTGGCCCTATCAACGTGCAGTTTGTTATGCGTCGGCAATTTATGCCATGCTGGGGATTTTGATTATCCGTCAGCTCGCCCAAACCTGGACCAGTCGTTGGAGTAGCACACTCGCGACAATTGGTATCTGGTTAGCCTCGCCGCTCATATATTACATGACGATACAAATGCCGTTTGCACACGCCAATGGGTTTTTTGTGACCTGTTGTTTTGTATGGTGCTGGTGGCAAACCATGCTAACGCCGCAACGGATGTCACGCTGGATATTGTTGGGCGTGAGTGCCGGTCTGTTGTATATGGTGCGCGAACAGTTGATTTTGTTGATGATCATGCCTGCAATGAGTGTCGGGTATGTCGCCTGGAACGCACTGCGCACACGACAATTTACTATATTGCGGTCATACGCCACCATGATTGTGTGGTGTGCGCTCGTCGCAGGATTCACCGTGGCGCCACAGTTTTTGGCATATAAACTGGTCAATGGGGTGGCCAAACCAGCGAGTGAAGTGTCGAACAAACTCAACCTGTGTAGCCCACACGCCATTGATACCCTGATCGACTTTGATCCGTCCCCCGAGCCCATCTGTAATGTAGGCAAAGAGCCCATTAGCATCACAGCATGGAGTCGGGGGGCGTTAGTGTGGAGTCCGATTTTGTTACCGGCGATTATCGGGCTGGTCGGGTTGGCGCGACGCCACCCTCGTGCTGGTGCGCCAATGCTGGTGGCGTTTTTGTTACAAGTATGGCTCAATGGAGCCTTTGGGACAACGTGGCATCTGAGCGGCGCATTCGGATTTCGGCGTTTTATTGAATGTTCACCATTTTTTATTTGTGGCTTGGCGTTTTTGTTGGATTACCTCAAAACGCGCATTCATCCGCGCATATTAATTGCCGGTGTGGTTGCATTGATTGCCTGGAACATGGGTTTGATTGTCAACGCTACGTTGTTTAATTCATTGACCAACATCCGGCGCGGTTTGACATGGCCAGACGTATGGCAGTGGCAATGGGAATTACCAGTGCGCATGTGGCAAAAGGGCGCTGGCTTGTTTGATCGCTGTCGTGTCCTCAAAAATGGCTGCCAATAACGACACTCATCGACACCTCCAATTGGAGGTGTCGATTTGCCAAACAGGGTTATTACATGCTAGGATTATATACACGGGCCGATAGCTCAATGGCAGAGCACGTCGCTCATAACGACTTGGTTACAGGTTCGAATCCCGTTCGGCCCACCACTCCTCAACCCACTACGACATTAATCGTCGCAGTGGGTTTGCCATTGCGCTAATGCGTGTTGCATGCCAGTCAGCGCATCGCCAAGCACCATACGCACATCGCGACAGGCAGCGGCGACCAAATCACCTTCGGCATGGCTCAGTGCACGTGGTGGTGTCGTGAGCGGAAATTGAGTAGCAACAATATCAAGAAAAAATTGTGCATCCACAAATGCATCGGCAGCCTGTAGCAACATCTGCGTACCGGTCGCGGTAGGATGGAGCGGCGCCCAATGCTGCAATAATTGTTGAGCTACTACACTGCGTTGCCACAAATCACGCATGATGGTTGCTACATGAGTCGACACCAGCGCGAGTGGCGCCGCATGATCCGCAGCCAGTGCCATCACTTCAAAAGCGCCCAAGCCAACATGCCACGCTTGGTCGTCGCGTAAGGGATGCTTGGGGGTGTCAAAACGCACAATCGTCTGCATACCAAATAACGCACATGCCTGAGCCAATGGTGCATACGACGGCATTGGCGCGACGGGTAGCGGAGCGAGCACGGCAACGTCAATGCCACTGCGATTATAGAGCGCTGAATATGCACATGTCTGCAAACGACCATCGCTACACTGAATCGTGAGCGATGTAGCGGTATATTCGATTAATACGCCGTATTCAGGCCCATCAACACCCCATATAACGGCCACGCCCACAAATGGATTCACAAGGAATGCAGCGAGGTCCTGGGGAGTGCGAAACCAGTGCTGGGTCACGGCAATCCCACACGCCGCCCAGCACGCGACATCCAACTTGCGCAACGCATGCAAAGCAGACACCGCGGGAATTTGCAGGCGGGGGTGGCAATGAATCGTTGCAGGGTCAAACCACGATTCCGCAGCTACATACACAAATGGCATAGCACTGGCCGCATAGACATCCTGCCAGACACACAACGGCTGTACAGTTTGGGCAGCGGACCACAATGATGTCAGCCAACTATTCACCGCCGGAGCAGGGCTATTTTTTTCACCCATAAACACTAACTCCGCTTGCCGCGGGCAACCACCTGAATCGGCGTACAGTCCCAATCGCGCCCTTGGAGATACATGACATCAGACAAATTCACGGTCGTACAGACATGAATCGGGCGCATGGCGATGCGGGTGCCGATCGGCAAATCGACGCCGGGAGCCAATTGCAACACGCCATGTTCTTCGGACATACGCACCAACGTAGCGGCATAGTCGACGGCGGTGGCATAACCAAGCAAACCCATCCGGTCAGGAATAACATCGCCAGAAAAAGTCTTGGCGCCGGCATCGATGGTGGCCGTCTGGGCGTCGGGGCGACTAATCACCGTACACCAAATCGAAAGACCCACCTGCTCACTCGTACAGGCGCCATTGCGCAACTGCATGTCGTCGCCAAATACATACGTGCCTGGGCGGATTTCGGTGATACCGGGGACACACACTGCCCCTGCCCCGGTAGGCGTTGAGCCAACACTGATGGCATTGATGGCAATCCCATTGGCGCGCAAATCATTAGCCACCGCAACCATCATTTGGGATTCTTCGATGCCCAAATCATAGCCAGAGCGTCCATTGGCGCCGGCAAACCAGGCACCACGATAGGTGAAAATCCCATCGAGCGTTAATCCTGGCGCTGCCAATACGGCACGGCACAATTCAGCGGCGGCGGCAGGAGCGACGCCACAGCGATGCAAGCCGGTATCGATTTCGACCCGCACCCCAACAGTGGCACCGGCCGCGTGCATGGCAGCAGATAGTTGCGCAATCCCCAGCAATGAATCGACGCCCACAATCAAGTGGCAACGCAAGGCGAGCTGGGCGGCATGGGCACATTTATCGGCACCGATAATCGGGTAAGCCACAAAGCAATCGGTAAATCCGGCGTCGATAAAGACTTCGGCTTCACTCAATTTGGCCGAGGTAATCCCGTGTGCACCGGCGGCAATTTGCATGCGGGCGATTTCGAGACTTTTGTGGGTTTTGATGTGGGGGCGTAACGCCACACCATACTGATTGACGAGCGCTTGCCAGCGCTCAATATTGGCACGCACACGCCCCTCGTCGATGATTAATGCGGGGGTAGAGATAGTCGCGAGATTCATACATTGCTCCTATTGCATCACCATGCCACCACATACATTTATGGCTTGACCATGCACAAAACTAGCTTGTTCACTCAATAAAAACTGAACCATGGCAGCGACTTCGTTTACATCGCCACTGCGCCCCATCGGGACGCGGGCGAGCCGTTGTTGCCAAATCAATCCCGCATCTTGGGTTTCGTCTACAAGCGCCGCTGTTACTGCGCTCTGCATGGGCGTATCAATCACCCCAGGGCAGACACAATTCACCCGAATACCTGCGGAGGCCACCGTATGAGCGAATGTTTTGGTCATGGCAATCACCGCCGCCTTACTGATATTGTAGATGGGATGCATGACAGTCGTAGCTGTTTTGCCCGCAGTAGAGGCCAGCAACACCACACTGCCTGATTGCCACGGCAACATGGCTTGGAGGACCGCACTTGTCAAAAACCATGTTGCCTTGGCATTCACCCCCATCACCGCATCCCAATGCGCTTCGTCCACAGCAAAGGGATGCGCCACCCGCATAATCCCAGCCGCATTGACCAAGCCGGCAATTTGGGGGGCGATGTGATGCGCTGCGGCACAAATCAGGGCGGGGGCAGTTGCATCACTTACATCGACTTGCAAGGGATGCAACGTGGGCGCATGCCAGGGAATCACATCACGATCGACGCCGAGTATGGTGACGCCAGCCGCACACAATAATTGCGCACAAGCTGCCCCGATTCCACTCGCCGCACCCGTTACAATCGTCACAGTGGTCATATTTTGCTCCAATGTATGGTTCTTACATTATTATGGCGTAGATACCGCGTCTGCACGCAATATACCATCGTGACAGGGGATTTCTACAGCACCAAAAGGATGCAATCCACTCACCCAGCGTTGTAACGCAGCGACCCAGTACGGATGCCGGCGCAAATTGGTCAATTGCATGAATTGGCGAGTGCGTTGCTGGCTCCAGTCTGGCGCAAGTGTGAAATCGGTCGCGTGTGGCAATGGCGCATAACTCCCGTGCGGCGGTTGTGAATTCCCCGTAGGAATCGACGCTGATACCGCCAGCCAATGCGCGGCTGCCAGCTGTGCATGCACACGAATCAAATCAGCTTCACTCACACAACTGGTTATGTCAATTGATTGTTGTGCAACAATCGGGCCGGTATCGAACTGATCATCCATTTGGTGGATGGTGATACCGGCTGGCGCATCACCACGTGCCACATAAAACAACGGGTCAGGACCGCGTAAATCGGG
Source organism: uncultured Chloroflexota bacterium (assembly GCA_937876225.1). GTDB lineage: Bacteria > Chloroflexota > Chloroflexia > Chloroflexales > Roseiflexaceae > UBA965. Next base: position 17,584 of record CALFIC010000076.1, on the reverse strand, counting down.
CAACAACGACGGATGGACATTCCAGATCGGGGCATGATTCAACACACGCACAGGCACCCGGCGTGGGAAACAAGCAGTCACGAGTGGCTCACCAGCCGGAATTTGGGACAATAAATCGTCCCACTGTGCCATATAAAATACGGGGATACCATGCGACGACGCTAATTCGGCCACACTTGTCGCCATAATCGTCTGTTGTGGTCGGGGGGGTTGGAGCCAGCTCGCACGCCCCGCAGGCGCCGGCAAAATCAATAATTGGGCGGGGGTGTGTTGCCATACCTGCTGGAGAAAGCGGTAACTAAAAAGACATTCCATTGCCAAACAACGCATGCTATTCATTCCCTTATTGGCGTACCGTGCTATGATACACCAATGTGATTTACAACAATTCAACGTTGTTATTCAATCCAGGAGGTATGTAATGAGCGAACCAACCATACACTGTGCGTATTTTGACAAAGAATTACCGGCGCTGACGCAGCCACCACTTCCCGGCGCTTTGGGTGCACGTATCCAAGCGACGATTTCGCAGCCCGCCTGGCAGGCTTGGCTTGCGATTGAAAAATTACTCATCAAACATTTTGAGTTTGACCCTAATGATCCAACCTTTATGCGGCGACGAGCGACCGCTGTCCAAGAGTTCTTTTTTGGGCCACCCCCAGGTGAACGGCTAGTCGTCTGTAGCAAATTTGGTCGCGAATTACCTGGGTTAGCAAACCTACCATTCCCCGGCGCACTCGGACAACGGATTTACGAAAATGTATCACAACGGGCGTGGGCCATGTGGCCCGAACAAGAGCGGATTCTGATTAATCATTACGGCATGAGTTTGGTTGATCCGCAATCACAAAAAGTCTTGTTGCAATCAATGGAAGAGTTCTTTTTTGGGGAAGGAGCGCAACTCCCGGAAGGGTGGGCCCCACCCCAACAAGCCGCGCCAAGCAAAGGCGGTCCACGCAAATAACAGCTGAATCAATATAGCGAATCAACTACGTATCTTGACGCGATTAAATGTGTCAAGGTACGTTTTTTATGGCTATTTTTTGTAAAAAGCAACGTAATGCGCGGATTGTTTAATCAGGCAATTAATTGGATATCGGGGGTGATTTGAATGCGCAACAAAGCATGTGCATCACGCAATGCTTGTTCGACAGCGGCGGGGTCTTGACCACGAGCAAAAATAAACCCGAGGTAGCTTTCGCCCTCTGGCAAGGTCACAATCGGCTGGTGGAGCGGGCTGGTAATTTCAATTGATTCAATTAATGGCACCGTCAAGGCAGATTCTACACCATTCACTTGGTGCAAAATTCCACTGGTAGGAATAGGAATCATCATCACGCCGCCTGCTTCATGGCGGCGGGCGGGTGTAGTTGCTAGTAAGCCACTCGCTTGGCGCACAATCAGCATCTCGAGTGATTCATCACTGCCAAAACGTAGCGTTTGCGAGCAGAGTCCGCCAATCGACCGCCCGGCAATTTCAACTATATAAATCCCATCATTGTTGATGCGTAATTCGGCATGTACCGGGCCATTGAATAATCCTATGGCAAGCGCGGATTTTTGGGTAATTGTATATATCGTGTGTTGCGTTGCATCGGGTAGGCGGGACGGGGTGACATAGATTGTTTCTTCAAAAAAGGGACCATCGAGGGGGTCGGGTTTGTCAAACAAGGCCAATGGAATCAACACACCATTGTCCATCATCGCCTCAAGAGCCACTTCATTCCCTGGAATAAATGATTCGATCAGAAATTCATGTGCTGTGTGGCGCGGGTACAACGTTGCCAACATACGAAGCAACCGTGTATGCGCAATCATTAATTGTGCCGGAGTATCCGCACGCATTACCCCGCGACTCCCATTAAGTTCGAGTGGTTTGATGACACACGGATATGGCACAACTGCAGTGATATGCGCGATATCATCATTACTAAAAAAACGACGAAACCACGGCAGGGGAATATCGGTCGTTTGTAATGCCAAACGCATAGCATATTTATTGCGGGCAGCTTCGGTGGCCGTGGCAGAATTATGGGGTAAACCCAAATCACTTGCAATCTGTTGGGCGATATGAGCGCCACTATCATCAAGTGCCATACACCATACAAATGGGTGCTGCTGATGACGAGTTTTCAGTGACGAAATCAACGCTGGGTACTCAGCGGGGTTATAGACCATACCACTACTGGCATATTCGGTGGTTAGTGCCGTATCACACAACAACAACCAATCCATCGCAAGTGATTGGGCCGCCCGAATAAATGCATGATTGCGATACGATGATGACGTCGAGACAAACAAAATACGTGGCGTAGTCATGGATTCGTCCTTCTCCAGATGACAGGGGTAGGGAAATGTTTTTTGATTAATGTGGCAGTAGGGCGCACCATGCGAGTGGGGCGTACCGTTGCACTTGGAGCCAGTGGCGGCAACGTGGGGATGGTGGTTGGGATTTGAATCGGGAGCGAAGCCACCCGCATTTCCCATAATTGTTGTACCATGACCGGCGTATTGCGGTCGGGGTTGGCAGTAACTCCCAATAAATTAGCGGGGTTCGCTCCCCAGCACCACAGTTCGGTACTTTCGAGGATTGCGCAGGTCCGATCCCCTCCCGCAGCGATAGTCGTTACCGATTGCAGATCAGGGACTGTCGTCAAGCCCAAGGGTGAGGTCGTAGCAGGATCCGGCGCGACACCGATTTGGCCGTAGGTATTATTGCCCCAACAACGCACCGTATGCGTCGTTGTAAGGACACAGGTATGCGCACTACCAGCAGCGATAGCGACGGCATCGTTGATGCCATCAACTTGTTGGGCATTGACGATATCACTTCCCACCACCCCAAGCTGTCCATTTTGATTGCTCCCCCAACACACAACACGCTGATTTTTTTGGATGGCGCAGGTATGATTATTCCCGGCAGCAAGTGCGATGACATCATGGACATTCGGAACTTCTTGCGGAGTAATACTCATTTCCGTACCCGCATAGCCAAGCTGGTGTTGATTGTTGCGCCCCCAACAAGTAACGGTGCCGTTTTCGAGTAATGCACAGACATGTTGGGCACCAACAACGACATCAATGGCGGTAGTCACCCCCAAAACAGGAGTTGGTGTGGTACGAAATTCACCAATCCCCACTGGTTCTGAAGCAATCTGGCCATATTGGTTATCACCCCAACAATAGATTTGACCAGACACAATCGCACAGCTTTGATCACCACCCACCGCAAATGCGGTCACACCGACAAAATTACCCACAAAATAGGGAACTGGACTATCCGCCAAATCCCCACTAAATGAATTCCCTAATTGACCAATCGTATTGCGCCCCCAACAATTCAAATCGTTGGTGACCAAAAGGGCACAGGTATGATTTGCGCCAGTGGTCACGGCGACAGTATTGGCAGCAGCATCAACCTCACTTGGTAAAGTACGGGTAGTGCCACCGATTTGACTACCGATACCCAGCTGACCAAACCCATTATCCCCCCAACACCAGACGGTGCCATGGTTATCGACCATACAAATATGATTCGGACCAACACCAACTGCAGTCACTCCCAAATGACCGACGACTGGCTGAGGAGATACGATATCTTGGGCAGCGCCACCCGCACCATTGCCGACTTGCCCAACAGCATTCCAACCCCAACAAGCGACATCGCCACGTTGCAACAAGGCACAAGTATGGGCGCCACCTGCAGCAATCGCCACAACGTTATGCAAACCAGTCACAAGCGCAGCCGAAGGATGCGTTCCCGCATCTCCTACTACAGTACTCACCCCAAGCTGACCACTATAATTATCGCCCCAGCAACGAACGTCACCATTACGTTGCAACACACAGGTATGATTATCACCTGTGGTAATGGCTACGACATTCGCTACATCAGCGACTAATTGCGGGTGCGTAATAAATGCAGTATCACCCACAGTTCCCATACCGACTTGGCCATAACGATTCCAGCCCCAACAATAGACTTGGCCATTTTGGGTCAATGCACAGGAATGATCCATACCCAAACTAATATCTGTGACACCACTCAAGCCAGGCACCGACGTTGGAGTAGATAATCCAGGACCGACATCACCGATGCCCAATTGACCTTGTTGGTTACGCCCCCAGCAGACAACTTTGGTTGATTGCAATACGGCACAGGTATGATTGCCACCTGATTTCAACACCACCGCATTCGCCAAATCAGCCACGCGCAATGGCATGCCCGAAGAAGCCGTACTGCCACTGCCTAATTGACCATCGTCATTGCGACCCCAACAGGCCCCACCACCATCTTGGAGTAACGCACAACTATGTGATTGCCCAAGGGAAATTGCCACTACTTGTTGGACGGCAGCAATCACCGGCGTGCTACTGTCTTCGGTAGCCTGATTGCCTAATTGCCCATAATTATTATGCCCCCAACAACGCACCGTTCCATCACTCACAATCAAACAGGCATGTGCACTCCCCGCCGCAATGGTGACGACTTCATCGTTGCTCCGGACAGTTTGCGGCAAGGCGGCAGTATTTGTCGTGCCATCACCAAGTTGACCATATTCATTTCCACCCCAGCATCGTGTCGCCACATGTTTGAGCACTGCACAACTAAAGTTACCCCCTGCTGTAATCGCAAATCCATCATTTAAGCCACTCACATAGGGGTGGGTTGCATCATATTCATAGGTGCCATTCCCAAGCTGGCCATAGCTACTATCCCCCCAACAGCTTGTTTGGCCGATTTGCAACCGGGCACAAGTCGTCGTAAAGCCTAATGCAACGTGTGACACTCCTGTAAGCACCATTTGTGGCATCGTTACAATTGCACTTCCCCCGGTTGCAATTATTTGGTGTTGGTCATTCGCACCCCAGCACCACAACTGATGCATGGCATCAATCCCACACGTATGTCGGCCCCCTGTCGCAATCGATTGCAATGGGGGCAATCCGGCAATCAATTGGGGAGTGTGCGCATCACCTTGAAATTGTCCAAACGACTGGGCGCCCCAACAGAGCACCGCACCATCAACGCGTAACGCACAGGCATGATGCCAACCGATTTTGACATCAACCACGTCAACCAGATTGGCAATCGGTGTAAACGCCGGTGTATTGGGGAGTAACGGCGCGCCCCAACATACCACCGTCGCATCATTTTGTAGGGCACAATTACTATCACCACCTGAAGTTACTGCTACAACAGCAGGAAGTGCTTCAATTGCGCTTGGCTGTGCTTGTGCGGGACCAGTGTGACCCAATTGGCCAGCATTATTTGCACCCCAACACCATACGCGTCCTGCTTGCTGCAGAGCACAGGTATGGTTACTCCCTGCACTCACTGTCGCAACATGCGACAGTGACCAGATTTGTTGGGGACGGGGATGATTTTGAAAATCAGCTACTCCTAATTGCCCAGACCCATTGGCGCCCCAACAATAGACTTGTTGGTCATAACGCAACGCACAGGTATGTTGGCTCCCTGCCACTATACTCGTAACACCATTGATTTCGGGGGAGGTTGGATTGGGTTGGTCGCGCTGTACGGGTGCCCCTAATTGACCTTCAAGGTTACGGCCCCAACACTGGACGCGCCCTTGTTGCCACAGCGCACACATATGCGCAATCCCACCAGCCATTACATCAGTAGTGGCACCCAACCGCATTAACACAAATTGTGCGTGCGATGTATCAGTGATAGTTGCACCGAGTTGACCAAATTGATTATCACCATGGCAGACGATTTTGGCAGCGCGCAATAGGACACACGCACTATTGTTGGTCATAGTTACATCAAGTGCACCAAACATTGGTGTTTGGGTAATTTGCGCATCTTGATCACTCATACATCCCAAATTATTATTGTTCAATACCGCACACAGTACATCGGCGTTACTGCCCCGTACCCGCACGATTGGGGCAGGCACGAGAATTTGATGAGGTAATGCACCATGCCCCCAACACCACAATGAGTTTGCGGCATCGACGAGACAACTTTGTTGTGTGGTCAACACAATCGCATTGGCCACTGGAATATCGGTGATTTTTATTGGTGACGTAATAGGGTTGCCTGGATGACCATCGACTTGTCCAACAGCGTTTTCGCCCCAACACCAAACGGCGCCGGTGCTCGTCATGGCACAATTATGATTGCCTCCAGCGGCTATCGCCGTAATATCCGTCGGCAAGCCTTTAATCGCATACGCATCGATTGCCCGTTGCCGTTGATCATCGCCGATTTGGGCACGTCGGTTATCACCCCAACAACGCACCGCCCCGTCATCTTGGCGAGCACACGTATGATTTGATCCACTGACAATTTGCACAACCCGTCCCACACCGACAACTTGTTGGGGCACTGGTTGATTTGTTTGCGGACCGTTAGTGGAATTACCTAATTGGCCAAATTGATTGCCGCCCCAACAATACACGCGTGCAATCCGTGGTTGCAAGGCACATGAGTGCGTATCACCTGACGTCACGGCACCCACATCAACCAGACCGCTGACACGCACTGGGTTGGAGCTCATCGTAATGGCGTTCCCGTCACTACCCCCACCGAGTTGGCCTTGGCGATTATCACCCCAACACTTGACCTGTGCCGATTGCGTCACCACACAAATATGGCCACTACCACTCGAAATCGTCTGGAATTGCATTGGTTGAATCAATACCGGCTCTTCATCGGGTAATGCCGGCATGGGGATTATTTCTTCGCGTTGGGTCGTAATCGGGGCAACGACCGGTTTGCCACGTTGTTGAACACGACTAATAACCTGCACTGCCAATGTCGACAGTGGCGCGGCAATGATGATTATCACAAACAGCGTCATAACGCTATACCAGACTGGTAACAAAACACGTTGTATCATGGCAAGCTCTCACTAATACTGTGCCTATTTTAGCGTAGATTAGCGCGGTGTGTCTCACCATGGCACCACGAAAGAACAGGCATCACTACGCTATTTTACTGATTACGCTGAAAACTGAACTACCTATGTCTCTGTTTTTATATACAAATTCATATTCGTTGTCATGGTTATCATATCCAAACAATTCGGAATATACCGTCGTACTCTATGACGATCTTCCACATTTCATCAAATATCCTGTGCAGGACTATAATGCATCACAAAGCCTTACAAACGATTACACGTCAAACAACAAATAATCAATCGCAGATCTAGCCGCGGTATGGTAACGGTATGCTACTTGTGAAAATGAAAACATGTGCATGGCAACGTTCATTGACATCAAAATACAGAGATGCTATAGTACAACGGATTAAGCAAGTCTTAATCTTTCCGTAGACTAGATATTCATATGTAGTGGGCAAACGATATACACGCCGTGTGTACCGTTTTGGTCATGCGTGTACACAAACGTCATTCAATACAACCGGCTGTATTGTTATGGGTGAGGTGTTGTAGTTTCGCAGCAAACGCGCCATGAATTTGTATGGTTTAAGGAGGAAACACAGATGTCCTACTCGCGCATTGCGCGCTGGGCGTTGGTGACCGTACGTAGGTGATAGATTGATGTCACTACAATTACGCTCCCGTGGCACAGTAACTGTAGGCGACAGTTGATTTGAGGATGCCCGCTGATTTGGATAAGGCACGTTTTGGATTGGTAGACCTACAGCCATGGCAATACCAATACCAATGTGCCGGTATCAAAATGAAACATGATGGCAATCATCACGTTTATCGACGACACCCCTTCACTGGTCGCATACGTCTGTTGCATGCATATTTCTCCGTAAGTATCCTGTACTAATAAAGGAAAGGCATCCGCATGGTAGCCTACATTTTGAGTCGTTTGGCCAGATTATTGTTTGTGTTTATCGTAGTAACGATGGTTGCATTTCTATTGATGCACAACGTCCCAGGTGGTCCCTTTGACGAAGTAAACATGCCACTCAGCGCCCAAGCCAAGGCCAATATTTTGGCGAAGTATGGCTTGGACCAACCACTGTACATTCAGTACTATCGCTACATGAGCAAAGCCGTCCAAGGAGATTTCGGGACATCGTATGCCAGCCCTGACCAAACCGTTGCCGAAATCATCGGCAGTGTATGGCCTAGAAGTATCCAACTCGGTGGAATGACAGTGATTATCGCAATCGGGCTCGGGATGTTTATGGGTATCTTGGCGGGTGTGCGTCAAAACACCTGGATTGACCAACTTGTCACGTTTATATCAGCACTTGGGATGACGGTACCTAATTTCATTATCTCAATCTGGATGATTCTAATTTTTGTGGTGAAATTACATTGGCTACCAATGGCACTTGATAGTGCACACTGGCACGACCCCAAAGCATGGATTATGCCCGTATTTGCGCTTGGCTTGGGACCGTTGGGTTTTGCATCACGCTTTACCCGTGGTAGTCTGACCGACGTCATGACGTCAGATTACATCCGCACCGCCCGCGCCAAAGGATTGAGCGAAGCAATGGTGGTATGGCGCCACGCCCTCAAGAACGCCTTGATTCCAATTATTACGGCGCTTGGTCCGATGATTCCAAACTTGATGACCGGTACAATCTTTGTTGAAACCATGTTCCGGGTAAACGGTATCGGTAAGTTTTTCGTAACCAGTATCACCAGCCGTGACTATCCGATGGTATTGGCATTGATGTTGATTATTGCCTCGCTCTGGGGTCTCGTGTATTTGCTTACCGACCTTGTTTCGACGATTATCGACCCCCGTATTAAGCTTGATTAGGACACAACCATGACAACAACACCTATGCCCGCTCCTGCAGAAGTGGTTATCCAACGCAAGCCTGCAAATTTGTGGCGCGATGCGGCGATCCGGTTTAGCAAAAATCGCCTTGCGATGGGCGCACTCGTAATCGTGTTCATGTTTTTCTTCATGGCAATTTTTGCTGATTTCATTGCACCAACTGCGTATGATTTCTCGGTTTTGTCAGAAAGCAAGCAATTTCCCAATGCGCGCCACTTACTTGGGACTGACAATGTGGGACGTGACCAGCTCAGCCGGATTATTTATGGCGCCCGGATTTCGTTGACCATCGGCATTTCAGTCCAATTACTCGCCGTTATCGTCGGCGTATCAATGGGATGTGCAGCCGGCTTCCTCGGTGGCTGGGTTGACCAAGTGGTAATGGGTATCATCGAAATCTTCACAGCGATCCCGCAACTATTGTTTGCGTTGTTCTTGCTTTCGATGTGGGGTGGTGGTTTGTTCAATGTAATTTTGGCACTAGGTATCATCGGCTGGATCGAAATGTGTCGACTTACGCGGGCACAGATTTTGTCACTGCGTGAAAAAGAATACATCGAAGCCGCGCGGGCAATCGGTGTACCGACAACACAGATTGCGCTCCGCCATTTGTTGCCCAATGCCTTATCACCCTTGATTATTTCGTTCACCTTGGGAATTCCGGCGACCATGTTTGCTGAAGCTGGCTTGAGCTTCCTCGGTATCGGAATCAACGACCCATTGCCAAGCTGGGGCAAGATGGCTGGTCAGTCATCATCATTCATTGAAGTGTACTGGCATTTGGGGCTCTTTCCGACGTTGATGATTGCCTTGACGATGTTGAGTTTCTCGTTTGTCGGTGATGGTATGCGCGATGCGCTCGACCCCAAGCTGAAAAAGTAACAAGTAGATTCGTGTACTAGCTCCTGTACGTGTGTTGTAGATGCGTACAGGAGTTTCTCTATAACCGGACATTGCATTCAGCTTGTCATCAAACTGCACAAAAAATCCGGTATAATTTTGGATATTCTTTCGTTATCATTTGTTTCCTTTTGATAATGAAAAATTAATATGACGTGGTATACTTATTTGCGTGGTAGAATTGCATCATCCCAATATACACTGGACATGTTGCAAATAGGATTTCGGTATTTGCGCAAGGTGCGCATGAGTTTGGTCAATCCCCGGGAATGGGCGGTCCATTCTCTGGGTTGATATAGACAGCGCGGTTCACCCCGCAATGTCAGGCGTTATTCGTTTGATGAAGGAGTTCACAGATGTCCTACACGCGACGTAGTGCACGCTGGGCTTTGGTCGTCGTTGCTACATGGCTAATCACAGCCTGTGGCGGCGCACCAGCAGCTGCACCCACCGCTGCACCCGCAGCCACCGAAGCCCCGACTGCTCCGTCAGTCATCGATGCGGCCACGGCCACCCCAGCTGCTGCTGAGGCCACCGCCACCGCTGCACCTGCCGCCGACTCAAAGACGTTGAATGGCATCACCTTGCCAGCTGACGCCGCCCCAGCCGATCAGCAAGTGTATCGCACGTTCTTCAATGCCACCACCACCTTCACTACTGTTGACTTCTTGGTCAGCGTGTACGAAGAGGGCGGCGCCATCACCAACGTGTTGAGCGAGCCATTGATTCGCTTGGACAACAACTTCATGCCCCAACCAGCTGCTGCCCTTTCATGGGAAGCCAATGCTGACGGCACGGAGTGGACGTTCCACCTCGACCCCAACCTGAAGTGGAGTGATGGTACGCCGGTAACCGCCGCCGACTACGTATCAACCTTCCAATTCGCCGCCGACAAGACCCATGCATGGGACTTCGCTTGGTTCTTCGCCGCTCCCGGCGAAATCAAGAACTGGAGCAAGGTTGGCGCTGGTGAAGTTGCAAACGACCAATTGGGCGTCGTTGCCAAAGACGCGAACACCGTCGTCTTCACCACCGAAACCCCAGCCCCCTTCTTGCCAGCCAAGTTGCTTTACAGCACCCCCTTGCAAAAGGCCGCCTTCGACAAGAATGGTCCTTTGTACAACAACGATCCCAAGACTTCAGTGTCAAGTGGTCCTTACATCCTCAAGGAATGGACCAAGGGTGAGAAGTTGGTATACGAAGCCAACCCAACCTACACCGGCAGCAACAAACCCTACATTCAACGTGTAGAGTGCATCGCGGCCAAGCCCGAAACCTTCTTCGCCGGCTACCGCAACGGTGACGTTGACTCACTCGGCGGCGAATACATCGGTGCTGCCGAAACGCAGATCATCGCTGCTGATGCCGACTTGACCAAGCAAGTCACCAAGAACGCCAACGACTTCCGCACCGACTACTTGTTCTTCGACACGAAGACCAAGCCATTCGACAACTTGAAAGTTCGTCAGGCCTTCTCACACGTCATCGACCGCGACAGCTTGATTGCCAACATCATTGGACCGAACCAAGCCATTCCGGCCTATTCGTTCTTGATGCCTGGCTTCCATGCGTCAAATTCGAAGGAACTCTCAACCATCCAAAACTACGACGTCGAAGCCGCCAAGAAATTGTTGGCCGAAGCCGGGTACCCAGATGGTAAGGGCTTCCCCAAGATTACCTTGTGGCTCCGTAACGAAGCCCAAGTTCGCCAAGATGCCGCTGCCGCTATCGCCGCTTCATTGAAGCAAAACCTCGGCATCGACGTTGAAGTTTCCAACAAGGAACAAAAGACCTTCATGGAAGCCCTCAACTCAAAGCCGACCAAGATTCAATTCGGTATGGTTTCATACGGTATTGACTTCTTCGATGCTTCAAACATGTTGGGCGTATGGCACAGCGATGGTCGCCATAACTGGAACAACAAAGATTTCGACAAGTTGGTAGACGAGGCTTCGGCCAGCACGGATACCGCCGGTCGTCTCAAGCAGTTCCAAGATGCCGAGAAGTTGCTCGTGTCAGATGTCGGTGGTATCTTCTTGTTCCACCGCGTCAACTCGGGCTTGCTCAAGCCATACGTCGTTGGTAAGGCTCTCGAGCCCAACAACGCCGGCTTCAATGGTATCCAATGGCCCGGCTTCAGCGCTTACAGCAACGTGCCCGGAACCATGTATATCAACAACACCAAGACCAAGTAGTTTTTGCTACGTTGCCTTGGCGAAAGTGGGGAGTGCTTCGGCACTTCCCACTTTTTTTGTCCCCAAAATATACAGTACAATGGATGAAACACTCTACCGAGAATCGACACCTATGCACATCATCCTAGTCCGTCACGGCGAAACTGCCTACAACGCAATCGGACGCTACCAAGGCCATATGCAAATCAGCCTCAACGACACTGGCTTTGCCCAAGCGACCCGCGTCGGCGAACGCTTGCAGCACCACCACTTCGCCGCCATCTATAGTAGCGATTTACTCCGCGCCGTCCAAACTGCCAACGCCATCGCCGCCCATCACCACCAACCGGTCAGCGAATTAGCCGGCTTCCGCGAAATCGACGTCGGCCTGTGGGAACACCTCACCGTCGCCGAAATCGCCGCCCAATTCCCTACCGACTTTGCAGCCTATCGCACCAAGCCCGGTCGTACCATCTATACCGGTGGCGAATCATACGCCCAGATGCAAACCCGTGCAATGCAGGCGCTTGCTACCATCATGCAACGCCACGATGAACACGATACCATTTGCGTGGTGTGTCATGGCGGCACCATCCGCGCCATCGTATGTGCCGTGCTCGATCTCGATATCGACAACTATACCCAGATGTGGATTGATAATTGCGCGCTGACCACACTCATCCAGCAACATGGCAAATTGCGCCTCGGGAATCTCAACGACAATGCCCACGCCGAAACCCACTGAGCAGAATTAAGCACGTGCCATGAAACTACTCCTCATTCGCCACGGCGAAACAACCTATAACGTCCAAGGAATAATCTATGGCCACGCCCAAATTCCCCTCAACGAACGGGGTCAAGCACAAGCCCAGCGCCTTGGACAACGGCTCAAAAATCACCAAATTCATGCCGTTTATAGTAGCGACTTGATTCGGGCAATGCATACTGCCGAAGCAATTTTGGCACATCATACGATTCCCCTCGTAACGGATGTTGCCTTGCGTGAACTCGATGTGGGCGAATGGGAACACAAAAGCATCCCAGATGTGCAACAACACGATGCCGAACGCTACCAACAATATTGTGCAGCGCCAGGCCAGATGATCTACCCAGGCGGTGAATCGCATCAAATGTTGCAACAGCGGGTGATGCAAGCAATTAATCGTTATGTCGCCTTGCATGACGAAAATGATGTCATTTGCATCGTCTGTCACGGTGGCACCATCGCGGCTATTGTATGTACAATACTAGGGCTCGATATTAATCTGCACGAACGCATCCGCATCGACAACTGTGCAATTACCACAATACAGGTCGCAAACGGCATCATGCAACTTGCATGCCTCAACGACAATACACACGAAAAATCAGAGGAGAAACGCTGATGAGTACACTCCAATTCGACCCCAATCAGCTCGGATACAACGCCGACGTCGTTGTCATCGGAGCAGGTATTTCAGGGTTAGTCGCTACTTGGCGATTACTCCGTGAAGGAGTCGATGCGGTGTTACTGGAAGCACGCGATCGGGTGGGTGGCCGGGCCAATAGTGGGACGTTCAATGGCGAATCGTACGATTTGGGGGCACGCTGGATTAGTCCCCACGCCAAACAGTTCCGTCAACTTGCCCACGAATTAGGCATCCAACTCACTCCACAATACACCCAAGGGGAAAGTGCGATTCGGCTCAATGGTCGCAATACACGCTTCCGCAATCGCGCACCGTGGTTCGCACCCAACGTCCAACTCGACTACCGCAGAATCATTGCCAAACTTAATCGCTTGTCACGCGAACTCCAATTACAGACCGTCAAAAGTGCGCTCGCCATCAAAAATTACGACCAGTTTTCATTTGGGGCCTGGTTGCAACAACAAAGCAGTACCCCCGCCACGCGGAATTTATTCCGGCTCCTGACCCACGTCCATTTCATGGCTGAGCCCAGCGAAATTTCGTTTGTGTATGTCCTCGATCAAATCCAAGCCTATCAACGCGCCGAGGTGATTTTTTCTTTACGCCCAGCACATGAACAAGATCGCATAGCGGGTGGCATCCAGCGCATTACCGAGCGCTTAGCCCAACAATTACGCCCCCAACTCAACATTGACACGCCAGTACTCGCCATGCGCCAAGACGAAGAAAGTGTCTCAGCCTATTCACGCGGGGCTTCATTCCGAGCCCGTTATGCCATCATCGCCGCCCCCCCGGCCGTGGCAGCCCAAATCTACTACGAGCCAGCACTCCCCAGCAATCGCGATGCCCTCAACCAGCGCGTCGTCATGGGGCGGGCCATCCAAGCAGTCCTCTGCTATGATTATCCCTTTTGGCGTGAAAACCAAAAATCCGGCTTTCTGATGAGCGACGACGGTCCTGCCAGCATCATCCACGACGTATCGCCCACCACGAGTAGCGAAGGGGCCTTGGCCTGTGTCATTATCGGCGACAATGCCAGCCATTGGAGCGCCCAGCCGCGTAGCGAGCGCCTCCGGGCCTTGGTCACCCAACTCGCCGGCTGGTTCGGGAACGAAGCACTTGCCTATCGCGGCATGATCGAACGTGATTGGAACAACGAACGCTGGAGTCGCGGCACCGTCGGGTTTATGCCACCAGGCAGCGCCGGCTTTGTGCATGCCATCGGCACCCCCGTCGGGCGCATCCACTGGGCCAGTAGCGAAACCGCCACCCAATGGTCAGGGAGCATCGAAGGGGCAATAGAAGCCGGCGAGCGCACCGCTGCCGAAGTAATCGGCCAACTCAGTAGCGCCGGGTTACTTCGCCGTAACACCTAATCATTGCTATTTTTTTGATAAAAAATCCCCTCTGCGGGCGCACATCGTGAATATATCACATGACAATAGTGCAGGGTGCGCTTGCACAAAACGCCAACATAGCGTATAGTATGCCCGGTATTTCTGTGCAAAACGTGGAGCTACGCCTGCAACGTGGCAAACGATGCTCCCGATAGTGAAACGCACATGGATAAGTAATCTGCACGATTAGAGGAGCATGTACATGTCTAAGAAGTGGGTATACCTCTTCACCGAGGGGAATTCCACCATGCGTGATTTGCTGGGTGGTAAAGGCGCAGGGATGGGCGAAATGACTCGCACCGGCGTCCCCGTTCCCCCAGGATTCACCATCACCACCGAAGCCTGTAATGCCTATTATGATGGCGGCAAAAAATTGCCCGATGGCTTGTGGGAACAAGCCCGCGTTGCAATGCTCGAAGTCGAAAAAGTCTCGGGCAAGAAATTCGGCGATGCCACCAACCCCTTGCTCGTATCCGTTCGTTCGGGTGCCCGCGAATCAATGCCCGGCATGATGGACACCGTCCTCAACCTCGGTCTCAACGCCCAAACCCTCGAAGGCTTGGCCAAGCAAACCGGCAACCCCCGTTTTGCCGCTGACGCTTATCGCCGGTTTGTGCAGTTGTTCGGCAAAATCGTGTTGGGCGTCGACGGCGAAAAGCTCGAGCACGTCATGAACGATGCCAAGGGCAAGAATCGCACCGACACCGACTTGTCAGCTGCCGAACTCACCGATATTGCCAACAAATTCAAAGAACTCATCAAACAAGATACCGGTCATGACTTCCCCGAAGACCCCAATGTCCAACTCGAAATGGCCATCATGGCCGTCTTCAATTCATGGATGGGTCGCCGCGCCATCGATTATCGTCGCATCGAAAAAATCCCCGATAACATTGGTACCGGCGTCAATGTCCAGACCATGGTGTTCGGTAACATGGGAGACGACAGCGCCACCGGCGTAGCCTTTACCCGTAACCCCGCCACCGGCGAAAACGAGATGTTTGGTGAATATTTGGTCAATGCCCAAGGTGAAGACGTGGTAGCCGGTATCCGGACGCCCAAGCCCATCACCCAAATGGCCAAAGAACTTCCCAAATCATCCGAAGAATTCTTGCAAATTGCCCGCAAGCTCGAAGCCCACTACAAAGACGTCCAAGACGTTGAGTTCACCATCGAGCGTGGTAAATTGTGGATGCTCCAAACCCGGAACGGCAAGCGCACCGGCATGGCCGCCGTACGCATCGCCGTTGACTTGGTCGAAGAAGGCGTCATCGACAAGAAGACCGCCCTCAGCCGCGTCAAGCCCGAAATGCTCAACCAATTCCTCTTCCCAATTGTCGACGCCAAATCAGCTGCTGTTGCCCAAAAGCTCGCCACTGGCTTGGCTGCCGGTCCTGGTGCCGCTAGCGGTAAAGTCTGTTTCGATCCTGATCGGGCCGCTGAATGGGCCGAAAAGGGCGAAGTCGTTATTTTGGTGCGTACCGAAACCGCCCCCGAAGACTTCCACGGTATGGTCGCTGCCGCTGCAATTTTGACCGCTCGTGGTGGTTTGACCAGCCACGCCGCCGTGGTTGCCCGCCAAATGGGTAAATGCTGCGTCTGTGGTTGTGGCGATATCGACGTCGATTATCACAAGGGTGTATTCACCGTTGGTGATGTAACTATCAAAGAAGGTGATTTCATCACCGTTGATGGTCACAGCGGTACCGTCTACAACGGCCAAATCAACACCAGCGAATCAGAAGTCATCCAAGTCATCCGTGGTACGCTCAAGCCTGAGCAATCCGTGTTGTATGGCTACTTCTTCAAGTTCCTCGGTTGGGCCGACGAAGTGCGCACCATGGGTGTGCGTGCCAACGCCGACACCCCAACCGATGCCCGCGTCGCCCGCATGTTTGGTGCCCAAGGCATCGGATTGTGCCGCACCGAGCACATGTTCTTCGAAGGCGACCGCATCGATGCCATCCGGCAGATGATTGTGGCGTCGTCGTTGAACGAGCGCAAAGCGGCTTTGGCCAAGGTCGAGCCATTGCAACAAGCCGACTTTGAAGGTTTGTTCACCGAAATGGACGGCTTCCCCGTCACCATTCGTACCCTTGACCCACCCTTGCACGAGTTCTTGCCCCATGGCGATCACGAAATCGAAGCCTTGGCGGCCAAGATGGGTATCAGCGGCGAATTGCTCAAGAACAAAGTCGAAAGCTTGCGCGAATCCAACCCCATGTTGGGCTTCCGTGGCTGCCGCTTGGGTATTGAGTACCCCGAAATCACCGAAATGCAAGCTCGGGCCATCTTCCGTGCCGTCGTGGCCGTCAAGAAGCGTGGCATCACGGTATTGCCCGAAGTGATGATCCCCTTGGTCAGCGATGTCAGCGAATTGCGCATCCAAAAGGCCATCGTGGTACGCGTCGCCCAAGAAGTCAAAGCCGAGAGCGGCGTCGATTTCGAGTACATGGTTGGTACCATGCTCGAATTGCCCCGCGCTTGTGTGACTGCCGACAAGATTGCCCAAGAAGCCGAATTCTTCTCATTCGGTACCAACGACTTGACCCAGACCACCTTTGGCATGAGCCGCGACGACGCTGGGCGATTCTTGCCCAAGTATGTCGAACAAAAGCTCTTGCCCGAAGATCCCTTCCAAGTCCTCGACCAAGCTGGCGTCGGTCAATTGGTCAAGATGGGTGTGGAGCGCGGTCGGAGCACCCGGGCCGGCATGAAGACCGGTATCTGTGGCGAACACGGTGGCGAACCAGCCAGCGTCAAGTTCTGTCACAACGCCGGGCTCAACTACGTGTCATGTAGCCCCTACCGCGTCGTGATTGCCCGCTTGGCAGCCGCCCAAGCCGTGCTTGAAGCCGCCAAGTAGTCGTTTTCGATTGACCGAACACCCCTGTCATGCGCAATGCATGACAGGGGTGTTCGTTATGCCACGCCGATCACGGATGCATCCGTGATC
>CALFIC010000075.1 GCA_937876225.1 uncultured Chloroflexota bacterium | reverse complement strand
CATGACGCCCCCCCGATGACCCCATGGCACCCCCGATGATCCCATGGCACCCCCGATGATCCCATGGCACCCCCGATGATCCCATGGCACCACAACGAACACCCCGACGATTTTACGGGGGGGCCATATAATGACGCCCCTACGATGGCCTACGATGGCCCCATGGCACCCCCGATGACCCCATGGCACCCCCGATGACCCCATGGCACCACAACGAGCACCCCGACGATATTACGGGGGGGCCATATAATGACGCCCCTACTACGGCTGTTGCCTGCCACGTTTCTCATGCCATGCCTGGGGATTTTGCAAAATATACGCCCGCGTATTATGCAAATGCTCATCCGAACGGATAATCGAATCATAAAAATTTGCTTGCCAGACCACAAATGTTGCATCATCACGCATATTACGCACTGCAATAGTCACGCCGCGCTTGAATGACGATATGAGCGTGCTCAATGAATGCGGCAACAAACGCTGCGCGGCGGCGGATTTCTGATTGCCAACTTGCATTGGCGGTGGCAAGTTATGTGTTGGCTCTCTCGTGAGCTGCACAATTGCATGGAAGTGCGTTGGCATCAACTGATACACATCCAATACCACGTCGGGATGAATCTGGGGAATCTGCGCCCAATGATCAATGACTATCTGGCCAATTTTGCTGGGCTGCATTTTTGCATCAACGACCTCGCCAAATATCTGCAAATTATCCGCCGTACATAGAACAATTGCATACATGCTCGGCGTCTGATAATTAAATCCAACTAGGCGCGTCGTATTTTTGCGGCGACGTTTTGGGGTCATACAGCACTCCTTCTCACTCTGCTGTATGTACTACCGTTTTTCATGCCCAAAAAGGTCCGCGCGCACTTTATATACTGGAAGAGAATATTCATCGCTCTGGGATTATTTATATCCACATATGTGGACACGGATATTGGTAGAGTAAAGGGAGTCTTGTTGCATCAACAGAAAGATTCCCATGTCAATTCGCAACGGTGTTATTTTGCTTGCACTCTTACTTGGATTGGGGCTCCAACCAGCTGTCACTACCCACGCCGAGCCACGTTGCTTCAGCGAAACCAATCAATGTATCGACGGCCGCATCCGCGAATTTTGGGAACAAAACGGAGGGTTGCCGGTATTTGGGTTGCCGATTGGCGCAGTCGAGCACGTCCTCATCGAAGGCAAGCAAGTTGACATCCAGCGCTTCGAGCGCAACCGCCTCGAGCTCCACCCCGAAAACGCTCGGCCCTACGATGTGTTGTTGGGGCGGTTGGGTGTGCAATATTTGCAACGCACATACAACTCAGAAAATCTGCCATCAAAAGGCATTGCTGAAAAAGATATTGGTGGCAACTATCTTGCCTATCGAGACGATTGTCATTGGTTTGTAGAAGTCCAACACTATACATGCGGTGAATTTTATGAATACTGGCATACGCATGGCTTACAGCTTGATAATAATCATGGAAGTTTTACTGAAGCAGAAAGCATGGCATTATTTGGGATGCCGATTTCCTCATTTCAAACACAAACCATCGATGGCCATGAATTTTTTGTACAAATCTTTGAGCGGGCGCGCTTTGAATACCACCCAGAAAACACAGATCCATACAAGGTGCAACTTGGCTTACTCGGTCGCGAAGAGGCACCGATTGTCACAGAAATCACCCCTACCACCACCACCACAAGCGATTCAAATAATGCAAATACGCAACCAATTTTGCCAGAAAGTGATTTGGCAGCATTCCGCTACAATATGCCCGCCCCAGGATATTGGATGGCGAGCAATGGAGGTATCGTTGCATCAGCAGGGAGCTTCCAATACTTCCAGGTATTAAAAGGTTATACGGCACCAAAAGGTTACAAATATGTAGTATTTGCGATTACCATCAAAAATAATCAATCGGCAGATTCATATAGTCGTTATGTAAATCCTGCCTATTTTACCATTACCGATCTTGAAGGTGGCACACATACAACAGACGTACTAACGTATCATCTCGAAGGATTATTTGCAAACGCGTCGCTCCAGCCTGGTGAACAAACTGGAGGTCAAATTGCCTTTCTCATTCCCAGCAATAGTGCTCCTGCCCAAATTCACGTAGACTTTACTTATACCCCTATAACAATCGAACTCCGTACATGGCCGATTACAAATTAAACGAAAATAATACCCCACCATCCCGTCACAACACGAGATGGTGGGGCAACGCACTTCAATGCGTCACTTACTTCGCTGGAATTGCGAGGTCCGACAAAAATATCTGCCAGTACAACTCAAAGCGCTGCTGGATGGATTCGTCGTTCCAGTCATGTAAATACGGTGGCGAAACTTCGTGGATAGAACGTACTGTATTCTTTTGTGCCATATTAAGAATTAATTCGTCAGAATTACACAATGAACGCGTTAATAATAAATTCGAGGTACGGTACACATCAATTTTATTTATCGGCATTGCATCGCCAGCCACACGCTGATCCATTGGGTGGGCAAAAACCAAATTACCGATCGAATCATTCAATTCTGTATCGCCATAAAGTGCAGTCGGTCGAATATGTTCAATATCATATCCAAGACGTGCTGCTTTGGAAGAACGACTAGTTGTAAGAAATTCACTCAATTCTGGAACAATTGGTTCCAACGCATCAATTTGCACTTTACGGCTAATTCTCGCCAAAAAATACCGAATTCGTTTTTTGTGCGTCGCATTTCGTACCCGTAAATTGTATAAATTAGATTTTGCATTATCCAACAATAGCGCAAAATCTTTTTGTGCAATACTCGATGCTTCACGTATATCGTCTGGTTGAGCATTTGCTCCCAACAGAAATATTTTATGTCCCCAAACAGGAATAATACGTTCAAAATCTTGCGGTCGTTCCTTCGCTAATAACGAAACAATGACACGGTCCTCAATGATTCGTGCCAATATATTAAAACTCGCACTTGATAATTTGTCTGCGGCTAATAATATAGGGAAATGTTGTACCATACTAAAATATTTACTACCATCATTAATTCTATTTTCAACACCATTAGGATTTTTACCTTGATCGATATTT
Source organism: uncultured Chloroflexota bacterium (assembly GCA_937876225.1). GTDB lineage: Bacteria > Chloroflexota > Chloroflexia > Chloroflexales > Roseiflexaceae > UBA965. Next base: position 4,856 of record CALFIC010000075.1, on the reverse strand, counting down.
TTTATTTTAATTGCATTGACGGGGAGTGATTTTGAAAAACGTAATGCTATCACATCAGTTTTGATGATTTCAGCCCATCTCCGACGCATGTCTTTATGTGAAATATTTTCACCCGTTTCGATTAATATCATTGAACGTAGCAAATACTCCATAGTACGTACACGTCCATTTTCACATTGATACAATGTAGAACTAGCTTTATCCCAATCAGTAGACACATGATCCAAATAATCTTGTTCATTCACATTCTGGAAAATTAAATTCTTGATAAGATCTGCACTATTAAGCGACAATCCACGATTATTAATCCGCTCAAATACATGTACAGCATCATCAGGAGTTGGAAGTTCCAATCGCACGATAAACACGCGATTTACAATATCATTATATAAATCTGGAGTATCAAGTAAATCAGGCCATTCTTCATCTATATAATCAACAATTGTGTCGTAAACTTCTTTGATATTTTCACGTGTCCATCCCGTAATTTCTGGTATTTTTTCATCACGAATCAGCGCTTCAACTAACGCAATTCCATCATTAGGAACAGTAACCCGAGCACGTAATTCGCCCATACGCGTTGCATAAATAATCAATTGATATAATTGAGTTTGTAAAAATTTACAACGTTGATTTCGAGCAGCTTCAGGGATTTTTTCAAACCGTCGATATAACGCTATCAAAATCAATAATATCGACGTAGCTCGTTGTTGTCCATCAATTAATTCAAAATCTACTTCCGTTACTGAACTTGCAACAATTACTTGGCCAAGCAAATAGACTGGTTCATCCGAACGCAAAAAATCACGAAAATCATCAAGTAACTGCTTAATTTGACTTTCTTGCCACGCATACCCACGCTGAAATGGTGGTACGAGATATGTTTTACCAAAAAATTGTTGGATAGTAAGACATGGCGATTGTGGAATAATAGTAGACGGGTGCATTTCATTTCCTATCAGCATAATTACGTTCGATCGTGATCTATAGATCATAAATTGCCACGATCGTTCTGTCAATTGCGTCGCACGTAAAATCCCCTACTACCATTTCACCAAAAGATGAAATGGTAGTAGGGGATTGAGTCCGTGGCCAAAAACCCTACCCCACCTTATGCTTAGCGCGGATGTCGGCGATGGCGCGCTCGATGCGCACTTCGTCGCCGCTACTCTCCAGTGGATCTTTGCGTAGGCGGTGGCGCAAGGCCAATACTGCCACCCGCAACACGTCGTCGGCAGTAGCCAAGGTGCGCTTTTCGTAGGCGGCCATCGCGCCCGCCGCCCGAATCAGCGTCAATTCACCACGATGCCCGTCGATGGCCAGCAACGCACACAGCTCGGCGGCGGCATACAAGGCGTCGTCGGCTACATCGACGGCCGGCAAGAGTTTTTGGGCGGCCTTGATGCGCTTGCCCAGCTTCTGTTGCTCTTTGTCCCAAGTGGCACAAAACGCCGCTGGGTCAAGGTCAAAGGCCCGCCGCCGGCGCACGATTTCGACCCGCTCGTGGATATCGGTCACCGTGGTAATTCGGGCATGCAACCCAAAGCGGTCCAACAATTGCGGGCGCAAGTCGCCTTCTTCGGGGTTACCACTGCCTACCAGCACAAACCGGGCCGGGTGGCGCACACTAATCCCTTCGCGCTCCACCACATTGACACCGCTAGTCGCTACGTCAAGCAACAAATCGACCAAATGGTCTTCTAGCAGATTGACTTCATCGATATACAAAAACCCGCGATTGGCCCGCGCCAACAACCCCGGCGCAAAAGCCTGCACCCCGTCGACCAAAGCCCGCTCGATATCGAGCGCGCCTACTACCCGGTCTTCGGTGGCGCCCAAGGGCAAATCGACCACGGGCACCAGACGGGTTAGGCTTTTGGATTTGGCGTGCTCGGCACAAAAACTACACAGTGGCGATGGGCGTGCCGGATCACAATTATATGGGCAGCCGGCAACTACTTTGACGTGGGGCAACATCGACGCCAACGCCCGCACCGCCGTGCTTTTGGCGGTCCCCCGGTGCCCCATAATCATCACGCCACCAATCGCCGGGTCAATCACACACAACGCCAAAGCCAGTTTGAGCTCACTTTGGCCGACGATGGCCGTGAATGGAAAGACGTGATGGATGCTTGGTTCCTTGATTTCCTTGATTTCCTTGATTTCCTTGATTTCCTTGGTTTCTACTGGTTCGTGCGACATCGGTCGCATCCTTTCTATTACCCCTATAGCACCGCCACTGGTTTTCACCAGTAGTCCATCAACAACAATCTATCGCTCTTACTCGGCAGACGCACGAGCCGGATCAATCTGGGTAATCCCCACCACAAAACGTCGTTCGTAGGGCTGAGGGATGGTCAACTCGGGCCATTCTTGGGCAGCCCATAGCTCGACCTGGTCGAGGGTGTCGTTGAGTAATTGCGGATCGATTGCCCAGGTCTCGGGATCGTTACGAGCCCGCATACTGGCAATAATCGCCGCCGGTGCGGCGGATTCGTGCCAGCTCGTTGCCGGTGCCTCTGGCGCCGTAATCCCCCCCAGCCGTGCCAAAAACTGCTGGCGGGCGGCACCCACCCCCGGCGGGCGAATCCCGGGCGACAGGCTCATAATCACTTCACGCATTTTGGCCCGCATACGCATGCTACACGACTGCGGATCACTCCAGTCACGCCCTTCGATAAACAAGCCACCGGGGCGCAACACCCGCGCAATCTCGCGCATAGCCAAGCGCCAATCACTGGCATGATGGAGCACATGGACCGCCAGCACCGCATCGAAGCTGGCATCGGCAAACGGCAACTGCATCATGTCGGCCAAGGCGATTTGGTCGATATGGCGATCCAGCGCTACTGCCAACATCCCCGGCGAGATGTCGATACCCACCACTTCACCACCCGCAGCGATAATCGGTGCCGCAATCCGCCCTGTGCCAATCCCGATTTCGAGGATGCGTTTGCCCTGCCCCACCTGATCGACCAAGTACTGCCCCACCGCTTGCGATACCTCGGGGCTATGCAAATGCAGGTCGTCGTAGTGACTCGCTACTTGTTGAAAATCAAATTTCGCCATGATTCCCTCAATATCCATAAATTGCACTACCGCACAGAAATCTGCGCAGTAGTGCAATTGAATCCGCCACCATAATTTTAGGCGCCGGCACCTTGTTCCATCGCCAACGTCAAATCGGCCACCGATACACTACGGAAGCGCTGGACGTTGACATTGCGCAACACCGCCATCCCTACGATCATCAACACTACTTCAAAGCCAAAGATCGCCGTATAGCCGATGGTGGCCGAAAACAAGTGCGTTTCGATTAAGGCACTCTTGAGGGCGCCACTCAAAATCGATGACATGCCCATGCCAAATGATTGCGCCATGCCCCACATGCCCATGTAAAGCCCGGTCGACCCTTCGACGGTCATGTCCATCATCATCGACAAGGCCCCGACATTATAAAAGCCGGTAAACAAGCCCATCACCAACAATGCTGGCGTCAGCAAGGATTGTTGATGCAACATGGCTGACATCGTCAACAACCCCAATCCAAAAGCCGTCCCAAAACCGCCAATCTGACCGATCAGCTTTTTCGAGATGCTGGTGGAGCTACTAATCGTCCCCATCAAAATCATCCCAATCAATACGCCACTCCCCCACAATGTATTGAACGATGAGGTTTGCTTGATTGTCATACCAAAGACTTCGGCACCAAAGACTTCAAGGATGGCGTCCTGCAAAAATATCCCCAGAATGCTAAAGAAGACAAATCCAAAGAATGCCCGCACTTGCTCGTTGCTCCGTACCATTTTGAAAGCCACGCCAATCGCGTTCAGCGGCGATACCGCTGCCGTTTGTGATTGGGATGCCAAGGTTTGCAATTCAGCGGCAGTACGGCGTTTTTCCATACCAAGCATCGGCAAGGATGCCACAAATACCACCAACGGAGTGAAATTGTACAAGCGTTGCATTTCGACCATATTGAGGGTATCACCCATGGTGGCTTTGACCACGATGGCCGCCGCAATCGCACTGATAATCGTAAAGGTCCAGACCACTGCGACCACGATACCACGACGCTCTGAGGTGGTCACTTCGGCAATCAACGAATGATGTGAGTCACCGGTAGCTGCAAAGCCAATCCCGAAACAGAGCAACAGCGCAAAGCCAGCCACGTAGGCCCAGCTCTGGCCTTGGCTCATCGCTACCGCCACATTTGGCAATGCCATAAATACGAGGCTGGCCAACATACTGCCAATGAAAAAATAGGGCGTGCGCCGAAAACCCAAAATCGGGTAGCGATCACTCATGCGCCCAAACACCACTTGAAACGGTGACAAAAAATTATGCATGCTAATCATCACCGTGATGATGACCGCAGCAATGCCAAGGTCAAAAATCGCCACCCGGTTGAAATTACTCGTCAACAACGCAAACATCCATCCCGCACCGATTTTGGGAAGCGCCAAGCGCAACGTGTCGCTTATACCACGCAATACACGCAAAAAAGTCGCCATATCAGCCTCCGTTAAATTACGCACTATCAGCATCGAAAATACGTCTGCAGGGATGGGGGATTTGTAGTGCGGAGTCGTTACAACACGAGTATAACACCCACTATTTTGCAATAGCACGCCACGAAACACACATCTTCCATACTATAGTTATACATTTACTATGCACTAAACATCATCAAAAAATAGAAAGCGTGACGTCGGAAGTCGAAAGTACGAGGCATCCTGCATAGCCGAGCATTAATCGGCAACCACCAATCAAAACACGACTCTGCGTCCTCTGCGCCCTCTATGCGAGATAAATGAAAATCCTACGGTGTGCCCTGTGCGAGATAAATGAAAATC
>CALFIC010000074.1 GCA_937876225.1 uncultured Chloroflexota bacterium | reverse complement strand
GAAAAAATTCACCTGCCGCCTAATTATTTTTTAGTAATAACACTCATTAGATACGAGTACGATATAATACCCTTACGTGTGGCATTGGAATGGTGAATTGTATGGCGATGACGCAGCGGAATCTGCACCGAAATAATTGGGCGTTGGGTGCGTGTGCGTTGCTTAGTTTGCTGGTGATGATGGCATGGCTTGCGACGGCCACGCCGACAGTGACAATCGACCTTGCCAACCGCAACCTTGTCGTCGGCATCCGCGCCCCAGAAGCCCACGGAGCCTGGTCGACGGGTGATACGCATATCACTATTCCGTATGGCACCGACGTTGCGTGGCGGCGCGTGCAATTCCGCTGGTTGCAACCGCCGGATAGTAATTTGCCAGTCACGATGATGAGTGATGGGCATAGTGTTTTAACCCATCCTAGTGCGCAATGGCGTACTGTAGCGATGTTGCTGGCTCCAGCGCAGACGGAGCTGGTGCTGCAAAGCCCGACGACACATGTCCCCGGCGACCGGCGCCCCATCGGGGTGCTCCTAGCTGATATTACGGTGACGCTCTTGCGCCAATCATGGTGGTCCCACGTTGCTGGGGGGCTTGACCTTTGGTTGCCGCTGGGACTAGTGGCGTTACTGCTACGGCGGAGTCGTTGGTTGGGTGTGCTGGCCTATATATTGTTGTGTGGGCTGTATGTAACCATGGTCTATCAAGAGTCACGGACGGGCTTTGGGAATCCCTCGTTATGGCTGGATCGTAATGGCCGCTATGCCACATGTGTGGTCATTTTACTGGCACTATGGCGTCAATACCGGCCGATTGTGGGGGGAGTTGTAGTGCCCCTTCCCGACCAAAAGCGCCGTTTGGGGCTCGATGTGATGCGGGCGATTGCGGTGTTGTGTGTGGTATGTGCTCATTTCACCCCGTTAGTATTTGCAGAGTGGTCTGCAAAACCGGCGCTGTTTCGCTGGACGTTGTATCTCGGGGCCGTGGGTGTTGATATATTTTTTGCCTTGAGTGGCTACTTAATCGGGGGCATTCTTCTGCGCACACTTACCCGCATCGGTGAATTTGCCGTGGTGCAGCGCTTTTGGATGCGGCGTTGGCTCCGAACATTGCCGGCAGCCTACCTCTCGGCTATTGTGGTTTGGTTTATCGCAGCCCCCCGTAATAGCGCCGATTATCTTGCGAGTATTATGTTTGTGGGGAGCGTTAACCCCTATCATTTGGCTAGCGAACATTCGTTTTGGTGGAGTTTGGGCGCCGAAGAGCTCTTTTATTTGTTGTTCCCGTTATTGTTATTTTTTTTGGTAAAAAAACTACCGGCACGACGGGCATTGGCAACGACCCTGCTGTTGTTTGCTGGTGCCGCGATGCTTTGTCGGATTGGGTTGCAATACTGGTTACCCCTCCAAGTCGTCGGCAATAGTGAAATCGTGAGCTATGCCCGCCTCGATTGTATGGTGTGGGGCATCCTCATCCAGTGGCTCCGCCGTGAACGTCCGGCACTATTTACCCAGCTGGCGCAGATGGGTGTTGCCCCGGGTCTGGTGATTGCCACGGTGGGGGTGATGCTGATGCTCGATCAAGCGCGTTGGTATATGCTGGCATTGTTTGCTGGGCATATGCTGATTACGATTGGGGCGGCGCTGCTTATTCCCGCATTTGATGCGTTTGTGTCGTTTGCGTGGCCCCCACTCAATCGATTGTTTGCAGGGATTGCGTTGGTGAGCTATTCGGCCTATCTCTACAATGTCATGATGCAACAATGGCTGTCGCAGCAGTTTGGGGCTGCGACGTCGTGGCCAATGTTGATTGGCTTATTTGGGTTGTACCTCGCCATGACATTTGTGGCTGCGACGCTGAGTTATCGTGTCGTCGAAGCCCCGTTGTTGCGCTGGCGCGACCGCGTCTACCCTGAATAATGCGAATTCAATCGGACATATTGTTTTTTGATGACATTTTGATGACAGTTTGATGACAGTATTTAGTGAGCAATGTGCTAACATTGCGTTGAAATTTATTTTTATAAAAATATATATGGTAATTTAATTCTTTTGCGCTTTTTTTCGTAATATAATTTATTAAAAAATATAACAACTATCTAACAATAAAATTGTTTTGACAATAAATTTATTTTTTCAATCGAGGTAATATCAAAATGATTATAAACACACACTACCAAACAAAGTAAGCAAAATAATACTTTTATTGACAATCTGCCATATAAATAATTTTGCTAAAATAAAGCGGTATTGAAAATATGGAATAGAGGATGGTTATCATGGGTCAGCGGATAATACTAGCATTGATGTTGGTGACGATTCTTGTTTACATTCCATTTATTGGTATTGCACAAACCCAAGGTGTATCGGCAGCGAGTCAGCGCAAACAAGTGATGGGGAATGCCAGTCAGTCACAATTTTCGGCGCCGCGAGTTATTACGCCGACGCAAGATACAATTCCCACCACGAGTAATCCCACGATTAACAATGCGATTGGTGGTGTGCGGGTAATTGCCAACCCATCATTTGAATTAGGCACACACACGGCATTTCCGTGTGAATCACAATTTAGTGGTTGGCTGACGAGTCATCCATTGAATGGTGGGTGTCGGGTATTTGAGTTGTGGGGGAGTGGTTTTACCAATGTGGAATCGTTGTCAGGAGTCACACCTCCCGATGGTTTGTATTATATTGAGTTAAATGCATATAGTGTATCAATGGCGTATCAGCCGATTTGTATGGTTGGTGGCGAAACATTTGATTTTGAGTTTTATCATCATACGCGGTCATGGAGTACCACCAACGAGATTCAATTCCGCTTTGGTATTCCTACGGGATTGCCGAGTGGTTCACGTGCGGCCGATTCGTATAGCCGCGTGGTTGCCCAAGGCGTGAATGTATTGGGGGCGAGTGGCAGTACTGCCACGGCAAGTATTACCGCTGGCGCCGATACCACGGGTGCAGGGTATGAAGTCAAAGCGGCGCCCAATAAAAATTGGGTGCGCTATTATGGCACACATACGATTCCATCGGATTTTGGTGGCGTCAAAAATCTCGGATTTTATGGGATTTTACCAGCGAATAGTGCTGCCGCCAACTTGATTGATAATATTAATATTGGATTGAAGCCAATTGTCGATATGGGTGCGAGCCGAGACCGTAGTGCATCCGAAGGAAGTAGTCCCACGGCCTTGAAGATTCGGATCAATGGTAAGGTTGCGGAAGGGATGAAGGTCGTACTCAATCTCGACAGTGGCACTGCTGTTCCGGATACGGACTTCACCATCGGTACGGTTTCTGCAGGTGCAAACGGCACTGCAAGTGTCACACACACCAGCGGCAGTAGTAATTGGGTAATCACCGTTCCGCCAGGGTATTATGATGGTGGGATCAATAGTGGCAATAACCAAGATGGCTTGACCATCCCGGTAAATTACATCTATGACCAAGTCCCTGAAGCGACGGAATGGGCCTGGTTTAAACTGGGTGCGCCGAATGTGGGTGGTGCCACCAGTGATTGGTTGGCGGGCGATCCCACCTGTGATAATTCACAAAAAAGTGATGGTGCAGTCTATTCGATTACCAATCTTGAGCCGACTGCTACTCCGACATTGACATCTACAAGAACCTCTACTCCCACGCCAACCAATACCGCAACCCGTACGCCTGCTCCGGCGAGTGGGAACCCGATGGTGACAATCAATGGTGGTGGTGGTATGAATGCGACCGGGAGTGATGGTATCAAAACAACGTTTAACATGGCTAGCTCTGGTGAACAATTAAAGTTTGCCGGGAGTAACTTTATCTATGGTACTGGTGACCTGGGGGTGACATTAAATATCGGTGGGACGCCCTATACCGTGATGAATGGATCGCAAGCTTCGACGGCGATGAGCAGTGTGGCGAAATTTGATTCATTGGTGATTGGGAACCTTACCGGTAGTGCGAATATCACCAATGGAACGACCACGGGGGATGGTTCAGTGATTATGACCTATACCAAAACCATTGCTGGTAAGGTATATAAACTCGAGCGACGGATTAGCTATACCTATCCAAATTATTATTATCATGACGAATTCAACGTGATTATTCCTGCAGGGAATACTGCGGTAGTCAAGCTGTATAAAGGTGGTGATACGGCACCCGGTGGATCAGACAATGCCTATAACATGTATATCACCAATCCCGTAAAAAATATCCAATCAATTGAGCCCACGTCCAAGGTCGTGCTCGGGATGAAAGAAATTCCGGCAGATACAGGAATGAGTACCTTTGAAGGGGCCTATGCGAACGTATATACGAACCCGTATCCGACGATTAATTCGGGTGGTGACATTGGCTTTAGTGCGAATTATGGTCCCAATGACGCCGGGTTCATGATCCAATATACGATTGGTAGTACGCCCGGGACATATCACGAAGAAAACATTACCTATGTAGGATTCCAAAAGGTTAATCTCGAAGCGTCGTGGTCGAGTGCAGTCGTCAATGACGTAGGGCGCTTGAATTTAATGTTGACCAATGCGTTTTTGGCGACCAAGACGGGGTTGGGATTTAACTTCCAATTGCCGGCAGGGCTAATCCCTGGTGCACTGGGGAGCACCTGTACGGGAGCGACGGTTACCGTAGATGGGAGCAATGTGGTGCACATCAGCGGAATATCCATGACGTCACTAAGTAGCTGTCTCGTGACTGTTGATGTGGGTTCACCGAGTGCCACAACGTATTCCTATACCGCAGCGAGTGCATCGAGTTTTGCGACGGCTGATATGGCGAATGCGGTGGGATCGGCACCGGTGACCTTCTTGCAGGCATCGTCGACGTTTACGTCGACACCGACGGCAACCAACACTGCGACAAGTACCGCAACCAAGACGCTCACATCCACTAACACCGCAACATCAACTAAAACAAGCACTCCAACCCATACATCAACCAATACGCCGACCGACACCCTAACGCATACAAATACAAAAACGGCGACACCCACGAAAACTGATACCGCAACCCATACCCTGACCAATACGCCAACCTATACCGCAACTCATACCCCGACCAATACGCCAACCGATACCGCAACTCATACCCCGACCCATACTCCGACCAATACCCCGACCAATACCCCGACAAAAACTCCGACCCATACCCATACGTCAACCAATACCCCGACCCATACCCCGACCCATACGCCAACGAAAACCCCGACCAATACCCCGACCAATACGCCGACCGCAACCAAAACGAATACGCCTACATTGACCCCGTCAGGGCAATATATTACCTTCCCGGCGATTGCCGACAAAACCGAAGGCGACCCTACATTTACGTTGCCGACGGTCAATTCGTCGGTAGGCTTGCCACTGACCTACACCTCAACGACGCCCAGCGTCTGTACCGTGACGGGGCTGGTGGTGACACTGGTTAGACCAGGGGATTGTAGCCTCACGGCATCACAAGCCGGTGGAACGATTGGCGGCAAAACTTATGCCGCTGCTCCCGATGTCACTAACACCTTTAAGGTCAAGGCCAAACAGACGATTACCTTTGCCAAGCCAGCAGATGCGGTGGTGACGGACGCCGACTTCGATCCGGCAGCGACGGCATCATCGACCTTGCCCGTAACGTATGCCTCAACCTCGCCAGCAGTCTGTACGATTGTGGCCGGCAAAGTACACTTGGTCGCTGCCGGGACGTGTGCCGTGACGGCGACGCAGCCAGGTGGCATGAGTGGTGATACGACATACGTGGCTGCGGCACCGGTATCACAAAGCTTCCTCGTGAAGGGGGTGCAAACGATTACCTTCCCGGCAGTGCCCGCCAAAACTGCGGGTGGTACCCCATTCCAGTTGGCGGCGACATCATCCGCTGGGTTACCGATTAGTTATGCCTCGACGTCACCGAGTGTCTGTACGGTGACCGGGAATACGGTGACGATTGTCGGTCCTGGTGATTGTGCCATTACGGCATCACAGGCGGGTGGGGTCATCGGTGGCAAAACGTATGTGGCAGCCACTGATGTCGCAACAACCATTAAAATCAATGCGACCCAGACGATTACGTTTGCACCGATTGCCAATAAACAAGGGAGCGATGCGGACTTTGATCCGGGTGCCACCGCCTCATCGACATTGCCGGTCGAATACTTGTCGGGCACACCGACAGTCTGTACGATTGTGGGTGCGCAAGTCCATATGTTGGGCGTAGCGGGGACGTGTAGTGTGACGGCCACGCAACCCGGTGGTGATAGTCGTGGCACGACATATGGCCCCGCCTTGCCGGTGACACGGAGCTTCAATGTACAAGGGCCACAGGTGATTACCTTCCCGACTATTCCCGACAAGAACCCCACCGATCGTCCGTTCACGATTACGGCAACCTCCTCGGTCGGATTACCAATCACCTATACATCAACGACGCCATTGATTTGTACCATCTTTATGAACGTGGTATCGATTGTCGGCCCCGGGGATTGTAGTATTACGGCATCCCAACCGGGTGGTATGGTCGCTGGTAAGTATTATAGTGCGGCGCCGGACGTGACCAACACGTTTAATATCAAAACCCCACAGACGATTACATTTGTGGCACCTCCCGACAAAGGAGTGACCGATCCAGACTTCGATCCGGCGGCCACGGCCTCGTCGACCTTGCCGGTGGATTACACCAGCACGACGCCGTTAGTCTGTACAATCGTGAGTGGGCAAGTCCACATCGTAGCCCAAGGGACTTGTAGCGTGACGGCCAATCAAGTGGGGGGGAGTAGTGGTGGCGTTAATTACACCCCTGCAGCCCCGGTGTCACAAAGCTTTATCGTGAAGGGTCCACAGACGATTACCTTCCCCGCGGTTCCCGACAAAAACGAAGGTGGTGCGCCGTTCAAGTTGGCAGCAACGTCATCATCGGGGTTAGCCATCAGCTATGTATCAACCACGCCGAGTATTTGTACGGTAACGGGTAACATAGTTACCACCGTTGGCTCAGGTGATTGTTTGATTACCGCATCCCAAGCAGGGGGCACTATTGCAGGCAAAACCTACCTTCCTGCGACGGATGTCATCAACACCATCAAGGTCAAGGCACTGCAAGAAATTACGTTTGCAACCCCCGCCGACAAGATTTATACGGATGCAGACTTTGATCCCGGTGCCACGGCATCGTCGACGTTGCCGGTGGATTACACCAGCACGACGCCGTTGGTTTGTACGGTCGTGAGTGGTCAAGTGCACTTGGTGGCACCAGGGAAATGTACGGTCACGGCCACACAAATTGGTGGTGATAGTGGTGGCAAGAGCTATCAGTCGGCAGTCCCGGTCACACAGAGCTTTATGGTGAATGGTATGGCGCAGGTGATTACCTTCCCAACCATCAGTGATACCGACATGTATTCCCCAGGGATTGGATTGCTGGCCACAGCAGACTCCGGCTTGCCTGTGAGTTATGTGTCAACCACACCGGAATTTTGTACGGTGTTGGGGAGCACGGTGACGGTGGTCAAGGGTGGCGGATTCTGTAAGATTACCGCATCCCAACCAGGCGGAAGCAGTGGTGGTACTACTTATGGTCCAGCCACGAGTGTAACCAATGAATTCTTGATTTCGGGGGCGACCCGCACGCCAACCCCGTCGGTGACGAAGACGGCTACCCCTACGGTTGGATTTAGTGATTTGCGCAAGGCGGCCATTGGCAACTTGTTTGTGATTGCCTTGTTGCAGGATGGCACGTTGTCATCGTGGGGGAGCAACAAACCCAATATTCATGAGTCGATTATTCCCGCCTCATTGAAGAATAAATTGTTCAAGGATATCGCTGCCAGTATCGGCAATGCGTATGCCTTGGATGAACAAGGGAACCTTTATACCTGGGGTGAAAATCTCTACGGCGAAGGCGTCATCCCGGCCGATGCATTGACGGGTGTCAAGGCGATTGCAGCAGGAGCGCGGTTTGCCTTTGCCATCAAGAGTGACGATACGGTCGTCGGTTGGGGCCGGAATGACTTTGGTCAGAGTACGGTTCCTGCCGGGTTAACCGATGTAATTGCTATTGATGGTGGTGATCGTCACGGTGTCGCCTTGAAGCGTGACGGCACGGTGGTCGCCTGGGGTGATGCCAGCGCAGGCCAAACCAGAGTACCGCCAGGGTTGACGGGTGTAGTTGCCGTGAGTGCCGGCCAAGATCATACCTTGGCGTTGCTCGATAATGGGACGGTAGTTGGTTGGGGGAGTAATTCCAAAGGTCAAATCAAAATTCCGCTGACGGCAGTAGATGTCGTGGCAATTGCTGCAGGGCGTGAATGTTCGTTTGCCGTCAAGGCAGATGGCTCATTGATTGCCTGGGGCAATAGCACCTACACCAAGTTTACTGCGCCTACCGGTGCAAATGTGGTATCAGTAGACTCGGCCAACCAAAACTCAATTATCGGTATTCGTGGTGGGAAGATAAGTGTTGCTGGGATTAATTTGTTTGATGTGTACACCTCACGTACGCCAACGAGGACCCCCATCATCACCTTGACGCCGTCAGAAACGAAGACGCCGTCGTTGACCAAGACGCCGTCGTTGACCAAGACGCCGTCGAATACGCTGACGGCAACCTTTACCAAGACCTATACCAGTACCAAGACGTCAACAAGTACCAAGACGTCGACCCGTACCAAGACCGCCACTCGTACACCGTAATCATTTCTACGGTGTGAGAACGCCGCTGTAGTGACATGTCACTACAGCGGCGTTTTGTATGTTTAGCGTACAATTTACATGTACTAAGCACTGATTCATTGATCAATAAATGTTCCTTGTATGGCCTGGGTTGGCTGAGGCAATGGGAAATGTGTCATCGCTGCCACCACTACCTATTTCAACTATGGATAACTGTAGACATACCTCCGCCTGCGATTGCAATTCACTGATAATTCCACGGATCAAAAATCGGTGAGCTTATTTTTTATGTGTGGTGCGCGATAGAGCATTCGCATATACATGTGGATCGATTGATAAAGGGATTGGCAATGTGCGTTGATTACACAAAAAACGTGCGAACCACCGCTTCGGTGGTCCGCACGTTGTACAAGGAGATTTGGTTAGGGGGTAGCGGTGGGGACTGCGGTGTCGGTGGCGGTGGGGACTGCGGTGTCGGTGGCGGTGG
>CALFIC010000073.1 GCA_937876225.1 uncultured Chloroflexota bacterium | reverse complement strand
TGCCATCACGCCCAAGTTTACGTGTCCCTTTACAGGTAGGATATTGCATACAGGCGAGGAAATTGCCAAAGCGCCCTTTGCGCACGGCCATCGGACCACCACAAATATCACAGGCCACATCAGGCATGGCAATCAAATCACCAGCACTATCACGCCCTTTGATGGCAATGTTACCGTTGCTGTCACGATTGAAGTCGCTGGTGAAATCGCATTCGGGGTAATGATTACAGCCCACAAATTCACCTTGGCGGCCAAAGCGCACCACCAACATGCCACCCTCACATTTGGGGCACGGCAAACCAGATTCAACGTCGACCCGCACCCCGGTATTGGCGATAATGGCGTTGTTAAAGGGTTCGTAGAAGGCACGAATCACCGGCACCCACGGGGCATCGCCGTCGGCAATGGTATCGAGGTTTTTTTCCATATCCGACGTAAATTCATAGTCGACGATATTGGCGAAATCGCTGACCAACAAATCAGTCACCGTCATCCCCAACACCGTCGGACTAAAGCGTTGATTAGTTGCTTCGACATACTTGCGATCGACAATGGTGGCGATGGTCGGTGAGTAGGTTGACGGTCGCCCGATCCCGAGGCGTTCGAGCTCTTTGATGAGACTTGCATCACTAAAGCGTGGTGGTGGCTCGGTAAAGTGTTGATTGGGCGTCAAGGCTTGTAGGCGTAAATCTTCACCGGCTGTCAACACAGGTAAGCGCCGTTCGCTATCTTCGTCTTCTTCACCATCATCGAGGCTCACGTTGTAGACCGCCAGGAATCCAGGCACTTTGAGCACTGACCCCGTGGCGCGGAAGGTATAGGCCGGTGGGGTTGTGATAGTCACGCCCGCCGCAATATCAACCGTCATGCTATCAAAAACTGCTGGGGCCATTTGACTGGCAATAAAGCGCTTCCAAATCAAATCATACAAGCGTGATTGATCATTGGTGAGGCGGGTTTTGACATTGGCCGGCATGCGCTTGGCCGACGTGGGGCGAATCGCTTCGTGGGCTTCTTGGGCGCCCCGTGATTTGGTGGTGTAGTTGTTGGGTTTGGCGGGGACTGCATCTTTGCCGTATTGGGTGGCAATAAACTCACGGGCTTCTTGTTGGGCATCTTGCGACACGTTGACACTATCGGTACGCATATAGGTAATCAGACCGACGGTGCCTTCGGCACCGAGGTCGATGCCTTCGTAGAGTTGTTGCGCCACCATCATGGTTTTTTTGGCCGAAAACCCCAGCTTGCGCGAGGCTTCTTGTTGCATCGTACTCGTCGTAAACGGCGGCGCCGCATTGCGGCGTTTGTCGCTCCGTTTGACGTTAGCCACCCGCCAAATGGCGTTGGCTAAGTCAGCCACAATCTGCTCGGCGTGTGATTGATTATTGATATCGAATTTATCGAGTTTTTTGCCAGCAACTTCAATCAAGCTGGCGCGGAAGGGATTGGCGTTGGCTTTTTGTTGGAGCAAGTCGGCTTCGATAGTCCAGTATTCTTGGGGCACAAACGCCAAAATCTCGCGCTCACGCTCGACCACCAGCCGGACTGCAACGGATTGAACACGTCCAGCAGACAAGCCACGCCGCACCCGCTGCCACAAGACCCGCGACAAACGATAGCCGACCAAGCGATCGAGGATGCGACGGGCTTGTTGGGCATCGACAAGCGCCATGTCGATGTCACGGGGATTGGCGATGGCTTGTTTGACGGCGTTGGGAGTAATTTCGCTGAATGATACACGATGAACAGGAGTTTTCTTGGGGATGTTGATGGCTTGAACGATATGCCATGCAATCGCTTCACCTTCACGGTCAGGGTCAGTCGCCATATAGACGGCGCTGGCGGTGCGGGCCGAGCTCCGTAATTGTGCAACGACATGTTCTTTGTCGGGCATGATTTCGTAGGTAGGAGTGAAATCATGATCGACATCGATTGATTCGTTGCGTTCGGGCAGGTCACGAACATGACCTACCGACGCCAGAACTTTATAGCCGGTACCAAGATATTTTTCAATCGTTTTGGCCTTGGCAGGTGACTCAACGATAACGAGTTTGTCAGGCATCAGACATCCCTCTAGAATGTAGTTTTCATCCATGAATGGACAACTATTGCAACACTATAGGGGTTTTGGTTGGGAATTGTCAAGAGATAGCGTTTTTTGGCTGGAATAACTCAGTAAAACACACATTATACGGATAATTCACCCCTAAGAAAGAGGATTATGTCTCGCACAGGGCACGCAGAAAGACACAGAGATTATGGACGACTTCATACTTCCTACGTCGGGCATCATTGCTATGTAGCGCCCCACACGGAGATTCCACGCAACGGGTGCGTGCACCCGGCATGGAATGACGCTTGGATGGGAGCACTTCACGCTCTCTACGTTCTACTTCAGCAATAGGTATTGTAGAATAAGAAGAGTTTCATTATGCAGTGCAGGACAGGGTGACGCATTGGGAATTTTGGGTATTGCATTATTTGGTGTCATCATCACTGGTTGGCCTTTTGTCATACTCATCGGGCAGAGCGATGATTTCATTGAGCGAATATATCAGGCAACCATTGCTGGCATGCTCATCCATGGCGCCATAGCAATTGGGTTAGCCGATCTTGGGATTTTTCATTTGTGGATACATGGCGCATTGATTATTACACTATGGGGCGCATGTTATTGGCAATTACGGCGGCGTGGCATACCGTTAAGCACACTAATTGTGGATGCGCCTCGTCCCACACTCATCATGGGCGCCATGGTGGTGATTTTGTTGGGAGCGCTGTTCCTCAATGGCACCCCAAGCGAAGTTATTTTGGGTGGGCGTGACGCTGGTATTTATGTCAATACAGGCATAATGATTGCGCGCACCGGTGGGATTCGTCAAGCCGACTCCATCGTAGCAGACCTCGCCCAACGCAAAGCGCATGATGGCGATGCCGCTCAAGCCTGGAGTAATTTGCTAGGGGTGCAATCTGGGGCGCGCTTTATGTCGTCGCGACTGCGACTCGCAGGGTTATTTATTGACGATAGCCGGAGCGACGGTGCATTTACCCCCCAATTTCTGCATTTATTTCCGGCATGGATTGCGTTATTTGCCGCACTCTTTGGCGTCAAGATGGGAATTTTGGCGACGGGGTTTGCGGGGGTCATCGGAGTATGGAGTGTCGGCATGGCAGGGCGGGCGATGCACCGCCCATGGGTTGGGGTCATCGCAATGGCGCTGCTGACGCTCAATGGCGTACAAGTATGGTTTAGCCGATACCCCATGTCCGAAACAACCGCACAGTGGCTCTTTTTTGTGATTATTTACGGGGTGGCGCGTCTCGCGACTCCACCTATCACCCGCAATCACCGCCTCGTCGGGTTGCTGGTAGGGGTTGCGGTGGGACAACTCATGTTGGCACGGCTGGATTTTGTGTTTGTGGTAATCCCATTGGTGGCGTGGTTGGGGTGGCGGTGGGTGACGCAACGATTCGACACGCCGTTACGCTGGATGCTGGCAGGGATTGCTATTAGTGGTGGACAAGGCATCATCCATCTGCTCACTATTTCGCGCGGGTATTTCGTTGACACCTTTTTTGCAGGGTTACAAAGCAGTGCGTTGGGTGCGTTGCTGATATTTCCGTTGCTGACACCCGCACTACAACATACGTTTTTGGCGCGCCCTTGTTCGCCGCTCACCATGCAACCCTGCCCCGGCGAAAGCATCGCCAATGCCCCGTGGAATTACGGGCGGATTGGGAGCGAATTGGTGGTCGTCGTATTCATAATTGGACTCTTCTTTTACCTGCGGCGGCGTACCGACCTGAGTACACGCGTCGTTGCCTGGTTAACCCCGTGGTATCCACGAATCTGTCGAGTAGCGGCGGTAGGCATGGTACTCGGTACCTGCTATGCCTATCTGATCCGCCCCCAGATTTTGACACCAAGCATGATGTTGAATGCGACGAGTTGTCTGAGTAGCGCACAGCGCAACAAGCCTAGTGGCGATTGTCTCGCCCTCCAAGGCTATATTGGGGCACCGATTGTCGCCCCTACCTATCCCGATATCATCGCCCAAACGGTGAGTACTATCGGGAGCGGACTACGTGGTCACGCACCCAAGCAACCGGTGGCACTCCGTGATTTGTATGCCAATTCGATGGCTAATTTGGTGCGCATTGGCTGGTATATTTCCCCATTTGGCATCGAAATAAGCCTGCTTGGGCTTGCACTTTGGCTCTGGCGGGGAGTAGGCCGGCGTGATTGGTTGTTTATGGTCATCACCTTGGCCACGACGTTTTTGTATGTCCAACTCAGTTATGGTACCAGTAGCCAAACCTATATCTACATCATGCGCCGCTATTTACCCACGGTATATCCCGGCTTGGCCTTGATGAGTGGCTATGGGATTGTGGCCTTGTGGGGGATGGCATGGTGGCGCAAAACGTTGAGTGTCGGCAGTGGCATTGTATTGGTTGGGTTCCTCGTGGCGACGATCCGTCCGATGATTACCACCCCCGAGCACCAAGGGGCATTCGCCGCCATCGACCACCTCGCCCTGCAAAGCAGCGCCAATGACGTCACGTTGATTCGCGGTGGCTCACCGAGCTTTGTGGCAGCCCGCGATGCCGCTGATGTGTTGGCATTGCCACTGATGGCTATCCACGGGCAGGCAGCGTTTGGGATTCGTAGCCAAAATCCCGACAAATACGCAGACGACCTCACGACGCTCTATCGGCGCTGGATACAATCTGGGCGCCATGTGTATCTGTTGTTGGGCGCCGATGGGGGATTGTGGTTGCCGGGGATGCACCTCGTCAAAGGTGAAGCAGTTAACTTCCAACTCCCCGAGTTTTCGCAATTACTCAACCAAAAACCAGCCTCCGTCGGCACTCTCAATATCGCCTATCAACGCTATGAGTTGGTAGACGGGACTGCACCCTTACCAGCAAAAATCGACACCACTGACACCGCGTCGCAAGTCAGTGGGTTTTATACGCACGAAACCATCGCCGGCCAGACATTTGCCTGGACGAACGGTCACGGCGTCCTACGCATGCCATTACCAACCCAGCCGACCCAGCTCATGCTTACCGTCGCCGGTGGCAAACGCCCCGCCACTATCGGTCAAGCCACAGTATGTATCGATGTAGCCGGCCAACCCGACCCACGCCACGATGACCCAATGGTATGGACGCAATTGCAGTGCATGCCGCTCAGCAAACAGCCGCAAATAATCACAGTGACTATTCCTGGCACACTCCACAGCGTGACCGATACACTACTCGTACAGCTCCGTAGCGAGGCTTGGGTAGCGGCTAACGTTGACCCCAACCAAAACGACCTGCGCCCACTCGGAGTGCAATTTATGACAGCAGATATGACCCCATGAAGCGACAATATTGGATTGCCATCGCTGGCGGATTGATATTCACCATCATTTATCTATTGACATTAACAGAGGTACACACCTTTGATGCCTTGTCGTATATTTTTGATGTGACTCGCAAACCGTGGCAAGAAATATTCCACCCGCACCATTTGGCCTACGGTCCCGTGGGCGCCATCGCCACGTGGATTGCTGGTGGCGGTGACGCGGCGCATGCCATGCAACGGGTCAACGCCATTGCCGGCGGTGCCGGCGTAGCCTGGTGTGGCGCCATCGCCGCCCGGCGCTGGCACCGCAGCGATTTGACACTGTTGAGCATGGTGGCACTGGGGGGGAGTTATGCCTTTTGGTATTATGCCGTCGAAGTCGAAGTCTACACCTTGGCCACGTTTTTTTTGATTGGCGTAATCTGGATGGTTGACAATCCTGCACCCCGTACCACAAGGTGGGCACTGGGGTTGGGTGCAGTGCTGAGTGGCGCCTTGTTATTCCACCAAACCAACGTCCTACTCGCCATCCCGCTACTAGTCGTCGCCGGCACAGAAATAACCAAAAGCCGTCAGGCCTGGCGCCCATGGCTCATCGCCGGGATATCGGCTAGTGCGTTTGTGCTGGGTGTCTACCTGTGGGTCATGGTAGGCGTAAGCGGATTCCGCACCAGCGACCAAGTCCGGGCTTGGGTCTTGCAATACGCCAACACCGGCTGGTGGGGCGGACGGGGCACGTTGGCCGATTTGGCGATGGGCATCAGCAACACGGTGGCATCGCTCAACGGCGGTTTTTTTCTGCTTATCGCCATCGGTATCAGCCTGTTGACCATCCGTTCCCGCCAGCTCAGCATATGGAGTATCTGGCTGAGTGTGTGGTTGCTAGTTTACGGCATTTTTTTCTTTTGGTGGGAACCAGACAACATTGAGTTTTGGATTGGGGTCACCCCCGTCGCCGTCCTTTTGATTGTTACCCCTCTCGCCAACACTCGGCCATGGCGGGTACACAGCCTGATTGCACTCGCCCTCAGTATTGTGGTTGCAAGTAGCAACTATGGTGCCATCACCTTGCGGGGTGATGCTCGTACCGACCTACAGCGCACCATCGCCAGTACGGTGGCAGCCGCCAGCCAACCCGCCGATTTATTGCTCATTCCCGACGGGCTCCAAGAATTATATCTGCCCTATTACCACAACCATACCTATTTTTTGTCGGTCAATGCCTTGATGACCACTCATCATACGTGGGCAGAATCATGTAGCGCACTCAATGCCCAAATTGCGCAAACCCAACAAGCAGGAGCTGCGGTGATTGTCGCAGCTGATTTTTTGACACCATCACTCGTCATGCAAAAACGCTTTGGTATCGCCTCAGATGCAGTCACCACCTGTATCGCACCGATTCTCCCCACGTTGACACCACTTGCCTTACCCGCCGATATCCCTAGCCAACGCCGCCTCGCCACTCCTGGCGAGCAACTCAGTCACGGCGCATGGCAAACACTCAATCACGCGCCACTGGGATGGACACTGACCAATGCTACGCCACTTACTGGCGCAGATTGGACGATACAGGTTGACAACGATCCCGCATTGGTATCACCAATCCTCGATATCCCTATGCCACGGCAACTCATTATCACCATGGAAAGTGTCGCTACTGCAGATCAACAAGCCCAATTGTTTGTGACGAATCAACCCAATCAATTCAATGAAGCCCAATCTATTCACTGGCAATTACACCCAGGGGTGCAACGCTACACCCTCAACCTACGTGACATTGCCACACTTCCTACCCGACTCATCCAACTCCGCCTCGACCCCGTTGCCAATGGCAATGGTGGGCGCATAACGATTCACGGAATTAACGTTGTGCCCTAGATTATCCCACTATCATCAAAAAATCCCGATCGCCTCACATTTTTACAAATCACAAAGGAGTTACTCATGACGCGTTATTATTTACTGTTCATCTGTTGCTTATGGATGCTTTTGATTGCCCCTATCACGACGACACATGCCGCCACCGCCCCATTTGCCGCTAGCGAATGCAACAAAGATGCTCCCACTGACCGCACCGTCGAATGCGGCACGATGACCCTGCCGTTATACGCCGATGGTAGCAAACCGGGCACAGTCGAATTACCGATCATGATTGTGCGCAGTACCACCCCCACCAAAAACTTACCGTTGTTTCTGCTCCAAGGGGGACCGGGAGGTGATACGATTGACACTTTCCAGTTCCTCGTCAAAAAACCACATTCAACCCTACCGAGCGACCGCGATTTAGTTTTTTTCGAGCAACGTGGTACCACGCATGCCAAACCAACACTTGATTGCCCCGAAATCCACGAGCAAATGATTACCTTACTCGCCAAAAAAGTCAACCACGCCGAACAACTCACATACAACAAAACTGCCTGGCAAGCATGTCGCAACCGTCTATCAAAAGAGGGTATCGATGTGGGAGCGTTTAATAGCCAACAAAACGCTGATGATGTGGCCGCCATTGCCGCCACCCTCAATTACCCCCAAATCGACTTGTATGGCGTATCATACGGCACGTTGCTAGCCCAACACGTGATACGACGCCACCCTACTTTGGTACGCGCATTGATTTTGGACAGTGTGGTGCCGATGCACAAAGATGTGAATTTGTGGTACCGCAATTCGGGTGACCAAGCCATCCGCAATGCATTTGCTGATTGTGCCTTCGATGAAGCATGCGACCACGATTACCCCGACATCCAAAACGAATATATCGCCCTCGTCAAAAAACTCAACGAGAATCCATTATTTTTGGAGTTACATGACCATACTAGTGGCAAGAACTACCGTAGTCGAATTGATGGCGATAGTCTGGCCGGATTTGTGTTTCAGATGCACTACGACGAAGAATTAGTAACCTACTTACCGATGCTAATTCACCAAATCAGTCGTGGTAATTACACTACCTTCACCACCCTCGCCAGTTTTTTTGTGTTTGAAGATAGTATGAGCGAAGGGATGCAAGCGAGCACCACCTGTAGCGAAGAAGTCATGCCAAAAGCTAGCGATTACCACCTCCCGGCACAAAGCTTGCTACCAATTCGACCAGAAGATGTCGCATTTGATGCGGCAGACGAAACACAGTGGTGTGCGATAGCGGCGGTGCCCCACCTCGACGCCAGTGTCAATCAAGCGCTACAGAGTAATGTACCGACACTTGTTTTTTCGGGTCGCTACGATCCCATCACCCCAGCGCAATTCGGTGATGCCGTCCTGCTTGGATTACCCAACAGCCGCCACATTGTGTTTGCCCGTACGGCCCACGGCTCATTTGTAGCAAATGCGTGTGCCGGCCAAATCGGATTAGCGTTTTTGGATGAACCAACGCGTAATTGGACCGAGCTCACCGCAATTTGTGATATCAACCAAAAAGCGACGTTTGCCACTAGTCAGACCATCCGCCAAACGTCGTTTATCTATCAACTCCTCCAAGGCTCCCCAACCACGATGCCATGGCTTTATCTGATTGTCGCCGTGAGTTGTTTGTTATCAAGTGTGTTTATCATTCGTCCCCTCAAAATGCTCTACAAAACGGTGCGGGGCATCTACACACCACCAATGATGCAACAACTCCATTGGGCCGAATTAATTGCATCCATCAGCGCCATCGGAGTGGTCAGCTACCTGACCTATATTGCCGTTGATAGTAGCCTCAATATGGATGGCTATGGGATTATTTTTGGCATCCCCACCGCATATAACGCATTGCCAATACTACTCTACAGCCTGCCCCTGAGTGTTTTTGTCCTCTGGTATGCCGCATATCGACTCTATACCGCACCACTCATCGCCCCCGACGCAACTCCTAGTCAACCCACTGCCTCCGCCACATGGCAGACATTCACCTATGCTGGCATAATCTTACTAAGTAGTGTAGTATTATTAGCAACATTAGTATTCAATGGCATATATGGAGGTTGGCCGTGGTGAAATCGGTATGGGTGTGGCTTACGATCGGCCTGCTCTTTGGCATCCCTGCGATGAGTCATGCCCAAACGGTAGCGACACTCACGACTGATGTGCAATCCGATCAACGGGCGGCGATGCATAGTAGCACCCGTGACGACATTGCAAGTCATTCAGCAGTACCGCACTATCAGATTACCAGCACCATCGACCCGGTCGCTCGCACGTGGCAGGGCCAACAAACGCTTACCTACACCAACCAAAGTGGCGTAATCCTCGACAAGCTCTATTTCCGGCTCTTCCCCAACTTACTCGATTTGGGTGGCGATTTGACAATTACGGCGGCGAGTGTGGCGGGGATCAGCGTCCCTGTCCAATACGAAGCCAACCGCTACCTTGCCCGGCTTGATTTGACCACGCCACTCGCTGCCGGCGCACAAATCACTACCACACTCGATTTCGTCACCACCGTCCCCGACAATGTCGGACAAACCTTGTATGGGGCGTTTAATCACGATAGCCAAAACTTAGCACTAGCGTCCGCATATCCTTTACTCGCCAATAATCCGGCAGGTGTCTGGGAAATCGATGTCCCCGACACCAAAGGTGATTTGGTCAATAGCCCTGTCGCACTCTACGACGTCACCATTACGGCACCCCTTGGGTATAGCATCGTCACCACCGGCACCGCCACCAGTAGCACACGCACTGCCACCAATCAACAAATCCATGTGGTGAGTGGGCTCCAGCGTGATTTCATGGTAGTCGCGACCACCCTCGCACATGTCAGCACGACAGTCGATGGCACCATCCTCAATGTCTATTACCCCAACGGGAACACACGAGGCGGGCAACTGGCGCTCAAATTTGCCCGCCAAGCCGTCCACCTCTATAACGGCATGTTTGGCCAATACCCCTACAACGAGCTCGACATGGTAGCCGTCGATGCCGGGACGTTTTATGGGGTCGAATACCCAGGTTTATTGTTATTTGACCAACGCTTGTTTGTCAAAGCGTGGTTTTTTGAGAGCATCGTGGCCCACGAAGTCGCGCACCAATGGTTCTACAACGTCATTGGCAATGACGTACAGACCCATGCCTGGGTCGACGAAAGTTTTGCTACCTATGCCCAACTGCTGTACCGCGAAAAAATCTGGGGGACGGCGGCCGCCGCCATCGAACGTGACGGCTTTATTGCCCAATACACCAAACTCCAGGCCCGCCGCAGTGACGGAGCAATCGACCAACATATGCGTACATTCACGTTATACAGCTATAACGTACTAGCCTACGCCAAAGCTGCCCTCTATCTCGATGCGGTACGCGCCCAAGTTGGGCCAGACGTATTTGCCCAAGCCGTACGTGATTATTACGCTGCGCATCGCTACGACATCGTCGACGGCACCGCATTTGTGGGTGCAGTGCAATCAGCCTGCACTTGCGATATTCAGCCGTTATATACCCATTGGGTATTAGGGCAATAACAGATAATCGACAAAATCTGTATCATTGGAACCACAATTCATATAAAATAGTCTATATCCTACGTTATTTTTATCATAGAAAGCATTCAGATCCATGAATCGTTCTTTGTCGATACAACTGTTGTGGATTACGACGATTGCGCTCATCCTCAGTGCGTGTGGAAACAATACCGCAACAGTAGCAAACCCGTCGCCAGTAGCACAGCTCAAAGGGGCAGAGACCACCGCCACAGATCCGCGTGACGACCAACGACTTGCCATGCACGAGAGCGCCGTTAGCGATATCGACACCCATCGCGACGTCCCTTTTTATCAAATCAGTGGCACGATCAATCCCAAAGGGTTAACGTGGCAAGCACATCAAACAGTGACATTTATCAACCAAAGTGGGACGGCACTCGATCGTTTATACTTTCGCCTTTATCCCAACCTCGCCGATATGGGAGGCGCTTTGACGATTAGTGCGGCACGTGTCAATGACACGGCAGTAACCGTCCAATACGAATCTGATAATTATATTGCACGCATCGACGTACCTGCGCCGATTGCCACCGATGCGACGACCACGGTCACGTTAGATTTTGTCACTACTGTACCAAAAAAAGGTGGCAAAGATTTATTTGGCACGTTATATTTTGATAAACACAGCATATCATTACCGTCCGCGTATCCACTCCTCGCCAATAACAAAGGTGGCACTTGGGATTTAGCAATCCCCAATAGCAATGGTGACCTTGTCACAAGCCCAGAGGCTATGTATGACGTGACCACCACGATTCCCAATGGCTATACGTTGGTCAGTACCGGCACTGCTACCGCCACCACCAAAACCGACGCCACGCAGACCATCCGGGTAGTTAGTGGGCTACAACGCGACTTTATGCTGTCAGCAACCAACAATCCGCATGTCAGTGCGGTCGTTGATGGCACCACCATTAGCATGTATTACCCCAACGATGACGTCGATGGTGCCAATCTGGCACTCGGGTACGCTAGCACTGCATTACATCTATTCAATACCACCATTGGCCAGTACCCCTTCAACGAACTCGACATGGTAACCAGTAATTCAGGATCGTTTGAGGGCATCGAATACCCAGGAATTGTGATGTATTCACAAGACTATTTCAATACCCAATCTGACTTCGAAGACCTCGTAGTCCACGAAGTAGGGCATCAGTGGTTTTATAATGTCATCGGCAACGATGTACAACAACATGCCTGGGTCGACGAAAGCATGACCACCTACACCCAAGTACTCTATGCCGACTCGGTGCATGGCACAGAGACGGGTCGCAAAGCAATCCAAATGTTTTCATCCGATTACGACCAAATTCGTGATAGTAGTGATGATCGCAAACTCGATTCCCCCATCGATGCCTTTGATGAAGACACCTATTCGCTGATTTCCTACTATAAAGGTGCCTTGTATATCGATGCAATCCGTAGTCAAATCGGCGAGCAAGCGTTTGCCCAAGCACTCAAAACCTACTACGCCAACAACCGCTATGCCATCGTCGACGGCACGGCATTTTTGGCGGCAGCCCAATCAGCGTGCAACTGCGATATTCAGCCGCTCTATAACCAATGGGTGTTAGGGGAATAACGTACCGGCGTCATTCCATGGCGCCGCATTCCATATCACCATGCGTTGCATGGCGCCGCATTCCATATCACCATGCGTTGCATGGCGCCCCATTCCATATCACCATGCGTTGCATGGTGCCCCATTCCATATCACCATGCGTTGCATGGTGCCGCATTCCATATCACCATGCGTTGCATGGTGGAGACGCAGTAAGACGTAGCAGGCTACGTCTCTACTTCATACTTCCGACTTCGTATATGGAACAAAATCACCCCCTGATTCCGTCTTTTTATATATCTGTGTATTATGTAAAAAGGCGGAATCAATCATGCATGTGCGTTTCCAGCAAATAATAATTTTTTTGATGTGTGCTTTCATTGCAATTCCGGCATTTGCGAATGCCCAGGCACCTAGTGTTTCCAAAGTAATCGATCCTGCGGTTGATCAGCAATTAGCCATGCACACCAGTGCCCGGGGTGATATTGCCAAAAATCCTGATGTGCCACTCTACCGCATTGTGGGCACGATAGACCCCACCAAACGCACCTGGCAAGCCACCCAGACGCTTACGTTTCGCAACAAAAGTGGCGCTACCCTCACCAAGCTCTACTTCCGACTTTTCCCCAATCTACCCGATGTCGGTGGCAGTCTGACGATTAGTAGTGCCACCGTTAACGGTGCAACTATCGTCGTCAGAACAGAAGCCAATCGCTATTTGGCACGGCTTGACCTGGCAACACCCATCGCGAACGGCGCCCAAGTCAGCGTCGTGCTTAATTTCATTACTACTGCGCCTGGTAGCAACGGTTCATCGCTGTATGGGACACTCTACAACGACGGCCAGACCATGGCGCTGGCATCAGCCTATCCACTCCTCGCCAACAACACCAACGGTGTATGGGATATCGCCGTCCCCAATACCACCGGCGACCTCGTGACCAGCACTGCCGCCTATTACGATGTCACCGTCACTGCCCCTACCACCCACACAATCGTGAGCACCGGTACAAACACCACATCCAGCAAATCTGGCACTACCCAAACAGTGCGCATGGCGAGCGGGTTGCAACGTGATTTCGCCCTCGCAGCCACCAAGCAAGCGAGTCTCAATGCAACAGTAGACGGCACCAAGATCAGCGTCTATTATCCTAGCGGCAAACTCAGCACCGGTCAGGCTGCCCTCAAATACGCCAGCCAATCACTCCATTTTTATAACACCACCTATGGCCAATACCCCTACAACGAGCTCGACATCGTCAACCTCAATGCCGGATCATTCGAAGGGGTTGAATTCCCCGGATTCATTTTGATCGAACAAGCATTCTTTACCTCCTCAGCAGATTTCGAAAGCCTCATTATCCACGAAGTTGCCCACCAGTGGTTTTATGGGGTGATTGGCAACGATGTGCAAAACCACGCCTGGGTCGATGAAGGCTTTGCAAGCTATAGCCAAGTACTTTACCAAGAAGCCGTAAACGGTGCCGCTGCCGGTGCCAACGAAAAAAGCATCTTTGTAGCTGATTACAACGACCTCAAAGCCCAAAACGGTGATGGTGCCATTGATCGCCCTATCAGTACCATGAGCGACTACAGCTATGGCGTCTTGTCGTACTCCAAAGCTGCCCTCTACTTCGACGCCATCCGCACCAAAATCGGCGCCGTGAAATTCACTGCCGCCATCCGCAACTACTACACCACCAACCGCTACGGGTTGGTCGATGGCATGGCTTTTGTGCGCGCCGCCCAAACTAGCTGTGGCTGTGACCTGCTCCCGCTCTACAACCAATGGGTGCTCGCCAAATAAATCATCCCGGTCACACTCAACCCACCCCTGTCCAGCATATGGATAGGGGTGGATTCTACTATAATGACCCTATTCTTGTATACAAGCCCAAGGAATACATTATGACCACTACACCACGACCTTTTTTGCTAGCTGGTATCGCAACTACCAGCACAGATAGTTACACCGTCACCTGCCCCTACGATGCCCAGCCGGTAGCAACCTTGTGGCGCGCCGGTGAAGCGCACCTCGACCAGGCCATTGCGGCCGCCCATCAGGCCGTTGCGCTTACCAAGCAACTCGCCGCCCACCAACGCGCCACCATATTGCGGGCAGTCGCGACGCAATTACAGGCCCGGAGTGATGAATTGGCCCAGGCGATTGCCCTCGAAGCGGGCAAACCAATCCGCCAAGCCCGTGGCGAAGTCCAACGCGCCATCACAACCTTCCAGACTGCTGCCGACGAATGTAGCCAGAGCCACGACGAAGTCTTGCGCCTCGACCGTGCACCCGGGGGCGAAGGGCGCCACGCCATGGTGCGGCGCTTCCCCATCGGGGTGATTGGCGCGATTTCGCCCTTCAACTTCCCCCTCAACCTCGTCGCCCACAAAGTGGCCCCCGCCATGGCCGCCGGCTGCCCCATTGTACTCAAACCAGCCTCGCAAACCCCTACTGCAGCCCTGATTTTGGGCGAAATCATCGTGGCAGCCGGCTGGCCCAGCGCTGCCATCAGCGTGCTACCGATGAACAGTCGTGACGCCAGTGCCCTGATCCGCGACGAGCGCATCGCCATGTTGACCTTTACCGGGTCGCCGGCGGTGGGTTGGGGGTTACGCAGCCAAGCCGGCCGCAAAAAAGTCACCCTCGAGCTGGGGGGCAACGCCGGCGTCATCATACACGACGATGCCGACATCGCCGATGCCGCCACTCGCTGTGTGGCAGGGGGCTTCAACTACGCCGGCCAGAGTTGTATCAGCGTGCAACGGATTTTTGTGCAACGCGCCGTCTATGCCCAATTCGTGGCAGCCTTGGTAGCAGGAGTCAATACGTTGATCGTCGGGCATCCCCTCGACGAAAAAGCCGACCTCAGCGCCCTCATCAACCCCGGCGAAGCCCAACGCATCAACGAATGGTTTGACCAGGCCCGCGCCGCCGGTGCTACATTCCTCACGGGAGGCACGGTCACGAACGGCATCGTCACCCCCACGGTGATTGCCGATGCCGATGCCTCCCTCAATGTCAATTGCCGCGAAGTCTTTGCGCCGGTGGTGACCGTACAGCCTTACGACACCTTTGCCGAGGCGATTGCCGCCGTCAATAATAGTGACTTTGGCTTGCAAGCGGCTGTATTTACCCGCGATATCGGGCGCATCTACACCGCCTACGACCAGCTCGAGGTAGGTGGGGTCATCATCAACGATATGCCAACGTGGCGCCTCGACCCCATGCCCTATGGCGGCGTCAAAAACTCGGGCACCGGGCGTGAAGGGGTGCGCTACGCAATCGAAGAAATGACCGAGCCCAAGTTGATGGTCATCAACCTGAGTTAGCCGTGCGAGTGCAACCATCACCCACACCCATGCGTCATATGCGCCAATACAACCACCGATTGGGAGATCGCACATGAACGTACAAACTCGATTTTTTCGCCGGCGCGATGACTATATGATTGCCGGCGTTGCCAGCGGCATCGCCCGCGCCCTCGGGGTTGATTCGTGGATTATTCGCTTGATTTTTTTGATTTTGGTGATTGGATTTGGTACCGGTCTACTCGCCTACTTCGTGTTGTGGATGATTATGCCCCTCGAGCCCATCGGCATGGTCATCCAGCCCTACCAATTCGCCGATGACGAGGTCAGCAAACGACGTGGATGGGTAGGCATGGTCTTGATGTTGATGGGCGTCTATTTATTGGTCAGTTTGCTGTTTGGGCCACAAATTTGGCGCTTTGCCCTGCCCGTATTACTTATCGTCGGGGGTATTTTTGTCTTTAGTCAAAAAAAATAAGGGCGGCTATGGGTGAATGGCACAAAAAATGCGCTCTGCCATACGGCAGAGCGCATTTTCACACCTATTTAGGCCCGCAGGGCAATCCGCAACACTTCATCCATCGACGAGACGGGGATGAGCTCGAGTTCATCGCGAATCCGTTGCGGCAGTTCGGCGATGTCCTTGGTATTGGCGAACGGCAAGATAAACGTTTTGATGCCAGCCCGATGGGCCGCCAACGTTTTTTCCTTTAAGCCACCAATCGGCAATACTTTACCGCGCAAGGTGACTTCGCCCGTCATCGCCACGTCACGGCGCACTTTGCGTCCCGTCATCGCCGAAATCAGGGCCGTGGTCATAGTAATCCCCGCCGAGGGACCATCCTTGGGGACGGCACCTTCGGGTACGTGGATGTGAATGATATGCTCATCAAAAAAGGTCCCCGGCACACCCAGCTCGTCGGCATGCGCCCGGGCATAACTCATGGCCGCATGCGCCGATTCCTTCATCACGTCGCCCAGTTGACCCGTCAACTGGAAGGCGCCTTTGCCTTTGAACGACAGCACTTCGATGGACAACGTTTCGCCACCGACCGACGTCCAAGCAGCCCCCGTAGCCACGCCCACTTCGTCTTGGAGTTCAGCCATATCATAACTATAGCGGGGGACCCCGAGGTAGTCTTTGACTTGGTCTGCATCCACATGCGTCAGCGGTGGGGTCTCGACTTCGAGGTCGGCCACCCGGCGAGCCACCTTGCGACAAATCGTGGCGATTTCGCGCTCAAGCGAACGCACGCCAGATTCACGGGTATAGGCTTGGATGACGTTCAACAAGGCCGCATCAGTAATCGTCAAGCTGGCCTCGGTCAAGCCGTGGGCTTCACGTTGTTTGGGCATCAGAAAGCGCGTCGCAATGCCGAGTTTTTCTTCTTCGGTATAACCACTCATCTCGATGATTTCCATCCGGTCGCGCAACGGAGCCGGGATGGTGTCGAGCTGGTTGGCCGTCGCCACAAACACCACCTGCGACAGGTCGAACGGGATTTCGAGATAATGATCCGAGAAGGCGCCGTTTTGTTCGGGGTCGAGGACCTCGAGCAAGGCCGACGTCGGGTCACCGCGGAAGTCTTGGCCCACTTTGTCGATTTCGTCGAGCACAAACACCGCTGCCCGTGATTTGGCCGACTTCATCCCTTGGATGACGCGGCCAGGCATGGCGCCAATGTAGGTACGACGATGACCGCGAATTTCGGCTTCGTCACGCACGCCACCGAGGCTTACCCGCACAAACTTGCGGTCGAGAGCCCGTGCCACCGAGCGTCCCAACGAAGTTTTGCCCACTCCTGGCGGCCCGACCAAACACAAAATCGGTGACCGCATCTTGGTACCCACCAATTTGCGCACCGCAATGTATTCGAGGATGCGTTCTTTGACTTTCTCGAGGCCGTAATGATCTTCATCGAGGATGCGTTGGGCATCGTGCATGTGGATGGCGGCGAGTTCTTCCATGTTCCATGGCAACGCCATCAACCAATCGATGTAGGTACGGATCACGCCCGCTTCGGGGCTGCCTTGGCCTTGTTGGGCTAGGCGGCGGTATTCATGCATGGCTTGATCCCGCACATATTCGGGAGCCACCATGGCTTGAATTTTTTTCTTGAGTTCGTCAACCGGGTCATCAAGCTCGTCGTCTTCGCCCAATTCACGGCGAATCACGCGAATCTGCTCACGCAAGAAGTATTCCTTTTGCCCTTGGTCGAGGATCTCCTTGGTGTCGAGCTGAATTTTTTGGCGAATCTTCATCAATTCGAGGTGGCGCGCCAACATGCGGTGGACAATGTGCAGGCGAGCCACTGGGTCGAGCTCGGTCAATACCGCCAAGCGTTCTTTGAAATCAAAGGCTGGCGCATAGGTGACGATATCGGCCAAGTGCCCTGGGGCATCGATGCGCCGAACAAATGCCACGGCTTCTTGGGGCACTTCACCGAGGTGATCGACAAAGTCATCGACTTGTTGTTTGACCGTCTCCATCAACGCTTCGACGTCCATGTTGAGCACGACTTCGTCGTTGATGACATGGGCGCGCACTTGGTAGTGCGGTTCTTTTTGCAACAACTCATCGATATGGGCCCGTTGCTGCCCTTCGAGGATAATCCGCGCAGTGCCATCGGGGAGCTTCATAAACTCTTCGAGGCGGGCCGTGACTCCCACCTTGGGCAACGGTGGCGGGGTACCGCTTTTGTATTGTTCGATGACCTCTTCGGGCACAAAAATCAACAACACCGGTTGCTTGGCATCCCAAGCGAATTCTAAGGCACGAAACGACTTACCTTGACCAATCTGCAAGGGTACCGTCATTTGCGGCATGATGACCATTTCGCCGAGGACGACGAGTGGGTAATCAATGGCGCCGGCTTCATTTCCCATTGCTTCATTAGTCATATTTATTCCTATCAACCATCATAATTTTGTATCCATTGACGTTACACACGTCATGCTGTTCCCTGGCAATTAGCGATATTGCACAATCCGCAAAAAGCTATCGGCAACTAAGGCGGCACCACCAACCAAGGCGCCATCAATATCGGGTTGGGCCATCAATTCATCAACGTTGTCGGGTTTGACACTACCGCCGTATTGGATGCGCACCACGTCGGCAGCCGCGCCACCAATCCGGCGCAATTCACCACGGATGGCGGCATGCATGGTCTGGGCATCGCCGGCGGTGGCGGTCAAGCCTGTCCCAATCGCCCATACTGGCTCATACGCCACGACGACTTCGGCTAGGCGATCACTCAAGCCTGCTAAGGCACCGGCGATTTGACCGAGGACGACGGTTTGGGCATTGCCCGCTTCACGCTCGGCGCGGGTCTCGCCCACACAGACAATCGGCGTCATACCGGCAGCGAGGACTGCAGCCGTTTTGCGGGCAATCATGGCGTCGGTTTCGCCAAACAACTGGCGGCGTTCGCTGTGGCCCACAATCACGTAGCTACAGCCGATATCGCTGAGCATCCCCGGCGAGATTTCGCCGGTAAAAGCCCCTTGGACTTCGGGGTAGACGTTTTGGGCACCGACCGCAACCCCACCACGAGGCCGGGCAATCACGGCACCCAGCGCCGTAAAGGTGGGGCAGATGACCACGGCGCGGTCGGCGGGGATATTCGTCAAACCAGCCACAATCGCATCGGTCAAAGCCGTGGCTTCGGCGACTGTTTTGTGCATCTTCCAGTTCCCGGCAATCAATTTACTGCGCATGAGTACATTCCTTTTATGTCAACAAAATTAGCGAATAATTAGTGAAACCATCCAACTCCACACGGTAATCAACGTATCGTGGCGGGCCAATCCAAACGCCATCACCCCAGCTACGGCTAACATCGCCACATAGACGCTACTCGACCACGCCAATACTTTGGCACCGTCAAACGGCCCATTGGGGATGAGATTGAACAACCCAATCCAGGCATTAAAGCCAACACCCACCATACAAATCACATACAGCAAATCAAAATCCCACCGCAATATGAACGCCACCGGATAAATCAACAAAAACACCAACGACAACACCAGATTCGACAATGGACCAGCCAAGGCAATCAAGCCGAGCCGACGTTTGTCGTTGACACCGGTATGCCATACGGCGCCCGGCGCGGCAATGAAAATCCCGGCCAACGAAATCAACAACGACAACAGCAACCAACGATTGTCGGCAGCAAAATGCGCCGAGGCGCCAAAATGACGCGCCACTTGGCGATGGGCGACTTCGTGCACCACAAATCCTACGCCACACACAATCGACGCAACCAATAGTTGCTCGATGAATTGTGGGCTGAGTAGATTGGCAACTCCCGTTTGAACAATGGCATAGGCAATAGTGGTGCCGGCCCACGCTTTGGCGATTTCGACTATGTCATCATGCTGTGGACCAGCGGGGACTTCGGTGAATGATTGCATTACAACCCCTGATAATCATTTTGTAGCAAATTATACCAGAATGATATGAGAAACGTCGGAGAAACGGGGATTGCCCCACGGGTTGGCGGATGCCTGGTGGGCGCGGGCATTTTGCGCACCGGCCCTTGATCCTCGGGCGATTTTCCCGTCGCCTTGCAAATCTCCACATACCACAATTGACGTAGGGGCGACTGGATTAATCGCCCCTACGTCACGTCGTCCCTCCCCCATTGGTAATGCCCGCGTTACGCTCCTTTG
Source organism: uncultured Chloroflexota bacterium (assembly GCA_937876225.1). Taxonomy (GTDB): domain Bacteria; phylum Chloroflexota; class Chloroflexia; order Chloroflexales; family Roseiflexaceae; genus UBA965. The sequence continues at coordinate 36,882 of CALFIC010000073.1, read as the reverse complement.
CGAAAGTAGAGCTGGAAACACAATGTATCTACTGAGAGGAGCAATTCATGTCACACCAACAGACTGTCGCAACCTTGTACGTCAATCACGCTGATGCCATCCGCCGCTACCTTTACCGCCGTGTCTATGACACCGCCCTCGCCGAAGATTTGTGCAACGATGTTTTTGTGCGAGTCCTCGAAGGATTACCCAACTACCACGACCGCGGCCTACCCATCGAAGCCTGGTTGTATCGTATCGCCCACGACAAAGCGGTCGATGCCATTCGCTATATGGCACGCCGACCGCAAGTCACCATCCAAGACTACGATGCCCATGTACTCGACGAATCAGCTATCGCCGAAGACGAACACTTCCGTAGTATCCTCGCCAATCTCAGTGAAGAACAACAGCGGGTAATCATCATGCGCTATTGCAACGATATGACCTTTGCCCAAATCGCCCGCTCACTCAATCGCAGTGAAGGCGCCATCAAGCAACTACGCAATCGTGGTCTGCAAACCTTGCGTGAAACCTATGTGTCGTCGGCATAAACAGCACATAATATTCCCCATAGCAATGACCAATTCCTGCAGTCGTAGAAATTGGTCATTGCAGAAATCGCACATTATTGATTCATCAGCATCCATGTTGCATTATTGTCGCGCCTAAATAATGTTGCGCTCAAACGATGTCCCCGTGGCATAGCGCTCGATGCGCAATGAATCAATGTCAAAGCTCTGTGCCCGGCCATCGAGGACTTCTTCGGCAATCAATAACCCCGTGGCCGGCGAATGCATGATGCCGTGCCCACTAAAACCCGCCGCATTGATGAATGACGGCAACTCGGGGTGACGCCCAAGGATCGGCATGTGGTCGGGGGTGATTTCGTAAGCACCAGCCCAACATTGCTTTTCGGCCAATTGAACTTCACCAAGGCGCGGAAAACGGTGGAAACCGGCATCGAGCACGGTGTCGAGCCAACCCCAATCGACCGCCGTGTTGTAGCCCGCAGGTTCGTCGGGTTTGGACAACCCCATAATCAGACTATCGTGCTCTTTGCGCATCCAAAAGCCCGACGTCACGTCGACGGTCAACGGCATCTGTCCCGGAATGATATCGGTTGGTTGGGTCACATAAATATTGCGCCGGAAGGGTTGCACCGGCACGTCGAGCCCGGCCAGCCCCGCCACCACGCCCGCCCACGACCCGGCACAATTAATCACCGTCTCGCAACTAATCCGACCCTGGGGCGTCTGCACCGCCACCACGCGACCGTTTACCACCTCGATAGCAGTAGCAGGTGCCGAGCGCACCAATTCGACACCCAGACTACGGGCGCGATTGAGGTATCCCATGGCCACCCCATGCGGATCACAGAAACCATCATCGGGACCAAAGGTGGCTCCAATAATCCCATCGAGATTGACATCAGGCACAATGGCATGGATCTCGCTCGGTTTGAGCAGTTGTGTCCGTACGCCCAAGGCATTTTGCATGGCGGTGGCTTCTCGGTACCCTTGCCAGTTTTCTTCATCAGTAATCAAAAAAAGATAGCCTACTTGGCGCAGACCACTTTCGCCACCGATTTCGCTCTGGAAGTGGCGTAAACGCTCGATGCCGTATTGCGACATGCGCACGTTGATTTCGTGCGAGAACTGATGACGCACACCTGCGGCAGAGCGCGCCGTACTCCCCTGGACTTCGGTATCGAATTGCTCGAGGATGACCACGTCGTGGCAACCACGCATCGCCAAATGACAGGCCACCGACGCCCCCATCACCCCTGCGCCAATAATTACCACACTTGCATGCGTACGCATTGTTTCACCTTTATTGTTTGTTGAGTTGCGTTCATTATAAACGCAAGGTGATTCTGTTGTGCCTATGTTTTTGTCCCAATACCTACGCCAATCCCCACCTCAGCGTCATTCCATGCCGGTTGCCCGCAACAGTGCGTGGAATCTCCATGCAGGATAAGCAGAAATTGCAGAGATTACCCAGCGCAATAGTATACGGTACTATTTTTTTGTCTTTCAAAAAAACACCTCTGCAAACCACAAAAAAATTACTGATTATTTAATTCTTTTTTTGCGGAATAATTGTTATTAATCAAAAAAATAGACCTTTAGGTATTTTTTGTGATACGCATATATTTTTATCATTTTTCAACAAAAAACAGACTTCTTTGGGTATATAATGCCTACAAAGAACAGGGGGAGATCCATGTTACGCATCAATCAATTCCGCCGCCTCATCCGCACCGAATTCCACCAATATTCGCTCACCGGCTTACGTCGTGACATCATCGCCGGACTGACGGTGGCGGCCGTCTGTCTACCGCTAGCACTCGCCTATGGCATTGCCGGCGGTATGACTCCTGCTGCTGGGCTAGTCACCGCTATCATGGCCGGACTCATCACTGGGCTACTCGGCGGCACCGCCTATCAAATCAGTGGTCCGACCGGCGCCATGTCGGCGGTATTGCTGGTGGTATTGCACCGGACCGGCTTGATGGGGATGTGGACCGCCACCTTGGTCGGTGGTGCATTACTTGTGCTGATGGGGCTATTACGCTTCGGGCGTTACGTGGTGTTTATCCCTACACCGGTAATTACGGGATTTACTTGTGGCATTGCGGTGATTATTGGCATCGGTCAAATCGATGCCGCACTGGGCATACACACCCCACCCGCAGATACCGGTTTACTCAAATTGCTCGGCTATTTCACGAGTCACCCCACCATCAATAGTGCAGCACTCATGTGTACGGTGGCGACAATGGTGCTGATTTGGCTATTCCACCACTCCATCCCCAAAATCCCCGATGCCCTTGGCGCCATGATTATCATGACGGCGATAAGTTGGTGGCTGGGGTGGGACATCGGGCGGATTGGTAGTCTACCTGCCACGATTGTATTGGCCGACCATCTCAATTGGAGCGCGATTCCTTGGCAAAAACTAAGTGACATCGTCAGCGCAGGTGTGTCGATTGCGGCGCTTGCCGCCATCGAAAGCCTGATGACCGGCACGGCCGGAGCCGCAATGAGTGGCAAATCATTTGACCCCGACCAAGAATTAATCGCCCAAGGGGGCGCCAACATGATCGTACCGTGGTTTGGTGGGGTACCGTCGAGTGCGGCGATTTCGCGCACGGCGGTGGCCATTCGCAGTGGCGCCCACACCCGTTTGACCAGTATTTTTCATTCAGTCGCATTGATGCTGAGTGTCTTATTTCTTGGCAGTATCATCGCCTATGTGCCGCTCGCTTGCTTAGCCGGCGTATTGCTCTGGACCGCCTGGCACATGTGCGACTGGCCCACACTCATCCGTTATGGTCAGGCCCGCCTCAAACACGCCATCGCCGGAGTGGTGGTGACGATGCTGGCGACGGCGGCACTTGATTTAACCCAGGCGATTTTGATTGGCTTGGCAGTCTCGGCCATCATCCATTTGCGCCTCGAAGCCGACGCTGCCTCGGTCACTGTGGTACCGGTTGATCCCAAACGCATACCCAATGCCCGTTTTGCGGTGGCCTGTGCGGGGGTGCGAGTGGCCTATGTCAATGGGGCACTTTTTTTTGGCAATGCGGCGGCCATGCGTAGCGCGCTACAACAGCAACAAGATTGCCACACGCTGATTTTGAGCATGCGGGGCGTGCCCATGATCGACGTGATGGGTGCCGAAATACTTCGCCAGCTCATCAGCGAATTCCAGAGCCGTAATGGTCAAGTGCTACTCGCAGGAGTTCAGCCCGCAGTACGGGCGATGCTGGATCGCTTGGGGGTTAATGTGTTAATTGGTGAAACGCATTTTTATTGGGATGCAGCCACCGCCATCCACGCCGTGCACGACGAAATCGCCCTGCACGGCTGTGTCCGCTGTCAAGATGAATGTGCCGCCTTAGCGCTCGCGTAAGCGGTACAAAAACTCGCCTGCTCGTGGAATTACCAGGCATTCGCTATTGTCGCCAGCAGCCAAACGCTGCGGGTCGATGGTGCGGTAATCAGCATAATTAAGGTTGAGTTGTTGGCATTCCTCGCGTGAAATGCCGGTAGCCAAGGTGACCGTAATCCGCGGGCGCTCGATACCGTCGTGCCACGTGCCTACCCCGCGCAGGTGAGTGGAATGGGCAATCACCCCTTTGGGCACGTGCGCGAATTTATCCCACTGGCCGAGGAAGTAATCACGCACATGATAGCCAATCTCGCGAATCGATTTGCCGTGCACCACACTCACTTCGTGCAGGTGAGGGGCATAAATCACCACTTCACCGCCATCTGCCACCACCGGTTCACTTTTGTACATGCCCTTGGAGCCCACCCACAGTTCGTCATACATGCTGGGCAACACGGCAATCACGCGCTGGACCGGTTTATCGAGCCAACGCACATGAATTTGGGCCGACAATGCGGCCGCCGCCGCCCAGGCTGATTCGGGGTTATCGACAAAGGTGCCATGCACGCCAGCAGGGGTCACCACCGCACAAATTGCAAAACGTGGCGTAGGGATCAAGGCAGCAGCATAGTCAATCACGGCACGCACCGCGGTGTTGGCGGTACCGATGATAGCATACGATGTAAGGAGTGCGCCCAACCAGTGGGTAGCATTGATGACATCGGGGCCCGAAATACCGGGGAAAAGGTATTTGTTGCCACCCGAAAATCCGACCACTTCGTGGGGGAAGACTGGTCCACAAATCAAAATATGGTCATGGGTTAATACCGCCCGATTCACCCGCACCGGCACGGCGTCGCTACTCAGGCCACCACTCAAACGCGCCATCGTATCGCTGTCAATCACCCCTACTTGCACCAAGGTGGCAGGGTCTTGCCAGGCATGATTGACCACTTCGACATCCGATTCATCGTGGGCTAATTGTGTCAGGTCACAACCAAGCAGCCGGTTGAGGGCATCGGTGTCCATGGCGGGATGCGTGCCGAGTGCCACCATCCAGGTTTGTTGCATGGCGCCGGCTGCGCGCAAGGCCTGACGCACAATCGCAAAATAGCGCGGCATTGGCATGGTGCGAGTGGCATCGGGGATGAGTACGAGTACTCGTTGGCCACGCAAATTACGGGCGGCGAGCCCTTGGGAGATGATATCCGCTAATGCACCATCATCGAGAATTGTCTGGGTCATGATTGCCACTTTCTTTTTCCATCATACGATTATATCGGTGGGTATGGATATGTCTGGCATCGACGATTGCACGGGCGATTCTCCACGGCGCCGAGATTCGCACATACCACCATTCTTTAGGGTGCACCGTGGATTAATCGCCCCTACTTCCGACTTCCGAATTCATGCTTCCTACTTCATACACCACTATATGCCGAAAAACCGCCGTCCACGGCAATCACTTGCCCCGTCACAAATCCGGCCGCCGGCGACAACAACCACATCATCGTCCCCACCAAATCATCGGGGTGCCCGAAGCGTTGCATGGGGGTATGGGCGAGGATTTGTTGGCCACGGGTGGTCAAGGTCTGCCCGTCGGCTTCCATCAACAAAAATCGGTTTTGTTCGGTTAGAAAAAATCCCGGCGCAATCGCGTTAACGCGAATCTGTGGCGAATATTCCAGCGCCACATGCGTAGCGAGCCAGCGCGTAAAGGCATCGAGCCCCGCTTTGGCGGCCGAATAGGTCACCACCCGCGTGAGGGGACGCGCCGTGCTAATCGACGAAATATTGAGCACCACCCCGTGCTGTTGCGCCACGAAATGAGGCACCACCAGCTGCGATAATTGAATCGCACTAAACAAATTGACATCGACCACTTCGTGCATAGCCGTCAGTGGCAAATCAAAAAAGCGTTGGTTGCCGGTGGTAGCCTGGGGACGATTGCCCCCTGCCCCATTGATCAATGTGTCAATCGGACCCTGGGCGAGCACCTGGGCCACGGCAGCACTGAGTTGATTGGCATCGCTCAAATCCGCCGCCACACACTGCAATCGCGCCAGTGCGTCTGCACTGAGATCGGCGAAATGTGCCAAGGCCGTGGCAGGGTCGCGCGACAACAGCACCACGGTGGCACCGTGCGCCAACAATGTCCGCACCATACTTCGCCCCAACACACCACTCCCCCCACTCATCAGAATGCGCCGTTGCCCAAAGTCAAAGGCCTGCTGCATATCAATGTGTGCCATTTTGGTCCTCTTCTTGTACCAATCGATTATCTATCCGAATGATTGCCCACCAACAACAGAGCATCGCCACACATCCCCATATCAGCACGAGTGGGCTATGAAACTGCCACACCAATACCCGCCAAAAACGATGCACTATCATACAACCGACAATCAGGCTGAGCCAGATGACATCACGTGTATGCTGTACCTTTGCCCACAACAAGGCAATTGGCCAGAGCAGGTACACCATATAACTATCCCAACTCAACGGCGTGACCAGCAACATGATTGGCAACACGATTGCCGCCTGCATATCGGAATCAGTGATTGTGCGCACACGCTGATAGCTATACCATCCGATGCAAATGATGACACACACCACCACCCACTGCGCCAACCAGGCCGGCGTAAGCAGGGCAGATACGGGGATTTGTTGTGCATTGTCGATGCGCAGTACCGCAGTTTGGACCTGTTGTGGCACAAAAAACCGCGTAATGCTTGCACTCAACGATTGATTGACGGGAAATATGGCACTGACCACTGCTTTTTGTTGAATTGCATTGACCCATTCCCCTACCGTTGCCCATCCCAACGCCAATGCGCCCAAAAGAATCCCTATCCCCACCGTCGCAACGGTAGCAAATGCACCACGTATATCTTTGCGCCATATAAAAAGCAGGGCCAGCAAGAGTAATTGCACTTTGATGATGATTACCAATCCCACAATCACCCCAGCCCAGCCACTCGCGCCCCGCCGCAACAATACCAGCGCTGCCACAATCCCCAACATGATAAGGTGGGTAATTTGCCCTAACGAAATAATATCAATACTCGCCGGCAATACCACGGCGGTCACAATCACCAACAATTGTTGCCTGCGCGTTAGGGGGATATTTTTTATCAATAGCCAAATCCAACTCCCCCACACAACCAAATTGATAGCATACCAAATCCATAATGCAATCGATATGGGGAACCACGCCAGCGGCACAAAAAACACTGCAGTAATCGGCATATATAAAAAAACTGGCTGGTAATCGAGATGTTTTTCATAAATAGACAACTGATGAATCACCGCATATCCTGCCGCATAATAGGCCCGAAAGTCATACTGTACGGGTGGAAAAAAGAGCGGCAGATACCGGAGCAAACTCACCAATCCCACCAAAATCAATGCCCCATACAGCAGATAAACCCAATACGCAATTGGACGCGACATGGCACTGACTTTCATTTACGGCGGGACGGGCGTACTGGCGGCACTTCGGGGAATTCTTCGGGGATTTGGGCTTCCTCACCGGCATATTGTTGTGGATCATACGACGCATCCGCTTGTGCGGTCGTACCGCGCTGGCGAGCAGCTACCGGTGCGACATCAGCGACGGGCGGCGCCGGTTGGACGCTCTCCAATGATTCACGCCACGCCAAGCGCTCCCCAATCGTGGCTTCAAAGCCCCGGTCGCTGGGACGATAATAGCGCCGCCCACGTAAGTTTTCAGGGAAGTGCACTTGGTCAACCTGGGCATTGGGGTCGTCGTGTGCGTATTGGTAGCCCCGCCCATAACCCAGGCCCTTCATCAACGACGTCGGTGCGTTGCGCAAATGCATTGGTACCGGCTCGTTGCGGGTTTCGGCTACATCGACTAATGCTTGTTTGTAGGCCACATAGGCTGCGTTGCTTTTGGGGGCTTGGGCAAGATAGAGCACCAGGTTGGCCAGCGCTAAATCCCCTTCGGGTTGACCGAGGAAATGGACGGTCTGCTGGATGGCCGTCGCCACCACAATCGCTTGCGGATCAGCCAGGCCGATGTCTTCGACGGCCACCCGCATCAGGCGGCGGGCAATGTAGAGCGGGTCTTCGCCCCCTTCGAGCATACGCCCCAGCCAATAAACCGACGCATCGGGATCACTACTACGAATCGACTTGTGCAGGGCCGAGATGGCATCGTAGTGCAATTCGCCGTTTTTGTCGTAGCGGGTGGCGCGGCTTTGTAGCGCCTCGCGCATATCGTCCACGGTAATCAGTCGTTTGCCACCGAGAGCCGGTGTTTTGGAGGTGACTGCCACTTCCAAGGCGTTGAGCGCCACTCGGGCATCGCCGTTGGCCATATCAATCAGGTAGCCACGAGCATCACTGGCGAGGAGTGGCTGGAATTCGGCCAGGCCATTGACGCTATCACTCACGGCACGGTCGATCAGGTTGCCCAACTGGGTGTCGTCTAGTGATTCGAGCACAAACACCCGCGCCCGCGAGCGCAGGGCGGGGTTGACTTCGAACGAGGGGTTTTCGGTAGTAGCGCCTATCAAAATCACTGTGCCGTCTTCGACATGAGGTAACACGGCGTCTTGTTGGGATTTGTTAAAGCGATGAATCTCGTCGATAAACAACACCGTGCGCTGACGATACATCCCCAGCCGATCCCGCGCTTCACTCACCACCCGGCGCAAATCGGCCACCCCCGCAGTCACTGCTGACAAGGGCTCAAAATGGGCTTTGGTATGCTCGGCGATAATCCGGGCGAGGGTGGTTTTGCCACAACCTGGCGGCCCCCACAATATCATCGAAAAAAGCGTGTCGTGCTCGATGGCACGCCGTAACATCCGCCCGTCACCGATAATCGTCTGTTGACCGACCATGTCAGCCAACGATTTGGGACGCATGCGGGTAGCAAGCGGTGCTTGACGTTGCACCGCATCATCATGACTCGGATCAAATAATCCACGTTGGGGAGTAGGCGGCATAAGGCACCTTTTGACGATAGCTATTGTGGGACAGGAAAATATACATTACGTATATTTTAGCATAAATGTTCGCATGCCACTATCGGACGCCGGCCACCACAGCCCGCAAATTAGCCATCAATTGGGCACCACGATCGACAGGGACTAACGGACCACCAATTACTACCGACGACGCGCCCATTTTGGCGGCAGTAATGGCATCCTCGATGGACAAGCCACCCACCACCTGCACCGGAATTTTGACTGCCTTGAGGACGTCAGCGAGGCCGTCAATGGCGCGCAAGCTCCGGTTTTCGGTGCGGTGGTCGAGCCCCAAATGCCAACCAATCATCTGCACGCCCAGCGCTTCGGCGCGCACGGCCGCCGCCACCGGGTCGGCACAAAACATCGTGTCGGCGATGGCAGTCAAGCCCAGCTGCCGCGCCGACTCACCGGCGGCCCGCAAGGTGGCGTCGTGCGCCGCCGCCATCACGTCGAAGTGGGTGGCCCCTGCCGCCGCGGCAATTTTTGCAAAATAACTGGCTCCATCGCACACCTTGAAATCACAGACAATCGGGTGGTGCGGGTATTTGGCACGGAGCGCCGTCACTACATGCAACCCTTGCTCGACCATCAGCCCCGTGCCGGCTTCCAGCCAATCGACGCCACACTGCACGGCAATATCGGCTACATACAAAGTGTCTTCGATGGTGTGGAGATCAAGCGAAATCTGGACTTTGCAGCTCATCATTGCACTCTTTTCATTTGCAAATCGGGATGAGGCGATTATACCACCGTACTTGCCCTAAAACATTCCCTGCCTGATTGGCAACAATTAACACCGCTATGTCGGCGGCAAAGTACATGTTGTGGTGTACGGCGGTAGCCGTCACCAACGCCCGCGCCGTGGCGCATCACCAGCCCGGGCCGCATCCAAAAAATCGCAAGTACGTTGAGCCTTGTCCATGGGTGCTCCTTTACACATTTTTCATCGGTATACGTCGAAATAACCCTACCACACATACTTTTTGACGCCGGTATTGGTATACTACCACCATCAACCATTATCTTTTTTGTCTATACATTCCACAAAAGGAAATGATTGCGATGCAGATCATCACCAGCACCACCCATACCCAGCATATGCCTCCACACGAGTTTTATGATGGGGCGTTGATTCCGCCGTTTGAATCGGCCGAGCGCGCCCATATCATCGACCGCGCCTTACAAGCCGCTGGCTACACCACCACCACCGCCATCACCACGGTCCCCAGCGAAATCCTACACGCCATCCATGACCCAGCCTACCTTCACTACCTCGCCACCATCTACCCGCGCTGGTGCGCCGCCGGTGGCGCCCCCGAGGCGGTGCTGCCTAGCACCCTCGCGGTGCGCTGGATGCATCGCCATTCGCCGCATCCTCTGGCCGAAGCAGGCTATTATGCCTTTGATTTGAGTGCGCCTATCGTCGCTCATTCGTGGGAAGCTATCATTGATTCAGCCAGCATGGCCTATACCGCCGCCCAACAATTACTCGCTGGCGGAGCGCAAACCTACGCCCGTTGCCGCCCGCCAGGCCACCACGCCGGTACCGATATGTGTGGCGGATATTGTTATGTCAACAATGCTGCAGTAGCCGCCCAAACCCTCAGCCAACGCGGCAAAGTCGCTATTCTCGACATCGACATTCATCATGGCAATGGTACGCAACAGATTTTTTATGGGCGCGGCGATGTGCAATTCATCTCGATTCACGGGCATCCCGACGAATGCTACCCGTACTTCCTCGGCTTTGCCGACGAGCAGGGCGAAGGGGCAGGATTGGGGACCAACCACAATTATCCATTGGCGTTTGGCTGTGATGACGAGCAGTACCTGGCGGTGGTCGATGCCGCCCTGCAACGGGTGCGTGATTTTGGGGTCCAAACGTTGGTGGTGTCGGCCGGATTTGATACCTTTGCGGGGGATCCGTTGGGGGGGTTCAAATTAAGCCGAGGCTGTTATACGGCGATAGGGCAACGCATTCACCAACTAGGGCTACCGGTAGCCGTCATCCAAGAAGGAGGCTATGCCATCGCCGCCCTCGGGGACAATGTGGTGGCGCTGCTTGATGGAGTGCAAGGGGCCTGATTTTTCAAGATAGGTGCGATATGCTACCATAAAGCATCCAGTTAATACACGAAGGTACCACGATGACACGTTTACCCAATGGTGGGCGGATTGAGGTTATCTGCGGGTGTATGTTTAGTGGCAAAACCGAAGAACTCATCCGGCGCCTCAACCATGTCCAATTGGCGCGGCAGAGCTTGCTTGCCTTTACACCACGCCGCGATACTCGTTACCGCACCGGCAGTTTGGTCAGCCATAATGGCCAAAAAATCGAAGCCATTACGGTGGCCAGCATCGCTGATATCGTCGCAGCCGTGCCTGATGGTACCCAGGTCGTCGCCATCGACGAAGTCCAATTCCTCGAAAGTGAGCCACAGGCCATTGCCACTGGCTGCCAAACGCTCGCCGACCGTGGGATTCGAGTGGTAGTGGCAGGACTCGACCAAGACTTCCGAGCCCAACCCTTTGCCATCGTGGCAGAATTGATGGCCGTCGCCGAACAAGTCGACAAATTGTTTGCGATTTGTGTCAAATGTGGCTCGTATGCCACCCGTTCACAACGGCTTATCAATGGGCAAGCAGCGCCTCATACCGCACCGGTGATTGCAGTAGGTGGATTAGAATTGTATGAAGCCCGCTGCCGCATCTGCTATGAAGTCGGAATTGCGTGATATTTGCCACAACCGCACAAAATATGTGCTATTATCTTTATGTGGTGTGGAGTAGCTGTCCACTAGGAGGATAAAATTATGCCGTATGTGATTACAGAAGCCTGCATTGGCACCAAAGATGCCTCATGCGTTTCGGTATGTCCAGTTGACTGCATTTATGACGGGTCGGATCAGTATTACATCAACCCCGATGAATGTATCGATTGCGGTGCCTGTGAGCCCGAATGCCCGGTCGAAGCAATCTACGCCGATGATGCCGTCCCTGAAGGGATGCGCAAATTCATCGAAAAGAACCGCAAACATTTCGGTTAAACCAGATTGATTGCCCGGCAATCACACAGCCGATGGCGGTCTCCCGCTGTCGGCTGTCTGTTTTCATTTATGTCATATGCGTAATGGTGAATCTATGCAGGAACAAAATCCCATCACCGAACCAATCAAACCCATCACCGCACCGACCAAACCCATCACCGCACCGACTAAACCCGTCACTGCACCGACTAAACCCGTCACTGCACCGACCAAACCCGTCACTGCACCGACCAAACCCGTCACCGGCCCAGTTCAACCAATCACCGGTTCACTGTTTACGGGTAGTGAAATACCGCTATTGACGCAAGAGCGGATCTCGCATGGTATTACCGCATTGGCGATTGTCCTTAGTACAATTATTTCTATCATGGTGTGGTCTGGGAGCAATCCCAATGATGATTGGGCGCGGCGATGGATTTTGGTGGCGATTCCCTTTGTAAGTGCGTTTGGGTTATTGATTGGGTGGCGCTTGCTGTGGCGTGACACGCTCCTCGGGATGGCGGTTATCTACTTATTTTCGCCGTTTCTGGCAGCCCGCGTCGAATCTTGTTGGTTACCGATTCCCGGCGCGGTACCCTGTTTTGCCGATAATACCGTAGTGCTTGAGCTTGCTAGTCAACTCGCCCACCCGATTTATTATCCCGTATTAATTGGGCTTCATCTGGCTGGAGCATTATTTATGTGGTCATTAGTTGCGTCCAAAGGAGGTCATTATGCACCATCTACAGGTACGACAACGGATTGAACAAGGCGAGCAACAGTGGTTATCACCATTTGCTGCCAAAAGCGATGCCGCCATTCGTGAACACCCAGAAGCCGAATCGCCAGTGCGGACCAGCTTCCAACGTGACCGCGATCGCATACTGCATTCCAAGCCATTCCGACGCCTCAAACACAAAACTCAAGTATTTATTGCCCCCCAAGGTGACCATTACCGGACCCGCTTGACCCATACCCTCGAGGTCACCCAAATCGCCCGCACCATTGCGCGCGGGTTGCGCCTCAACGAAGATTTGGTCGAAGCAATTGGGCTCGGTCACGATATTGGCCATGCCCCATTTGGGCATGCCGGTGAGACCGCATTGGCCCACGCCATCGGTCATTCCTTCCGCCACAACGAACAAAGCCGCCGGATTGTCGAAGTCCTCGAAAAAAACGGCGCCGGCTTGAATCTGACCTATGTGGTACGCGAAGGCATCTACATGCATTCCAAAGGGCGGCGTGACATCAGCGCCAAAGCCTGGGGGGTAGCGAGTACCCTCGAAGGCCAAATCATCAAAATCGCCGACTCTGTGGCCTATATCAACCACGATATCGATGATGCCCTCCGTGCCGGGATTCTCACCGCAGACGACCTCCCCAGCGATGCGATTGCAGTCCTAGGAGAGAGCCATGCAGACCGTATTGACACCATGGTCTGTGATTTAATTGATCAAAACTGGTGGGCGAGTGGTGAAGGAGCGGCACCTGCGGTGCGCGAATTGCACATGAGCCCTACCGTCCTCGAAGCCACCAATACCCTGCGTGAATTCATGTACCAACATGTCTATCTCGGGTCGGCTGCCAAAACCGAAGACCCCAAAGTAGAGCTCATCATCGATCTGCTCTACAAATACTTCATCGCCCATCCCGAACAAATTCCCGCCGACCTGATGGTCGTCAATCGCTTACGCGACGAGCCCCTCAGTCAAGCCGTCGTCGATTATGTGGCGGGGATGACCGACCGCTTTGCCACCCAAATCTTCCAAGATATCTATGTGCCACGCACATGGGGCGGATAAGCGCCGATTGAACAACGTACAATTGCTACCGTGGCCAAATGGTGTGGTTTTTTATGACCAATAATCGGGTAATTGAGCAAATCAAAGAACGCATTGATATTGTCGAGCTGATTGGGGCCAAAGTCCAATTACGCAAGGCGGGGCGCTCGTTGGTGGGGTTTTGTCCGTTCCACCCCAATACGCGCACGCCTGCATTTACCGTCTACCCCGATTCACAGAGTTATCACTGCTTTGGCTGCAAAGCCTCGGGCACGGTGTTTGATTTTGTGATGAAAAGCGAAGGGCTCGAATTCCGTGAGGTGCTCGAGCAACTCGCTCACCGCGCCGGCATCGAGTTGGCCCCCCGTACCAGCCAAGACGAAGAGCGCGATCATTTGCGCGAGCGCCTGGTCGAAATCAACAACGCCGCGGCACGATTTTTTCATCATATGCTCTTGCGCTCCCCTCGGGGCGAAGAAGCCCGCGCTTATGTGGCCAAACGCCAAATCAACGAATGGGCCCAAGAAAGCTTCCAGCTCGGCTATAGCCCCGAAGAACGCACGTTGCTGTTTAATTACCTGACCACCAAACAAGAATACCAACCCGACGAGGTAGTCGCGGCGGGGTTGGCCATCCAGCGTGATGACGGCACCTATTACGACCGCTTCCGTGGCCGGGTCATCTTCCCCATCCGCAACGCCAAAGGGCAGATCATCGCCTTTGGGGGACGTGCGATGGGGGACGTGCAACCCAAATACTTGAATTCCCCCCAGACTTTGTTGTTTGACAAAAGTAGCGTGCTGTATGGGCTCGACATGGCCCGCGATGCCATCAGACAGCAGGATGCCGTCGTGATTGTCGAGGGCTACGTCGACGTGATTGCCTTGCATCAACACGACTTCCGCAATGTGGTGGCGCCACTCGGGACCGCCCTCACCGCCGAGCATGTCCAAGCCATCAAAAAACTCACCAAAAACATTTATTTGGCCCTCGACGCTGACAGCGCCGGCATCCGGGCGACACTCAAAGGGCTACAAACACTCAGCGACAACCTCGATGCCCAATTGGTACCGGTACCCACCGCCCAAGGAGTACTGACGTGGAGCCGGAGCATTGATGCACAGATTCGCATCATCGAAATGCCCGAAGGCCAAGACCCCGACGAATTATTGGCAGCCGACCCCACCCAATGGCCTACGTTAGTCGCGAATGCGCTCCCGGCCATGGATTTTTATATGCAAATGCTGACCCGTGATTTGGACATGCAAGTCCTCAGCGACAAACGGATTGCACTCGATCGTTTAGCACCGTTGGTGCTACAAATATCGAATCAACTTGAACAAACGCACTATATCCAACGTCTTGCCACGATGCTCAGCATCGACGAAACGATGTTGCGCCGTGAACTCCGCCGCCTCACACCCAGCACCAACGATCGCCGCACGACACCCAATCCGAGCCCACCGCCATCAGCCAAACCAGCGGCAAATACCCCAGCAGCGGCACCCAAGGCGACGAGTCTCAGTGGCCGGTCACGCCAAGCAGCCGAGTTTTTGGTGATGTCGTTGCTCCAATATGCTGAAGTCCGCGACCATGTCCAAGCCAAAATCGACGAGGATTTGGCGGCTCACCCCACGGTGGGAGAGTTTATCAGCAATGATATCGAAGGGCTATTTGGTGAAGACGATGAACTGCGGGCGATTTGGCGGGCACGGGTTGAATTTGGGCATGACGGTGATTTGTTGACCTGGTTTACCACATTACCAGAAGTACTCCGGCAACGCGCCGAATTGATGGGGAGTGTGATTCAGTTACCCAAAGAGTACCTCGTTACCAGTGAAGCCCGAGAATGTGCTACAATTTTACAACGAGATGTCGCCAAACAATGGAACCAACGCCTGACACGTCAGCTTAGTGACAATGACAGTGCCGAAATGGTCGACCTATTGCTCCAACGCATCGCAGACGTCCAGCAATACCTCAACCGATTGATGACTCCGCGCCGCAGCTCAACCTACGAAGACCTTCACGCCCGCCATGTGAACTAAAGGGGATTGGTATGGACGTCAAGCAATCGCAGTCGACACTTCCCACCACAATCACATCCGAGGTCGATGACGACGCGCCAGTTTTTGGCGAACAAATTGATGATACCCCACCCGAAAAAGCCGCCCAACGCATGGCCCAAATTATGCGCTGGGTATTGCCAGATGCGGTATGGGAGTGGTTTCTTCATCACACAATAGACGTACCAGTCATCCATACACTCCTCGTAACGGCCAATCAACTCACCCTCGACCCGCAACTTATTCACGCCCCCGAATACATCGATAGTGGCGAAGCATCCTTTGTACTCGACAAAGATAACGAAACCGAAAACGACGATGAGTTGCATACGCCGTTGTCTGATGAAGCAGACAACGAAGAATCAACAGTCGCACCCTCCGAATTCCAAAACGCCACCTTTAACGATACCGTGCGCCTCTATTTGCGCGAAATCGGCAATATCAAGCTCCTGAATTGGGGACTCGAACAAGAATATGCCCGGGCCATCGAAGTAGGCGCATACCTCGAGTTACTGGTAGGGCGGGCCGATACCATTACTATCCCACTCCAAAGCGATGCCCGCACCATCGTCAAAATGGCCAAAAACGATGCTGAGACTGGCGAGCAACTCGTGATAGCCATGGTGCAATTGATGTGCGACGACTTTACGCGCACGTTGCAACAAATCACCAGCGAGCCAGTGCCGGTATTGCAATTGACTCATGTTGATACAGAAAAACACCATGATGGACAACCGCTCAAGGCTAGCACCTCAGCATTTGACGTCATGTTGCGTGCCAATTATCGTGTACTCCTCACCACTTGGGGGAATCGCATGGAATCTGGCCGGCAAGCACGGGAGTATTTAACGTCTGCGAATTTACGTTTGGTGGTATCTGTCGCCAAAAAATATATCGGGCGCGGGTTGCAATTGCTTGACCTCATCCAAGAGGGCAATGTAGGACTGATTCGTGCGGTCGAGAAATTCGACCACCGGCGCGGTTTTAAGTTTTCGACCTATGCCACGTGGTGGATTCGCCAAGCCATCACCCGCGCTATCGCCGACCAAGCCCGCACCATCCGCATCCCCGTGCACATGGTCGAAACCATCAACAAACTGATGCGTGAAACCCGCCGTTTGGTGCAAGAACTGGGTCGCGACCCCAACGACGAAGAATTGGCCACAGTGTTGGGATTGACGGTCGACCGCATCCGCGTCATCCGCAAAACCTCACTCGAGCCGATTTCGCTCGAGACTCCCGTCGGCATCGAAGAAGATAGCCTCCTCGGTGACTTCATCGAAGATGTCAAAGCCCAAGCGCCAGCCGATGTCGCCACTAATCATTTGTTGCGTGAGCAAATCCAAGAAATTTTGGCCAAACTCAATGAGCGTGAGCGCCGCGTGCTACAATTACGCTTTGGGCTCGAAGACGGTCATTGCTGGACGCTCGAAGAAGTAGGCCGTGAATTCAATGTCACCCGTGAGCGCATCCGCCAAATCGAAGTCAAGGCGTTACGCAAGTTGCGCAATCCCCGGAATATTCGTTCATTACTTGATTACATGGAGTAGGAAAACAACTCGTGGCAGGACATGATTTTGAACAACTCGATCACTACCAGCTACTTAATGTAGCCCGCAGTGCCTCTCTCAACGAAATAAAAAAAGCCTTCCGGCGCGAAATCACCAGCTATCACCCCGACCGCTATGTACGCGCAAGCAGCCCCGACAAGCTCTATGCCCGCCAACGCAGCCAACGCATCAACGAAGCCTTTCGGATTTTGCGTGACCCCAAATTACGCGAACACTACGACATGAATATAACTGGTGGCGCCGCTATCAGACCATCTCAGCCGGTACCAACAGGCCCACTCGCACCACGTGACCACCAAGCCGAACTCTACGATACCGCCAAATCATATATTGATTCAGGACGACTTATCCAAGCCGTAGGGGTTTTGCGCCGATTACAGCAACTCAATCCGTTTTATCGCGATGTAGCGACACTGCTTGCCACTACCGAACAAACGATTAACGCTCGCCAACTTACGATGCCCTATGAGAGTATTCGCCGCACGAGCTGGATCACCATTAGCATTGTGGCGATTGTGTTGGTGTTGGTCGCTATTATGTGGTTTGTGAGTGACCGCCAACAAGCGAGTACCATTGCAGCCAATGCCACCCGTACCGCCGTCGCCAAAAACATTGCCGCCACCGCCACTCCGATTATCACCCGTACGCCACGCCGTACTGCTGTTCCCGCAATCACTATGACGCCAGCACCAGTCGATAAGTCACTACTGCTCGATGATGGTTTTGTGACCAATGAATGGGCTGAAGCTACCGGGCCAACGTGGAGCACACGCTACGACGGCAAACGCTACCACATCGAAGCCCAAGCCAATGGCGATGCCGCCTGGGCCTATCGCCCCTTTGATGAAACCAACGTGCGCATGAGCGCCGATATGCAAATCAATAGCGGCCAAGGTGGGTTAGTTATTCGCTATCATGCCGAAAACGACTTTGTGGCAGTGGTGATTATCCCTGCCAGTCAAGAGTACCGCATCGTACAGCGCAAAGATAATCAATTCATAGAACTGGCCCGTGGCACAAATCCCAGTATCCAACGTGATAATTTGCTCGAAGTAACGGTAGATGGCAAAAAAGTCACGACTACTATTAATGGAAGTCTGATTACCACCACTACCCTCGATACCCTCACCGACAGTGCACGCTTTGGGATGATTGCGATTCCCGATACCAGCAATGCCGATGTGTTGTTTAGTCACCTCACGGTACGTGCGACCACAACACCGTAGTTTTGTATTTATCGAGTACGCCCCCCTGTCATATCTATGATGTGACAGGGGGGCGTTGTAGTCCTCTGAGTTATTTTGCGTTATCTGTCCCAACCACAATGACAATATCAGCACTACTGATGATATTTGCCGGTAATTTATCGTGGATTACCTTGCCGGGAATAAGTTGGGCAATGCTTGCGGCTTGTTTGGGATGATTATTGACATCATAAATAATTGTTGTCGTTGCGACATCACCGAGTACATCGCCTGGCGCCTCTGTTACCAATCCCACTGAACGCAATTGATCACTAATACGCCGAGCTACCCCTGACACCCGTGACGCATTAAATACTTGCACACTTGCGGCACCTTCGCTAGTGGTTAGCCCAAACAACGTACGCACATAGTTTGTCCCATTGCGCCAACTATCATCAAATGCCTGGCGAAACTGCGTTACCACATCCGTACTTAACGGTGCCGTGGCAGGATCGACACTTGCACCAGCAGCACTAAGCCACGCAGTCGTAACCCGTTTTACATCACCAACATCCCATAACAAATCAGTGCCATCGACAGTATAGCGGGGCATCGTTTGTGGACTAATTTGCAATGATGCAATGTGTTGTAAATCAATTTGCCCAAATGTCGCGAACCACGCGGCAATCATCATGGGGTTGGTCATTGGCATCGTCGTACGGATAGAACCACCCACAATCTGCGGAGCATCATTGATAATCCGCCACCACTGTACAATATTGGTATGCCGAATTGCCGCAATCACAGCCTGTGTCACTTGCTGTTGGCGTTGGATACGCCCAAAATCACTATCGGCATGCCGTGTACGGGCATAGATTAACGCTCGTTCGCCATCTAAATGTTGCGGACCGGCCAAAAATTCCACTCGCATAATTCCATAATCACTCGTCGGATATGCTTCATCGATAATGTGTTTGGGGACATCAATAGTAATCCCCCCAAAGGCATCGATTAGGCGTGCAAATCCGGCAAAATTCAATTGCAAGACATAGTCTGCTCGGTAGGTAAAATCGCGCAGTGCCACAAATTCTTCTACCGTTTCAGCGGCGAGTGCCATACCAGATTCTTGTTGGCTGACATTGTCAGCATAGAGTTCTTGGGGATGGAGATAACCATAGGCATAGGCTGCGTTAATTTTGCTTTGGCCACGACTACGAATCATCACACGGGTATCGCGTGGGATAGACAACAAACTCATGCCACCAGTCCGTGGTTGGACACGAAGCAACATCAACGTATCGCTACGGACTGATGTTGCGTTGCCATCTTTGCGGTCATCAACGCCAATAATCAATACCGTAAACCCATTAAACAAGACCGGGGTGGGGCGATCAGCGCGCAAATCTTTGGCACCAATCGCATCTGCAATCACGCCAATTTGAAAGCACAACACCAATACCGGAATCAGTATCGCAATCCCAACCCATACCCAACGATAGCTCTGCGGACGCGGGTTTTTGGGGAGTTTTAAACGACTGCTCCGTGGCAAAATAATCGTCGATCCAGGCGTGACGCCATCACGCAGACGGCGTTCACGAGGTGTACGTGGATACATAACATTCGTTCTCGTCATTCAATCACAAAACGCGACTACGATTCCCGAAATCTTGCGCACTGGTAATTTTTACGCAGTACATAATACGTATCAAAAACTAATCGCTGAACAATACCTCTTAATTATTGTACGCATCATAGCATACGCAGAACAAGCCAACCTCCACACGGTTATATGCATACGCTATACTAGAGCATGATGCGACATCAAAGGATATTGGGATTATGCCACAGGGTAAACCAGCGATTCACACACCAGCAAGCCCGCCAAGCCCAACACATATCCAGCATCCGGCTGATGTGTATTATAGTCCTGCGTGGCGTTGGGTCTTGGGAGTTAGTGCATTACTTGGATTAGGCTTAATCAGACAACGCCGCTGGGGACTCATTGCGAGTATTGGTGCATTCATTGCTGGAGTGCTGCGCTATGCAGCGCAACACGAGCCCGCCCAACCACAACTTCGTCATGTCCACATCCATGATTCACGAATCCCCATGGGGTTTGATGGGTTTACGATTGGCCAAATAAGCGACATCCACCTCGGACAGCCGCATAGCGATGCCAATCTGCGTTGGGCTATTACTATGCTCAACACGCTGTCACCAGATGTGATTGTCTTGACTGGTGACTTGGTCAACGATCGTCCCGCCATCGAACGATTACCGTACTATCTACGGCAACTGCATGCCCCATATGGAGTCTATGCGATTACGGGGAACCACGACTATGTCGAAGGCATTGCCGATGTCATGCAGGCATTGCATTTTGCAGGGGTACCGTTGTTGCGCAATCAAGGCTTTGTGCTCAATCATCACGGTGACAATATTTGGATTGCTGGTGCCGATGATATCTGGCATGGGCAGATGCGTATTGACCGCGCGCTAGCAGATGCCCCCAGCAATATGCCAGTGTTGTTGCTGGCCCATTCCCCAGATGCAGTCTATGAAGCCAACGCCTACCCCAATATTTTTTTGCAGTTGGCAGGACATGTCCATGGTGGCCATATCCGCCTGCCTGGATTAGGTCCACTAGCCCGCCCACGCTATGGGCGTTGGTTTACCCATGGTACCCAACGCGTCCACAATACCTGGCTCCATATTTCACTCGGATTAAGTGGTCGCTCGCTCCGACTTGGCAATCCCCCCGAAGTAGGGGTGATTCATTTACACGCCACCACAGAGGAAACGCATGCAACGCACAATTAATGGCTGGATTTGGTTGACTGATGTCGCCGTACTGTTATTGTTTGCCGCTATTGGTCGCCAAAATCATGGCGAAAGTAATCCCATCAGTGCGATTCTCACCACCGCATTACCATTCATCATCGCCTGGTCGCTGGTAGGATGGGGAGCGGGACAACTACACCGTCGCCCGCGCTGGCAATGGATTTGGCAAAGTGCACTTGCCAACATTATTGCGAGCGGCCTTGGCTTAGGGATTCGGGCGCTGTGGCTCCAACGTGGTATTCCACTCAGTTTTGCACTAGTGGCATTCGGGGTTACCACACTTTTTTTGCTCATTGTCCGGATTGTGTATAGCATCCGACCACTCCCGATTACATAAATGAACCATCCGTGCCATTCATCGTCGGTGATGAATGGATAAGCAAAAGAGGGAACACGATGAGTAATACGCTCCTCACCTTGATTCGCCACGGTGAATCATTTGCCAATGTCGAGCCCATCGTAGAGTCGTATACCTGCCGCGGGCTGACGCCCAAAGGAGTAACACAGGCCCAGGCATTGGCCCAGCGTATCACCACCGAACAATGGCAATACGACGTGCTCTATGCGAGTACCCTCAAACGTGCCCAAATGACCGCACAAATCATTGCCCCAGCCCTCAATCTGCCAATTACCGGAGAAGATGGATTGCACGAATTACGGGTAGGCGAAATCGATGGGATGCATTACCACGACATATCGCAACAATACCCTACGTTTGATAATGCCATCAATGATGTCCATACCAAAGTGGCACCTGCAGGAGAGAGCTGGAATGAATTTGCCGTACGCTGTGCTGCAACACTTCATGCAATTACCACCCTTCATGCCGGCAAACGCATTGCAGTAGTCTGTCATGGAGGAGTAATCGAGTGTGCCTTTTTGTGGGCCTGTGAACTCAATACAGGAGTGCGTCGACGGGTGGCATTCCCAGCCCGCAATACGGCATTGACAACCTGGCATCACCGAGTTAGTCCGTTTGATCACCGGCTCGAATGGCAGTTGCTCTGCCATAACGATCATGCCCACCTCCTACCACTGTGATACGGGTTGAACAAATAAGCCGTATATAGACAAGCCAGAAATTGGAATGGCAATAACAGATAGTGATTCCTGCTTATTTCCGGTATATAACACGGAACAATAATTACATTTTTACTATATATAGCGGAAGTTAATATGTCGTCTATTTCATCATTCAGGTGCGAAAGAGTGTTTTCTTTTTATTGTCGAAAATGCGAAAAAATCCACTGTTATTACGTTCATATTACTCATTTTTGCGCCATCATTCATACAATATTTTCATGGTATACTTCAAATGGATCGTGTTTTTTATGAAATATCTCTATGACAGCAAAAACCACCGTTGCGCCATCGTCAAAGTCGTTCGTGCTCACATGGGATCATGTGGTATTTTTGGTCATTTTGGGGTTAAGCATTATCACACGGCTCTGGGGGCTTGGTGACCGTGCCTTACACCACGATGAAACCTTACACGCCGACTACTCCTACTCGTTGTTCGCCGGGCTCGGCTTTGTGCATGACCCATTGCTTCATGGACCATTTTTGTATGTGATGGGGGCAGTGGGGTATTTTTTCTTTGGCGACAACGACGCTACCGCCCGCATTACCCCAGCGCTATTCAGTATTGCATTGGGATTAACGCCGTATTTATTACGTCGTGAAATCGGGCGTACTGGAGCAATTATTGCGAGTATCGTGATGCTTGCGTCTCCGGTATTTTTGTATATCGGGCGCTTTTTCCGTCATGATATTTACGCCGTGTTGTTTGAGGTATTGGTGGTTATTGCCATCCTGCGCTATGCCCGTAGCCGCGAACCACAATGGTTAATTGTGGGTGCGGTGGCATTGAGTTTGATGTTGACCACACTTGAAACAACATATCTCTTCATTGCGATTTTCTTGCCGGTGATTGTGGCCGTCTTTTTTTGGCAAGTATGGCGACCTGGGCTGATTGCCTTAGCTGCCATTGGCATCGTATTGGTGGGGTGTGTGTTTGTATTACCCGGCAAAGCACAACCAGCAATCAATCCCACCGAAGACATCACTATTTCACGCAAAAGTGGGAATTATGTCTGTCCCAGTAGTCCATTGACCGACTACGTCGATAACCCAATCCAGGCCAAACAACCTGGACCGATTTTTGGATTGGGACCACTCGAAACTGTCGACAACATGTATGCGTTGTGTGTACGCAACCAATCCGACAATGATTGGAGTGCCTACTTCTTCAAGTTGTGGCAATTCTTCCGCCATCCGGCAATTTTGGCGGCGATATTACTCACCATCGGTGGGGGTGTCGCATTGTGGTATGTGGTTTGGAAGCGTGTCCGTGACGGTATGACGTTGTGGCAACGCGCCTTGAAAAACCCTAACCCGCTCATCACGGCGTTTGCCAGTCTGGCAGACTCCGACAATCGCGTCCTGAAGGCATTGGGATTAGCACTCATCCCTTACGTGCTCTTTTTTAGTGCCTTCTTTTATAATCCCGTGGGGATTATCAGTGGCACGACAGGGTCGCTCCTTTATTGGTTAGCCCAACACAACGTCAAGCGTGGTGGGCAACCCAACCACTACTATGCAGTAATGTTGGCAATCTACGAACCACTGATTGTCATTGCCGGGTTGGCCAGTGCTGTACTGATGATTATCCAAGTAGTACGGGTGGTACGGGCAGGCCGTATGCCAAGTGCCGTGTTAGCCACCGGAATGCTGTTTGCGTGGTGGTCACTTGGATCATTTGCGATTTTTTCGTGGGCTGGCGAAAAAATGCCATGGCTGACGATTCACCCATTGACCCCCTTGACGTTTTTGGCGGCGTGGGGTGCTGGGCAATTAATCGATATGTGGATTCATAATCATCGCCAACAACCGAATGGCAAAGTTGGGCTGATTACGGTGATTGGCATGAGTGGGGTCTTGGACTTTGTGGCAACCATATTGATGATGAATGCCATTCGACCCGATAGCGCCTATGCCTGGATTACCCCGTGGATCCCCGTAGGGTACATCGTGTTAGTGGCAGTGATTGCATTGGCGCATATACCAAGCCATGGCAAATTGTGGAGCATTGGGATGTTGGTGTTTGCCTTGAGTGGCACACTCGCCCTCTACGAAATCCGCAGTGCCTGGCGTTTGAGTTATACCAATGGCGATACCCCCAAAGAAATGATGATTTACACCCAGACCACGCCCGATGCCTTACGGGTGGTGCATGATTTAACCAACGCCTCAATGAGTCGGTATGGTGATATGAGCATGCCCATTTGGCACGACAACGAAACGATTTGGGATTGGTACATGCGTCACTTCACCAATGGCGTTGAGCAACCACCCGGAGCGCCAGCGGTTCCTGGGGATGATATCATGGCTATCGTTGTCCTTGACGAAAACCTCAAGAGCATCGACGACAATACGTTGCCCGGCTTCCTCATCCAAAAATACCCCTTACGCTGGTGGTTCCCCGAAGACCAGATGTATCGATTACCAGCAAAGTGGTATAGCGATCCCGTAGATGAAAACGCCTCGCTACTGACCAAAGCGTTGCGCCAACCATTCGATAGTGCCACTGCAGTCGCTACGTGGCGCTACTATCTGTATCGTGATACCGGATTCCCGTTAGGATCATCGGATTTTTATGTGGCAATTCGTCCTGAGATTGCGCCGTATATGAGCCTCGGCCTCGGCGCTCGCTAACAACACGTGACTGTGGGAGATATTATGTCTGATCATGAAACAACGCTCGATCAATCAACTGCTGTTGATCAGCCACGTATTTCGTACGAAGCCGTGGCGCTGGTACTCATTTTTATTGCGAGTATTTTGCTCCACCTGACGCGATTGGGCGACATGGCGATGCACCATGACGAATCAATTCATGCGTGGGTTACGTGGCGGTTTTTCACGGGGGCAGGCCCATTCACCTGTGCGGGGGGACGTTCGTCAGACTTGTATTGTTATGATCCGGTCTATCACGGACCATCACTCTACATTTTCACCTTCATTTCGTACTTTTTGTTTGGCGATGGCGAATGGCAAGCACGCTTGCCCCAAGCGCTAGCTGGTATTGGGTTGACCGCCTCGGTGCTGTGGCTCCGCCCATACCTCGGTCGCAATGGCACCTTGGTGACAGCAGCTGCTGTGGCATTGAGCCCCGTGATTTTGTATTTCACGCGCTTTGCCCGTCACGACGGTCTGATGATTTTGTGGGAATTCTGGATTGTGGTGGGCTTGTTCCGCTACATCGATAGTCGCAACCGCGCCTGGCTCTGGCTAATGGCTGCCGGCATTGGACTCGCCACTACCACTCACGAGCTTTACTACATCATTGCCTTTTTGTTGGTGTGGTTTATTGGGGTGCGCGTCGCTAGCGAAAATCTGCCCCAACGCATCCTCAATATCGCTTTACTCGCAATCGTTGGCGTGTCATTGCTGATTGAAGCATTGATTCTCAGTGGTGCATGGAGCGGACAACTTACCACCTCACTCAATGCTGGTGGAATTGCCGTCGTCATGTTCTTCATTGCGGGTATTAGTTTGGCACTCATCCAACTTTGGCCACGCACACCGATTATCACCCCCCTTGCCAAGCATCTCTGGTCCGAAGCCCGCAACGATTTGTATATTGCGCTCGGTATTGCACTTGGCATTTTCGTTCTCTTCTACAGCGTGTTTTTCACCGATCCCCGTGGTATTTTGGATGGACTCTACCAAGGGCTTGCCTATTGGCTCGGCTCACAACAAAGCGTCGCTCGTGGCGATCAACCGTGGTATTACTATTTGATGCTCTTGGGGCTCAATGAACCATTAGCGCTGTTTGGCGCCATTAGTATGGTGATTGCGGCCATTGTCGCCGCGGTCAAACGCTTCCAAGCCAGCCGTAAGGGCGAAAACACGCTCCCCGAATTATCCCTATTCTTGACCTTTGTCATTTATTGGTTTATCGGCGTGTTGGTCTTCTTTTCGTGGGCCGGCGAAAAAATGCCGTGGCTTGCGATTCACATCGCCGTACCGGCGTTTTTGTTAATCGTGATTGGCGTCATGCAAATCATTGCCAACTTGAAAGCCCCCATTGGGCGCAATTTGTGGCTGGTGCCTGGTGCTACGATTTTGGCATTGGCGGCCCTCGCCGTCGGTATGGTCCAACTCAGTGGCGGTACCAATAGCGTCCAAGGTATCTTTCCGTTGCTAGTAACTGCAGGATTGTTGTACGGGCTCTTCTATTTGGCAAGCAAAAGCAGTTATGCAGAAATTGGTCGGTTGGTGTTGTTGACCGTTGTCGTATTGCTTGCCGCTTACACGATTCGTTCGAGTTGGCTCATCAATTTCGAAGCACCAGACACTGCCCGTGACCCGATGGTCTACACCCAAACCTCCCCAGACGTGCCCCGGATAGTCAAGTTAGTCCGCGATTTGGCGATCAATCAGACCCGCAATCAACGTACCAACGGTGATATCGCCGGCGGTTTATCAATGCCCATTATCATGGATGTCGGTGGTTCCGACGGGGCGAGTTTGGCTTGGCCGTTGCAATGGTATTTCCGAGACATGAAACGCCTCGAGGACCGCGACGATAAGTTCTTTACGTCGGCGACACCTGATTCGTTCAATGTCCAAAATGCCGACAATAGTGCCCAAGAACTCGCACCAGTGGTGTTGGTTTCGAAAGATCACGTCAACGATGCCGCCCAAACAGCACTCGAAGCAAATTACGTCAAGTTGATGGATGGTCAACTCAATTGGTGGTTCCCGGAAGGGGACAAATGTAACCCCACAGGAGTGGGCTACAAAGCGTTTTATTACAGCTCATTGAGCGCCCGCAAAGCAACTGAAGCCTGTACATCCCTCAATACCACCCAGTTACCCTCGTTGTTGGCCCCAATTTTGTGGCCGCTCGACCGTAGCCATTGGGGTACCACATGGCGTTATCTGATGTATCGTCAACTCCCCGACAATCTCACTATTGGCGGGCGTGCCATGCAAACCTGGGTTCGCAAAGATTTAGCCGGTGGGAGTGCGAATAGTACAGCGAGCGCGACAAGCAGTGCCACCTACAAAATCGTCGCTGACCATACAATCGCCCTGAACAATCTCGGCAATGTACGTGGGATTGCGATTGGCAAAGATGGTAGCGTCGTCGTTGCTGATACCGAAAATCATCAGATTGTGATCTATGGTACCGATGGCAGCGAGCGCAAACGCGTCGGTAGCAAAGGTAACGGCCCCAATCAATTCAACGAGCCACGTGGCGTCGCAATTGGTCCCGATGGCAGTATCTATGTCGCTGACACCTGGAATGCCCGCGTCGTCAAACTCTCACCCACGGGTGATTGGGTAACCACCTGGGGCAAAGGCGACCAAGACTTTGGCGAAGGCCGCACCGCAGCCATGACCGATGGCACGATAGACGGCAACGCCGCCAAACCCTTAGGCTTCTTTGGTCCCCGTGGCATTGCCGCTGGCGCCGATGGGCACATCTATCTCGCCGATACCGGCAACAAACGGATCGTCGTCACCGACGACAAGGGTACATTCTTGTATCAATGGGGCTCATTTGGGGCCGGTGACGGTCAATTCAACGAGCCCATCGGGGTAGCCGTCGACGCCGATGGCAGCGTGGCGGTGGGTGATACCTGGAATGGTCGCGTTCAATATTTCGCTACCGATGGCGCCGGCAAAACCAACCCCACCCCGATCGCCACCTGGCGCATCAATGGCTGGCAAGCCCAAACCTATGACGATCCCTACGTCGCCATCCAAGGTGGCAAAATTGCCGCAGCAGTCCCCAAAAAGAACGTTATCTCAATCAGTGGCGTCAATGGCACCGAAACATTGCGCTGGGGTGGCAGTGGCACCGACAACGCCTCATTCACCAATCCGAGTGGCGTAGCTTTTGGTCCAGATGGCAAAGTCTATGTGGTCGACCGCGAAAACCATCGTGTGATGGTATTCAAATTGCCCTAACAGACACTAGATTTACCCCTCGTGACACGGTGGCAACACCGCATCATGAGGGGTATTTTTTGTATCGTTATTGTTTTTATGAAAAAAATCTACCGGCCATCGTGAATAAATCACCCAACAATCACTCGGTGGCCAAGCGCGTGCTGATGCGGTGTGCCGCACTCAGCATCGCATCGCTCCCCCGCAGATCACGCTGAAGCTCACCCGCATACCGCACAAAATCTGCCGGCGTAATCTGTGGCACAATTAATTCCGCCACCCACTCATAGATGTCTTCGAGGTAGCGTTTGAGTTGATAAAACAATAGCGCCTGCGCATCAATCTGATGACCACCAACGACCTGTGTATAGGTCACAAATATTTCTGACCAACGCGGGTCATCAAACCAAAAAAACAAATCTTGCTCGGCTGGTGCCAACACAAGGCCTTCAAAGTCAATCAAACGGGTGGTATCACCTGTCACAATCGTGTTCCAACCATGAATGTCCGTATGACACAACACCAACGGCAACGCACGGGTGCGTAATTGTGCCCCCAGTGTGCGTAATTGCGCCAGCAACACGCCCAAGGTCTGACGATGTGGCGCCAGCATAGCCGCGACATTAGGATTCAATGCATCCCACCCATCCCCCAACAAATCCGCAAAAGGTTGATCCCAACGCACCGCAAACGTCTCACGACGACACACCGGTGGCAGCGGTACCAGCGGTGTCATGCGGTGGATCAAGCCAACCGTGGTGACCAAATGCAACTGTTGCGCCATCGTCAACGGAACGTCTCGTGGGGTCACACCAGCAATGAAATTAAACAACGCCGACACATATTGGCCATCATCGACCAGATAGCCACCCTGCACAAGCGCATATGGAAAGGTAATGCGATTCGCCAGCGCAGGCTGTTGCGCCAGCCATGCCGTCACCTCAAGGTAAAACGGCGCATATTCGAGCATGCGCGCCGTCACTGCCCGCTGGCGGTCATAGGTTTTTACCATGGCCACGTGTGTTGCCGTGTCGAGGCGATGGGCATGAGCCACAAACCCAGGGGACATCGGAGTAATAGTACTCACCTCGCCCCAGCCGTATAACGGCGCAAGGCACGCAAGGTGCGTTGCAAGAGCGTCCATTGCCAATGACTCCTTTTGTGTTTGCACAATAAATTCACAAAAACATTAGCGCTCAAGGTGGATCAATGGTCCACGGAGCGCCCAAAGCGCCACCAGCGCCACGACCAGTGCGACACTTCCCGCCCACCACTGTGGTCCAACCCAGGCAACCAATCCACCGGCAACAATAATCCCCAGTGGGGCCGTAGCATTCATCGCAGTCGTCAATACTGCCATGGCCCGTCCATGCATCGTCGCCGGCACATTGGCTTGCAGAAGGCTCAACAAGGGACCATGTGCCCACGCCGCCGCCCAACCAATCACCGCCAAAACCACCACCAGTAGATATGGCATACCAGCAGGGGTAAATGCCAGCAACAGCATTGCCAAAAACAACAACGCTACCGCCATCGCTAACGTATAGATTGTGCGACGGAATCCACCCCACACGGCCAATATCACCGCAGCTAGTATCATACCCGTCCCACCGGCAAATTCACACCATGCCAACAACCAGGCTTCGGCATGGAAATAATCAGTCACGAGATAGGGCAATAAACTAAAAATAGGCAACACACATATGTTGAGCAGCACAGCCGCCCCAACTAACTGCAACAAGCCCTGGCGTTGACGATAGAGCTGTTGGATATCAGCCCAGTCCTGTTGCCACGGCATATGCAAGCGCCCATTGGTTGGTTCGGCAAAATGCATCACCGCCACGGTCACAATACTTACGACCAGCGCAATGCCAGCCCCTACAATTGCCCACGGCAACCAATGCACCATCACAATCATGGCGCCCAGCAACGGTGTCAATAACGATGCACCACCCGTCACTACTTGTTGGATGCTACTAATGCGCTGGAAGTGTTTACTGGGCACGATTTGGGGCAATGCGGCCTGAAACGCCGCTACATAGACTGCCGTCATTACGGCTCGCCATACTACTACGATATAAATCAGACTAGGAGTCAGCGCATCACGCCACTGCCAGAGCACAATCAGCGGCAACAATGCCAATACTTCGGCGCCAAGCATCACCCAACGCCGCGGCATACGATCACTCAACATACCAGCCAGCGGAGTAATAATCACGCTCGGGATGAGTGTCAACGCCGCCAGAATACTCAGCGTTTGCGCGGAATGCGTAATGCTTGTTAATTGCCAAATCAAGGCAAAATTCACCGCATTGCCACTCACCAATACACTGAATTGAGTTACCCACAAAAGGGTTGCGGTAAGCCACCACACAGGCAAAGATTGTGTTTTCATATAGCTATTATACGGATAGTTACATCAACGAGTCGTGAATTATAGATTTGACTCATTGAAATACAAGAAAATTACTAGAATACCGACATCCCAAGTGCATCGTATCGGCGTACCTACAGCGCATATGGTATAATTTTGGCGAATGTACTGAGCCCTAGGGGTGCAGTCACGTCATCACAAGGAGTGCGTGTGTTTAATTTCTTAAAAAATCTGCTGGGCAACGGCTCTGAAAAAGAGCTCCGCCGCATAGCGCCGCTTGTCAACCAAATCAACGCCCTCGAAGCGACGATGGCGCGTTGTAGTACCGCTGAATTGGCGGCATATACGCCACAACTCAAAGAGCGTCTCGCCAACGGCGAAACGCTCGATGATATTTTGCCAGAGGCCTTTGCGCTCGTGCGCGAAACTGCCAAGCGCTACAACGGCCAACGCCATTACGACGTGCAGCTCATCGGTGGTATCACGTTGCATAGTGGACGCATCGCCGAAATGAAAACCGGCGAAGGTAAAACCCTCGTCGCCACCCTACCGCTCTACCTCAATGCCCTCAGTGGCAAAGGGGTCCACCTCATCACCGTCAACGATTATCTCGTACGGGTTGGTGCTGGCTGGATGGCACCTATTTTTCACACCTTGGGGCTCCAAGTAGGCGTCATCGCCCACGATTTTTCGGCTATTTTTGACCCTGATTTCATTGACCCCTATGCCACTAGCGACGACCGGCGCTTGATTCACTGGCGCCCCGTCACGCGTCGTGAAGCCTACCACGCCGATATCACCTACGGTACCAATAGCGAATTCGGCTTCGACTACCTACGCGACAACATGGTGTTTGAAGAGCAACAATTGGTGCAACGCCCGCTCAACTTTGCCATTGTCGACGAAATCGACAATATTTTGATTGACGAAGCCCGCACGCCGTTGATTATTTCAGGACCAGCCCAAGAAAGCAGCCAAGAATACAAGCGGTTTGCCCAACTGGTGCGCAACCTAACTCCCAGCAAATTCACCCCGGACGAAGTCAAAAAAGATGACCTCGACCCCGATGGTGACTTCATGATTGACCCGCGCACCAAAGGCATCCAAATGACGATGCAAGGCATCCTCAAGGTGGAACGCTTGTTACGCATCCCCCAAACTGAGAATCTGTACGACCCCAAATATTACGAACTCACCCACTACCTCGAAAACGCCTTGCGAGCCCAATTCATCTACCACCGTGACCACGACTACATCGTCGAAGCCGATGGCGAAGTGGTCATCGTCGATGAATTCACCGGCCGCAAAATGGCAGGGCGACGCTGGAGCGACGGCTTGCACCAAGCCATCGAAGCCAAAGAAGGGGTCCGGACTCGCCAAGAAAACGTCACCTTGGCTACCATTACCTACCAAAACTTCTTCCGCATGTACAAAAAACTTGCTGGTATGACGGGTACCGCCGACACCGAGCGCGAAGAGTTCGCCAAAATCTACAACCTTGAAGTCACCGTCATCCCCACCCATCGCCCAATGGTCCGCAAAGACACCGACGACCATATTTATCGCACCGAAGCCGCCAAATTCAACGCCGTCATCGCCGACATCCAAGAGCAATATGCAATTGGACGGCCAGTACTCGTGGGTACGACGTCAGTCGAAACTTCCGAGCGCCTCAGCGTATTGATGCGCAGCGCCGGCATCGTCCATCAAGTACTCAATGCCAAGCAACACGAACGCGAAGCCACCGTCATCGCCCAAGCCGGCCGCCTCGGCAGTGTCACCATCGCCACCAACATGGCCGGTCGTGGTACCGATATTTTGTTGGGCGGTAATCCCGACGGCTTGGTTGATCTGATTTTGGCCGAACAAAATCTCGATAGCGACACCACCACCCCCGAGCAAGTCAATGCAGCCCTCGACGAAGCACGACGACGTACCGAAATCGAGCGCGAACAAGTCGTGGCCCTCGGTGGCCTGCACGTCATCGGTACCGAGCGCCACGAGGCACGCCGCATCGACAATCAGCTCCGCGGTCGGGCCGGTCGCCAAGGCGACCCCGGCTCGTCACGCTTTTATTTGGCGCTCGAAGACGACCTGATGAAGCGCTTTGGTCCTATGGAGCGCGTCAAATCATTGATGGAGCGCTTAGGTGTCGACGATAACGTCCCCATCGAAGCAGGCTTGATTAATCGCTCCATCGAAAACGCCCAGACCCGCGTCGAAGGCTATAACTTCGACTTGCGTAAACACACCGTCGAATTCGACGACGTGATGAACAAACAGCGCACGGTCATTTATGCCGATCGTCGCCATATTCTCGATGGCGAAGATGTCCGGAGCCGAATTATCGGCATGCTTACCGCCGAAATCGAATCTCTCGTGGCCCAACATCTCGGCACTGACCCCGACGAATGGGATCTCGCACCGTTGATGCGCCCGTTACGCACCATTAACCCGCTATTGCCCCAAGGTATCGAAGAGGAATTGGTTGATTTGGCGCGTGACGAAATCATCGCCGAGCTGATTGCCCAACTCGAATCGGCCTATGAAGTCCGCGAAAAAGCCATCGGTGTCGAAAACATGCGCTATGTGGAACGACGCATGTTGCTCGGTATCATCGACCGCCACTGGGTCGAATATTTGACCGGCATGGAAGATTTGCGCCAAGAAATTGGCTTACAAGCCATTGCGCAACGCGACCCCTTGATTGAATACCAACGCCAAGCATTTACGATGTTTGAAGAGCTCAAAAACAACATCGAGCGCGACGTGGTCTACCAAATCATCCACGTTTCGTTCCAATACGAGCAAACGCTCCGTCAAATCGAAGCCGAACAACTCAAACGCCTCGTGGCCGCCCAGCAAGCCCAAGTCAGCGATGACAGCGACGATACCGTAGCCAATCGCACCGTGCGCAACGACCAACGCATGCCGGGACGCAATGATCCGTGTCCATGTGGGAGTGGCCGCAAATTCAAAGTCTGTCACCTCGGGCGTGAACAAGAATTATTGGCCATCCTACAAAAACAAGGTGCGGCCAAGCCAGCTCAAGCAACATCGAATGCACCAGTTGCCCGCGGAAAACAACGCCGTTAATCCAATATATGCTCTGTAGGGACGCGCTGAGAGTCAGCGCGTCTCGTTATTCACACCACCACAACGAGGAGTAGTAAATTCATGTCTGATTCTCGCCCACGTCCTGTATTGTTGGCCATCCTTGATGGACTTGGTGAACGTACTGACATTGTCGGCAATGCAGTCAAACAAGCCAACACACCCAATCTCGATCACTGGCGTGCCACTTGCCCCAGTACCTTGATTTATGCTGCCGAAAAGCACGTCGGTTTGCCTACTGGGCAAATGGGCAACTCTGAAGTCGGGCATCTCAACCTCGGTGCTGGGTTTGTAGTAATGCAAGACATCACCCGCATCGACAGTAGCATCGAAGACGGTAGTTTTTACCATAACGACGCCTTCCTCAATGCCGTCGCCCATACCCGCAAATACAACAGCGATTTGCATATAACCGGTTTACTCGGTGATGGTGGCGTGCATAGCCATATCAATCATCAATTGGCATTGCTTGATTTTGCCAAACGTGCGGGCGTCAAGCAAGTTTACCTGCATGTATTTACTGATGGTCGCGACACGTTACCACGCAGTGGTGCAGGATTCCTTGCGGACCTCGAAGCGGGGATTGAGCGCATCGGTATCGGTGTCATCGCCACCGTGACCGGGCGCTACTACGCCATGGACCGTGACAAACGTTGGGAACGTACCCGCATCGCCTACGAAGCCATGGTGTTTGGGATTGGTGAGCATGTCGCCGATGCGGCAGATGCCATCCAACGCTCGTACAACGCCGATATCACCGACGAATTCATCAAACCCACTGTCATCGTCAATGCCGATGGACACCCCGTCGCCGTCATCAAAGCCAACGATGCGATTATTTCGTTCAACTTCCGAGCAGATCGCATGCGCCAAATCACCCGCGCCTTTGTGATGCCCGATTTCGATGGCTTTAGTCGCCCCACCTTGAGCAACCTCTATTATGTCGGTATGACCGAATACGAAAAAGGCCTGCCCGTCACCACCGCCTTTGGCAACGACGACGTCGCAGTGCCCTTGGCCAAGGTGATTGCCGATGCCGGGTTGGCACAACTGCATGCCGCCGAAACCGAAAAATACCCCCATGTCACCTTTTATTTCAATGGGGGCCGCGAGATTCCCTTCCCCAACGAAGAACGCCTCCTCGTCGCATCACCCAAAGTCGCCACCTACGACTTGCAACCCGAAATGAGCGCTGCCGGGATTCGTGATGGCTTGCTCCAGGCCATCGCCGAAGACAAATACGATGTCATCATCGTCAATTTTGCCAACCCCGACATGGTAGGGCACACCGGCGTGCTCCCCGCCGTCATTACTGCCGTCGAAACCGTCGATCAATGCATCGGAGCCGTCGTCGCCGCAGTCAACGCCAAAGGTGGCGTAGCCCTCGTCACCGCCGACCATGGCAATGCCGAGTACATGATTGACCTCGACACCGGTGGTCCTTTCACCGCCCACACCATCAACCAAGTACCCGTGATGTTGGTCGCACCAGCTGGCTCAGCCTATACCAGCGTGCAAATGCGCACCGGTGGCCGCTTGAGCGATATCGCACCCACCGTCCTTGATTTGATTGGGCTCCAACCAGCCCCACAGATGACCGGTAAAAGCTTAATCGTGCACTAAATTTCCGTTGTCAATTCGCTAAAAAGGAATATCATCGTTTGCGATGATATTCCTTTGCTGTATAGAGGGAGTTCAATGATGAACAAAAACCGTTTGTGGTATCGCCAGCCCGCCCGCACCTGGGTCGAAGCACTCCCCATTGGCAATGGGCGTACCGGTGGTATGGTTTTTGGGCATGTAAATGCCGAAAAAATTGCCCTCAATGATGACACGTTTTGGTCTGGCGCTCCCCGCGATGGCAAGCACCCCGACCATCAAGCCCACCTCGCCCACATCCGTACACTACTCAGCAATGGCGAATACCGGGATGCGGAAGCCTATACCGAAACCCACATGATTAAGTCGTGGACCCAATCATACCTACCCCTCGGCGACCTCATCATCACCCATCAGCACGATGATAATGCCACAGACTATATGCGCGAGCTAGACCTCGCCACTGCGACGAGTACCACTCATTACGTCAACAACGGGGTGCGCTACCAACAGCGTGCCTACGTATCAGCCCCCGATCAAGCCTTATTTGTCGAGCTCAACGCCGATCAATATGGCAAATTGGCGTTTAGTGTGACGCTCCAAAGCCATTACACCACCGCCACCCAAATCGTCAACGGTCGCTTGTTATTGACCAATGCCGCCCCACTCCATGTAGAGCCCAGCTATGTCAACGATCCACAACCCGAACGTGGTCTCGGGCAAGGGATGCGTGGGGCAATCCTCGTGGCCATTGCGCAGCATGACGGTGTCGTCAGTACCGACGGACATACCCTCACCCTGCGGGATGCCACGCACGCCACGCTGGTAGTCACCACCGCCACGAGTTTTGTACGCTTTGACCAACCAGCTACCGCCGATGCCGTGGCTCGTGTGCAACAAACCATGGAGCAAGCCTGCGCCCAAACCCACCATTGGGAGCGCCATGTGGCCGATCACCATGCGTTGTTCCAACGCGTGACCCTCGATTTGGGCAATAGTCGTGATGATTTACCCACCGACGAACGCCTCCAGCGCCTACACAGCCAAACCAATACAATCGTTGACGAAACGCTACGCTACCACGCCCATGATGCCCAACTTGCCCCGGTCGACGTACCCACCGATGACCTCGGGTTGTTGGGTCTGTTGCTTCAGATGGGGCGCTACTTGATTATTGCCGGCTCACGCCCTGGCACCCAAGCCACCAACCTCCAAGGCATCTGGAACGACAATCGCCGCCCAGCCTGGAGTAGCAACTACACCATCAATATCAACACCCAAATGAATTATTGGGCAGTGCAAACCACCAATTTGGCAGAATGCCAAGCCCCACTCCACGACCTCGTGGCCAACTTGATGGTTGACGGTCAACGCGTGGCGGCCAGCTATGGCTGTCGTGGCTGGACAGCACACCACAACACCGACATCTGGGCGCCCGCCAATCCCGTCAAAGGGCGAGCCTTGTGGTTCATGTGGCCTTTTTCGGCGGC
>CALFIC010000072.1 GCA_937876225.1 uncultured Chloroflexota bacterium | reverse complement strand
TATACGCCTACCAATACTGCGACCGCAACCTATACGCCTACCAATACTGCGACCGTAATCTATACATCCACCTATACGCCTACCCGTACAGCTACACTTACCAATACCAACACTAACACCAACTCACCCACCAATACTACGACCGCAACCTATACGCCTACCAATACTGTGGCCGCAACCTATACGCCTACCAATACAAACACCTATACAAAAACTCCAACTACTACGGCATCAGCGACACACACGTCATCAGCAATCACTGCAACAAACACCGCATTAATAGTACCGTACGGAAGTAACATTGATCCAATTGTGGCAACATCTGCAGCCAATAATGGAATTCGGTTTATGACGATGACAATGACCTCGTCACCAACACCAACACACACCCAGACTGCAACAATAACCATTGCACCAACCAACACGGCCGTTATTGTGCCCTATGGCAGCAATCTTGATCCAATTATTGCAACAGCAGCTGCTACTAGTGGACTTTATTTCATTACTGCAACACCTGCACTTACTAGAACTGCCACGACAACAGCAACGGCAACTCGCACGGTCACTGCGACCAATACGGCGGCAGTTATTCCATACGGTTCAAATATTGATCCAATCGCCGCCACCACGGCCGCTGGCCAAGGATTGCGTTTTATCACTGAAACGCCCACTACCAGTGGACCAAGTAGCACGCCAACCCACACACCCACCATCACCAATACGGCAGTGGTGATTCCCTATGGCTCGAGTTTCAACCCCGTCGCCGCCACTACTGCTGCTGGCCAAGGGATACGCTATATGACTGAAACACCCACAACCAGTGGACCGAGTAGCACGCCAACCCACACCCCCACCATCACCAATACGGCGGTAGTAATTCCCTATGGCTCAATTTTTGACCCCGTAGCCGCCACTACTGCTGCTGGCCAAGGGATACGCTATATGACTGAAACGCCAACTACTACAGGGACAACAAGCACCCCAACAGTTTCATCCACACCCTCCATAACGGTGTCAATGACACCGTCATATACGCGCACCAAAACATTCACGATGACACCGTCATACACGCGTACCAAAACATTTACCAGAACACCATCCTATACACGTACCTATACCAATACTCGAACATATACACGCACCTATACGAGTACCATTACCCCATCAATCACCCTAACGCCATCAATAACACCCACGCTACTACCGTATGCCATTAAAAAAGTGGTTATGGGAGACACCTTTGGAGTAGGACTCCAAGCCAATGGAACCTTAATTGCATGGGGGAGTAACACCAATGGAAAATCGATTATTCCCAACTATCTTGCAAATCAATTTTTCATTGATATCTCCGCAGGTCCTAATTTTGTGGTAGCAGTTGACCAATATCATCGTGTACATGTGTGGGGAGCAGCACAATACAATGTAAATAACGTACCAGCCGAAGCATTACAAGATGTCATTGCAGTCGATGCCGGTACCTCGCACATCATCGCACTCAAAACAGATGGAAGCGTGATTGCGTGGGGACGCAATAATTACCACCAGACGGAAGTTCCGAATCTTACCAATGTCATTGCAATATCAGCTGGTGGGAATTATTCTCTGGCGCTCAAATCAGATGGCACCGTAACCGGTTGGGGAGGGAGTCTTTTTACTATCATGTCTATCCCTCAAAATTTAGCCAACGTTGTGGCAATTAGTGTCGGTGAAGACCATGCACTTGCACTCACTGATGACGGCACTGTCGTTGGTTGGGGAAATAATCGCTACAACCAAATCACAATTCCTAACAATACACTCCATAATATTGTGGCAATTTCTGCCGGACTAAACTACTCATTAGCACTCACGAATTCAGGTAAAGTGTTTGGCTGGGGCGACAATACATACAAACGATACTCGTTTACCAATAATTCGTATGATATCATTGCAATTAACGCAGCGTATACCAATAGCGCTATTACTTTACGCAACGGCCAACTATGGATCTATGGTTCTGTACAATCAAATGCCAATATTACGCGCACACCAACAGTCTATATTCCCCTACAAGCAACTGCCACACCACCATAATCCAACTGCCAACCATCGGTATCACCCAATCGATACGATACATAGATTAAGTATTTATCTATAACCTCAAAAAAATACCTAAAATCCTATTGAATTAATATAATTTTGTACTATAATGCACAAGATAAGAAAAAACGACGAAGGAGTGAAGTCATAGATGCATATCATAATTGTGGGTGGTGGGGCAACAGGCATAATCACCGCATTATGTATACTGCATAATGCAGATGCACACGATCAAGTCACACTCATCGATAGCACGGCCAATCTCGGGGCCGGTGTGGCTTATCGTACCACCGATGAGGCCCTTTTATTGAATGTGCGCGCACTCCAGATGAGTGCCTATGCCGACCAACCAGATCATTTTGTCGAATGGTTGACTACTCACAAAAACCAACCCGACGCTGAAGCATTTGTCCCTCGGGCGTGGTATGCACAGTACTTGCAAGATACCTTGGCCGTAGCTATCAGTCAAAGTGATGCCCACTATGCATTTATCCAAACGAACGTCATGGATATTGACCCGACCCACCGTGTCGTCATTTGTGGCGATGGACAACAATTCAGCGCTGACCACATCATTCTGGCACTCGGGCATGCTCCCATTGCTAATCCGTTAGCACGTTGGACGCCGACACCACAACGCGTCGTGAATGGCTATGATTGGCAAGCAATTACCACCCAAATCACCCCCATGGATGACATTATCATCATCGGTAGCGGATTAACCATGGTCGATACGATTGTCGCACTCCAAAATCATAGGCACCGGGGCAACATCACCGCGTTTTCTCGGCACGGACATCTACCCCAAACCCACGTACCCCGCCAGAGTTATCCCTCATTCATCACCAGCGAACACTATGGCTGGTCCGTTGTTGATTTAATCCGCCTCGTCCGCACCGAAGTGGCCAAAGCACACGCTACGGGCATTCCCTGGCAAGCGGTGATTGATTCGTTGCGCACCCACAATCAGCAACTCTGGATGCATTGGTCACTGCGCGAGAAACAGCGTTTCCTGCGTCATGTGCGCGCCCACTGGGATATCTATCGCCACCGGATTGCCCCCCAAATCGCCGCCGTCATCACATCCACTCCACAATTAACCATCAGCGCGGGGCGGATCGTCGATTATCACGAGCATGACACTTCCGTCAGTCTGACGATACAAGATCGGAAGAGCACACGTCTGAACTCCAGTCACCGATGTTTATCTCGTATG
>CALFIC010000071.1 GCA_937876225.1 uncultured Chloroflexota bacterium | reverse complement strand
CGGTTTCTTCTTCGGCGGTTTCTTCTTCGGCGGTTTCTTCTTCGGCGGTTTCTTCGGCGACTTCTTCGGTGGTTTCTTCGGTGGTTTCTTCAGCGACTTCTTCGGTCATGGTCTCTTCGATTTGGGTGGTTTCTTCGGTGATTTGCATTGGAATTTCCTTTCAACATGCATAATTTGCGTCCACAACTGGACATTCACAGTATGGCTTTTGCTCATTATCCATTTGTTATCAATCAAGTCTAACGGTGTTATTTCGTGATGAGTTTTTAATTATCAGTTTGATTATTTTAGATAATAAGGATACTTCATATGCCTAAATCATCGTCTTTCAAATGGAGCATTGCTTCCACCAATTCCATTTTGTGTATTGGGTGCAAAAATTCGTTCATGTCGATTGGCTCGGTCGGATCGATTTTTTCGATTGGGTCGATTGGATCGTTTGGGAGTGTGCTGGCGATAGGCTCATTTCTGAGTGTGCTGAGTATCATGTCGGCACGTGCGTTGTGGGGCGTGATGGCACGTGGGAAGCGGTAGGATTGTCGTTTGTCTCGCACAGAGGACGCGGAGGACGTGTAGACGTGTACACCCGCAGCAGGCTGCGACTCTACACGTCATAACTGTTTTTCAATTCATTGAGCGGCGTGTTATAGGGCAACACCTGCGCCTGTTGCAGGCGCCCCACTACAATCGCCGCATCGATCCCCTGTTGTGCGGCAAATTGCGCAATCGCCGGGCATGTATACGTCGCCTGCGCTTCGCGCATGAATCGCCGTAGGGCGCCGTCGGGGATGAGCGTGCGCGCCGCAAAGGCATTGGCCTCGGCTTCTTGGGGTGTGGGTGGAGCATCCGTCGGCGCGATAATGTCGCTTGCGAGATAGGATGTTTTGACTCCATGCAACAGCAAGTGGCCGATGGCATGGAAGAAGCCAAACCAGAACTGATCGACCGTCCGCCGTGTATCACTCAACTGCACTACCGTTTTGCCGTGATAGCGATACGTCGCGCTATCCACCCGTAGTCGCGGATATGTGGGCACTTTGATGATGAGCACCCCCGCATTGGCACACAAGGTTTCGAGTGTCGGCCAAAACACAGTGGGTGCTTGGGTGGTCAGTTGCCGGAGCAAAGGGAGGGCGGCTTTGAGTTTGGTTGCATCAAACTGTGGGCACTCGCGGTGCTCGCTGACCCGTTGCCCCTCGCGCAACCACACCGAGAGATGCTCGGGGGATGGTGGGTGCTGGGGTGGATGCTGACACGTCACCGTGGCTGGTAATGGTTGCCAAAACGTTTTCCATGCCTCGAATGTGCCAATCCCAAAGAACGCAAGTAATGCCACCCCAATCGTTTGCATATCGCGTGTACTCGGCAATAAGCCACGTTGATGCATTGCGTTAATGGGGAATTGTTTTAGCCAATCGTGATGTACCGCAATGTGTTGTTCACGAGTACGGCGCGCCGTACGATCTTGATAGCCTTGCTCGAGGGCCATCCAAAAATTCGCAGACCGATCAAATATCGGTTCTAACAACAGGGCTGTTGCCGGTGTCAACGGTGCTTTGCCATTGATGATTTCGTTGATTGTTTTGGGATGTAAACCGGTACGGTCGGCTAGTTCTACCTGTGTCATATGGTATGCGTCAAGGTATTCTGCTAAATTGTCTCCGACGTGTAAGTCCCAATCTGGGGTAAATTGACGTTGCTTAGTCATAATGATCACTTATCTCTGTAATGAGGATTGCCGTAACTGCGTGCCAATTAAGTCCACCATCAGGCTTGCGGGGCAAGGGGTAGTGATTAGGCCGAAATAACAGCCGCCACCGTTCTCCAATGTCCATTGCGAGTTGCCCTTGCCGATCCCCTTTGAGTTCGTGACACCGTTCTGGTTTGCTCATTGGCACAAACTCACTAAGGTATGTGGTAAAAGCAAGCCTATCTAATACTCTGATACAGCGCTGTGCGGTGCGTTCGCCATATTTTTGTTGCAGGGCACTATATGATGAACATAATCGTGCTAACTTGTGCGATGCAAATGTCACGTCCACATTTTCACCAAATGTTATTAACCTACTACGTTAATGATAATGATGTTTTTTGAAAAAATCAAGTGGGATGGGGCGAATAATGTGCACTGACATTGGTGATGTGGTCGGACCGTAACCGCCGTGCCGCTGCCGTGACAGTAACCCCCAATCGGCATATACTCATAGCAGAGTACTTTTTATCAAGGGAGTTTCAATTCATGCAAACCATCGCCGTCACGGGTGGCTCCGGCAAAGCCGGCCGCGCCACTATCACCGAATTACTGGCTGCCGGGTATACCGTACGCAACATCGATATTACTGCCCCCGCCGTGCGGACGTGTGATTTTTACAAAACTGACCTGAATCAACTCGGCGAAACTATCGAGGCCATGCATGGCTGTGATGCCGTGGTCCATTTGGCGGCCAACCCCGACCCCACCGGGCGGAGCGAGCAAGTCATGTTTATGCACAATACCGGTTCGACCTACAACGTCTTTCGGGCTGCCCAAATCCTTGGCATGCCCCGGGTGGTATGGGCCTCGAGCGAAACCGTCCTCGGCTTGCCGTTTGAACGCCGTATCCCGTCCCAATTTCCCGTAAATGAATTGACCATTGCCCCCGAAAGTAGCTATGCCCTGTCAAAACTGGTCAGCGAAGAAATGGCGCGCCAGTTTGCCAGCTGGAGCGGTGCCACCTATGTGGGCCTACGCTTTTCGAACCTGATGGAACCCCACGACTATCCGCGCTTTGCCGACTGGCAAGCCGATCCTCACATCCGTAAAGGCAATTTGTGGGGCTATGTGGATTCCCGTGATGTGGCCCAGAGCTGTCGCCGTGGTCTCGAAGCCAACCTGACTGGTGCCGAGGTGTTTGTGATTGCCGCCGGCGATACCGTGATGGCGCAAAGTAATGCCCAACTCGTCGCCCAATGCTTCCCCGGTGTGCAACTCGACCCCGCCCTCGGCCCCAACGAAACGTTGTTGTCGATTGCCAAAGCCCGCCAAATGTTGGGATATAATCCGCAACATACTTGGCGGGCATGACGACGTCCATGCATTGAATGGTATAATCCACCCATCCCCACCATACATGAGGTAGGATGCTATGCCCAATCAACTTGCGCCCGAATACGCCCAATTGGTTCATGATTTGGCTGCCGCCATTGGCACGCGTTATGTGCTGTGGCGCCCCGAAGAATTGATGATGTACGAATACGACGGCAGTGCCCTCGACATGGCGCGCCCCGATATTGTGGTGGTGCCCGCCACTACCGCCGAAGTGGCCGCCTGTGTGCGCATCGCCGCCACAGCCGGCATGCCCATCGTGGCGCGTGGCGGTGGCACCGGCTTGTCGGGCGGCTCAGTGCCGGCAGCCGGTGGCGTGGTGATTTCGACGGGGCGCATGAGCAAAGTCTTGCAGGTCGACGACGTCGCCCGTACTGCACGGGTACAACCCGGCCTGATCAATACCGATTTGAGCGAATTCACCGCGCCGTGGCATTTACATTTTGCCCCTGACCCCTCTAGCCAAAAAGCCTCGACGATTGGTGGCAATGCCGCCGAAAACTCGGGTGGCCCCCATTGTCTCAAATACGGTATTACCACCAGCCATATTTTGGCGGCGACAGTAGTGCTCGCCGACGGAAGCATCACCGATATCGACAACACCGCCCCCGATGCACCTGGCTACGATTTGCTGGGAGTCATTGTGGGGAGCGAAGGGACGTTGGGGATTGTCACCGAATTAACTGTGCGCTTGATGCCCAACCCCGAA
Source organism: uncultured Chloroflexota bacterium (assembly GCA_937876225.1). Classification (GTDB taxonomy): domain Bacteria; phylum Chloroflexota; class Chloroflexia; order Chloroflexales; family Roseiflexaceae; genus UBA965. The sequence goes on along the minus strand of CALFIC010000071.1, from coordinate 3,478 downwards.
GGGGTCAAAACCTTCTTGGCCATCTTTGATGACCTCGATAGTGCCTCCGATACGGTGTCGGCGATTATTGCCCAAGGGGTTATTCCGGCCGCACTCGAAATGCTCGAAGGCCAAGGTATCGCCCTCGTCGAGCAATCGGTACACGCCGGCTACCCCCTCGATGCCCAAGCGGTGTTGCTGATCGAAATCGACGGTATGCACGAAGAAATCGCCGCCCAAACCGCCCAAATCGAACATATCTGTGCTCACTTTGAAGCACGTGAATTGCGGGTAGCCCAAGACGAAGAGCAACGCAAAAAACTCTGGTCGGGGCGCAAAGGCGCTTTGGCAGCCTGCGCTCGCCTCGCACCCCACTACCACATCCAAGACGGCGTAGTACCACGCTCTAAGCTCACCGAGATTTTGCGCTTGACCCGCGATGTCGCCAAACGCCAACGTGTGCATATCGTCAATATCTTCCATGCTGGCGATGGTAATTTGCACCCCTTGTTGCTCTTTGATATTCGTGAAGAAGGCATCATCGAGCGGGCAGTGGCCGCCAGTGAAGAAATTTTGCTGGCCTGTGTTAATGCAGGGGGCACGATTAGTGGCGAACACGGCATTGGCATCGAAAAACGCGACTACATGAAATGGTTGTTTAGTGAGGATGATTTGTGGGCGATGCGTCAAATGCGGGCATGCTTCGATAGCCGCGGCGTCATGAATCCCTGCAAACTTATCCCCACTGGCGCGTCGTGTGGCGATATTAAGTCTGCCCGTGCCGGTGCCAAAGCGTTAGCTGCAGGGGCGTGGATCTAAGCGTAATTGGCGTGGTTGGTGATGAATCACAAACGCAATATAAACGGAGTACCATATGGAAAAACCCCAAACCATCGCCGAATTAGCTAGTATGGTGCGTGATACCACCGGCCCGATTGTGCCACGTGGTGCTGGCTTGCATCAAGCTATCGGTAACCCAGCCCACCCCGACAGCACGGTCGTTGATATGCGGGCCCTCAATGTGGTGAGTGACTATATTCCTTCCGACCTCACGATTACGGTGGGCGCAGGGATGGTGCTCGGCGACATTCAAGATATTTTGGCGGTCAATCGCCAATGGCTCCCGTGGGATGCCCCCCAACACCGCCACGCCACCATCGGTGGTTTGCTGGCGAGTGGCCTGAGTGGTCCACTCCGCCATGGTGCAGGTGCACCGCGAGATTGGTTACTGGGGATGCATTTTGTCACCGGTGATGGGCGCATTATCAAAAGTGGTGGCAAAGTAGTCAAAAACGTGGCCGGCTACGACATGCATAAGCTCCACATCGGCGCATTAGGTACGCTGGGAATCATCGCCGAGGTATCGTTCAAACTCGCACCCCTCCCCGACGCCGATGAGAGTATCACCATTACCGGGATGTCGATCGAACATGCCCACAAAATTGCGTATGTGTTACGCAAGCCACCATTTAATCCATCGGCGTTGCTTATCGAAGCCACCCCCCACCACATTCGCTTGTGGGCCCGTTGGCAAGGGGCTGCCGCAGCGGTGACCCGTCAAGTCAATATCGCCCGTGCCCGCCAACCCATCGCCAAACCAGCCACCGCTGGGTCGTGGGACCATCTGCTCAACACCCCGTTTAGCAAAAGCCATGGTCACGCCGTCCAACTCCGGATGGGCTGTGCGCCGCAATCGTTGGAGTCGTTTTATCCAGCCTTACAAGCAATCGCCCCCAACGCCACCTTCCACATCATGCCCACGGTGGGGCTTATGCGTCTCTATGCGCCCCAAATGCCCGACGTCGCCGCCCTGCGGGCTGCCTTGCTCCCGTTTGGCGGCTATGTGGTGGTCGAAATCGGTGAAGACCCCATGCGCTGGGGACCAGTCCCGGCCAATATTGCAATCATGCATCAACTCAAAAAAGCTTGGGATCCCGACAACAAACTCAATCCCGGTCGCTACGTGATTGAATAAAATCGTAAAGGGAGAGACGCGGCATCCTGCGTCTCTCCCTTCTTTAGGCGATAAATGACTGAATTTGTTTTACATAATCAAACGATGCTTCTTCTTGAACAAAATGCCCGGCATCGTGATACGTACAAATCTGTACATGATGAAACAATTGTTGCCAGCGCTGCAAATAAGCCGCCCCAAAAACAGGATCTCTGCTCCCCCACAACAACAACGTCGGGATTTTGACGAGGTGCTCGCGTTGCGCCCAACACTGCGCCAACCATAGATTGTCTGGGGTGAGTTCGTGAACCATCGCCCACAAGGCCTGGCGCTGTGTGCTATCAGCAAACGGCGCTACGTATTGTTGATGGACGGCGCTATCGAGGTTTTGGCGATTGGCAAACACTGCAGGTAATAACCATTGGGGCGACATATTGAGATTGAGGTACAAAAACTTGCCTACCCGGCCATTGAGTAATGATATCGTGGTGGGGACTACAAATTCCCCGGCAAACGGCCAAAAAAACGTATTGCATAAGATGAGTTTTTTGTATAAACCAGGTCGGTGTATCACATCACTCAAGGCAATCGGTCCACCAAAATCGTGGACGACTAAAGTAATATCATGAATCCCTAGATAATCGACAAAGGCGTGGAATCGTGCTGCGTGGGCAGGTAAAGAATAATCGACTTCTGATGGTTTTTCTGATAACCCAAATCCCAAATGGTCGATGGCAATCACCCGGTGTGTCGACGCAAATTTAGCAATCGCATGCCGCCATAGGAGCGACCATGTCGGTGTGCCATGCACAAATAGCACCACGGGACCACTGCCGACATCGACGTAACGGATTACACCGTCACGGCTTGGATAGTGGTGAATGGGAAAAGGGAAAAGTTTACGATTGAGCCATTCCATCATATCACCTCAATATTCCCATGCTACACTTATTAATCATAACGTAAATTGGCAATAATTTATTGAAAAATTCGTTATTTTTCTATAAATAATAGATAATCATAATTCAACTACATAAGGAGCTGTGTCATGTTACGAGGGAGCAAAATTGATCCGCGGGCCTTTGTCAATCCTCACGGCACCAACCAAACCGCCGTGACGGAATTAGCGCATCAAGTGGTTGATATGCTGATTGGGCATTTGAGTAATGCCGCCCAACTGCCATTGCAGCCCGACCCTGGCAGTTTGATGATGGTGCGCTTCCCCGAGCATCCCCAACCAGCCGAAGTGTTGCTACCGCTCATCCAACAAGTGCTGCAAGGGGCGATGAACCCAGCCCACCCGGGCTATATTGGCCATATGGATACGATGCCAAGTACGGCGGCTTTTTTGGGGGAGCTCGTCTCGGCGGCTACCAACAACAACATGCTTTCACTCGAGATGGCACCGTTTGCTGCCCGCCTCGAAGACCGTCTGATGCGTCTGCTCGCCGCCGAATTTGGCTTGGCGCCCCAAGCTGGGGGTGTCATGGTGAGTGGTGGCAGTTTGGCCAACCTCGAGGCCTTAGCGCTCGCACGCAATTTGCG
>CALFIC010000070.1 GCA_937876225.1 uncultured Chloroflexota bacterium | reverse complement strand
GGAGTTCAGACGTGTGCTCTTCCGATCTCCATGCTTCGCTGCCTGCGCGTCCAGTGTCGGCGAGAACCACGTTCCCTTGGGCATCGACGACCGCCCCGCCAAACGCCGCCAAATAGCCATACATCGTGTCGATAGTCAAATCAGCACCCAGCCCCCATTGCGGTGGATTGTGCAAATTATGCGCCAATCCAATTAAATCATCGCTGGTGCTGGGCGGGCTGATGATACTGCGTGTGTTGTAGTAGAGCACGGGGAGTGCATAACTGATAGGTAATCCGATGATTTGAGTGACGGCATTGGCGGGGGTGTATTGGGCAGTGGCAAGCAACGTTTTGTCGAGGGCATCACGGGTTGCCACGTCAAGTAAGCTATCGATGGCCAGACAACAATCGTCACTTGCTAGGGCTTGGAGTTGGGCATTGCTGAGGATAACGAGGTGTGGTCCGCGTGATTGCACAAAGGCCACTTGGACTTCGTGTTGGATGTCGGTAATGGGGATACGTTGCAACACGACGGTAAAACCATTGGCGTTGGCGATGCGAGTGAGCACATCGCGCAACGCCAATTCATCGTTGCCACCGAGGGCATGCCAGACGACGAGGGTGGTGGGGGCAGTTTGAGGTGTCGCTGTCGCCACTGGCACAGGAGTGACCGGTGCAGCGCCACAGGCGGTTAATCCGCAGATTAGACTGAGTGCTACCCACCACCAGCGCCAGCGCATCTGACTAAACCACGAAATTCATACGTGGCACCAAGGCTGGGGCATCCATATCATCGGCAATATAGGCATAATCAGCCTTGGCATTGGTGCTCATGGCAAAGTGACGGCCTTTGGCATCGAGGGCGATCATGTTCATGTTGACTTTGTCTTTGGGCATATCAAGGGTGCGCATATCCACAAAGGCACTATGGACGGCTTCTTCGACACTCATACCATAGCGCATGTTCATGACGGTAGTGCGGGCCAAGCTACAGCGGATGGCGATTTCGCCCAACCCGGTACAGGCTGCGCCACCAAAGCGATTGTCGCAATAGTTGCCGGCGCCAATGATGGGTGAGTCGCCCAAGCGACCTGGGTACTTCCAGGCCCAGCCGCTGGTGCTTACTGCTGACGCCATGTTGCCATGACCATCGATGGCGATGAAGTTGACTGTGCCAGCGACCTTTTGGGGATCGGTGGCGAGGGCGCTGGCTTGGCTAATCAAGGCCTTGATATTGGCCAAACCGTCGTTGGCCCATTCGGGACCAAACTTGCCGGCGAGGCCATCGCGCCAGGTTTTTTCGGCTTCGGGGCTGAGCAGATTTTCGGTTTTGAAGCCCTTTTCGCGGGCAAACATTTCGGCGCCTTCGCCGACCAGCATGACGTGATGGAGTTCTTCCATGACCTTGCGGGCCACACTAATCGGATGGCGAATGCCTTTGATGGCCCCGACGCAGCCCGCCCGCAGGTTTTTGCCATCCATAATCGAGGCATCGAGCTCAACTTGGCCAAGCACATTGGGGTAGCCGCCGTAACCCACTGAATTGTCGAGCGGGTTGTCTTCGACGGGCCAGGTGCAGGCTTCGATGGCTTCGATGGCGGTGCCACCTTTTTTGAGAATGTCCCATCCTTGTTTGAGCCCGATGTCACCGTTGCTACTTGCGATGATAATCACGTCTGCATCCTCTCTGATAGACGACTGTTTATGCTTGATACTGGGCAAACAGCACGACGGCGTTTTGCCCACCAAAGCCAAATGCGTTGACCATGGCCGCCCGTACCCGACTGGCTCGGGCCTGGTTGGGCACGCAGTCGAGGTCACAGGCTGGGTCAGGGGTGGTATAGCCCATGGTCGGTGGCACCATTTGGTGCATGATACTTTTCACCGCACCCACGGCGGCCAAGGCGCCGGCTGCCCCAGCGGTATGCCCTAACATCGATTTGATGCCACTCACCGTCAGATTGGCGGCATGGTCACCAAAGGCCGTATGGATGGCGGCAGTCTCGGCGCTGTCGTTGAGCGAGGTTGCTGTGGCATGGGCACTGATGTGGTCGATATCGCTGGGCTGGAGCTCGGCATCGGCCATAGCGCGGGTCATCGCCAAGGCGGCGTATTTGCCACCTGGGGCGGGTGCGGTGAGATGGAAGGCGTCTTCGGTGGCACCAAACCCCACCAGCTCGGCATAAATCGGTGCGCCACGGGCGATGGCATGTTCGAGTTGTTCGAGGATGAGCACGCCACATCCTTCGCCACCGGCAGTACCTTGACGGTTGGCGTCAAAGGGACGGACGGCGCGGCTCGGATCATCCCCTGGCGGTGCAATCGCCCCGATGACGCCAAAGGCCATCGAATTGAGGGCCGTCACACCGGCATCGCTACCCCCCGCCACCACGGCGACGGCATCGCCCCGTTGTACCATCCGGAAGGCTTCGCCGATGGCGTACGTACCGGTGGCACAGGCCATCACGGGGGTAGTGTTGGGGCCGTGGAGGTCATGGGCGATGGCCACGTGGCACGAGCCCATGTTGTAGATGAAGGTAGGCAAGTAGAGGGCGTCAACCCGTTTGCGTTGGCGGGCTTCGAAGCTCAGGGTCTGGGCTTCGACATCGGCGGTGCCCCCCAGGGAGGTGCCAATTACAACCCCTACGCGGGTACGGTCGAGTTCGGCATAATCGGTGAGGCCGCTATCGCGCAAGGCCTCGCCGGCTGCTGCTAAGGCAAATTGCGCGAAGCGGGCGGTGCGTTTGGCGGTTTTGGGGTCCATGTATTGGGCCGGGTCGAAGTCTTTGACTTCGGCGGTAATCACATAGGGGATGTCGGTGGGGTCATAGCGGGTCGCAATCGCCACTCCCGAGCGCCCACTCATCAAGCCTTGCCAAAACGTGGCCACATCGTTGCCGATGGGCGATACTGCCCCCAAACCGGTGACTACTACACGGTGTTGTACTAACTGACGCATGTCATACCTTTTGAATCATTCTTTGTCTCTATTGTACATCACAGTTTGGATGATGTGCCTCGCTAAGTGTTTCATCACAAAACACCCGTCACGCAACCGTGACGGGTGTGGGGGAGTGATGTAAGTGGATATTAGGCGGTGACAATCACCCCATAGCGGCCATCGTTGCGGCGATAGACGACGCGTACTTGCTGGTCGTGATCACGATAGACAAAAAAGGTGTGGCCGAGCAGTTCCATTTGTTCGAGTGCTTCGTCGTCGTGCATCGGTTTGATGGCAAAGGCTTTGGTACGGATAATGGCGCTGGTATCTTCGCTGAATGCAACCGGCACTTCGGCGGCACTCACATCGTGGGCATGGCGTTGTACATTGCGCCAATGCTTGCCTTTGTAGCGCTCAATTTGGCGGCGCAAGGCGGCAATGGCCGCATCAATGGCATGCATCAACTCGTGGGCGTATTCCTCGGCGCGGAGCAAAATCCCATGCGCACCGGCCAACGTCAATTGCACGCGTTGGTGTCTGCCGTGCTCCTTGACATCAAGGGTCACATGCTGGATAGGGCGCAAGTAGCGTTCGAGACTGGTCAATTTGGCATCAATGCGGGCACGGGTGGCGGGACTGAGATGGCCATGTTGGGTGCGAACGATAAGTTCCATAACGCGCTCCCATGTACTAGTGTGTGATAGGGCTATCACACTGGCCGCCAGGGGTGGCAACCACCCTCATTGCTGAGTTGGCGCGATTGTAGCACGTTGCAATCGTGAATGCAATAGGGCAAATGCGGGTGAAAATCACGGTATACTAATGATGGGTACCTATTATTTTGACTAAAAAAGAAAGCACTGCCATGCGATTTGTCGACAATCTCGATATGACCGATGCCAGCATGAATCTGGCGCTCGAAGAATACTCTATCCGACACAAACTCGAAAACGAAGATTTGCTATTGTTTTATAGCAACAGTGCCGCCATCATTGTGGGCCGCAACCAAAACACCAACGAAGAAATCGCCAGCGACGTCGTGGCTGCCAACGGCATCCAAGTGGTGCGGCGGGTATCGGGGGGCGGTGCGGTGTTTCACGATGCCGGCAATCTTTGTTTTAGCTTTATGACCCGCGAAATCAACGAACGCTTCAATCGCTACGATACCTTTAACCAACCGGTGCTAGCGGTGCTCCACGATCTGGGGGTACCAGCTGAGCTGAGTGGCCGCAACGATATCATCGTCAATGGCCGCAAAATCTCGGGTAATGCCCAATTTGCCGCCTCCGACCGCATGCTCAGCCATGGCACTTTGCTGGTTGATTCTGACCTCGATGCCGTCACTGCGGCGTTGCGCCCCAAGCCAGGTAAAGTCGAATCCAAAGGGGTCAAATCGGTGCGCAGCCGCGTGGCCAACATCAACGAATTCCTCGATACCCCTATTACCGCCACCGAGCTGCGTGAACGCATTTTGGAAAAAATATTTGGCACCCGGGATCGTGCCTACATCCCCACCGTGCCCTACAGCGCCGCCGATTGGGAAGGGGTCAAGGCCTTGCGGGCTAGCCGCTATGCCAACTGGGAATGGAACTATGGGCGCAATCCGGCGGCCAACGTGCAACGCAGCCAGCGCTTTGCCGGGGGCGAGGTCGATGTGCGCCTCGACATCCAAAACAACCATATCGTCTCGGCGCGGATTTTTGGTGACTTCATGGGCCAAGGCGATATCGCCGACCTCGAATCAGCCCTCACCAATCTGCGCTATGATGCCGCCGTGATTGCAGAAGCACTGGCTGGTATCGAAGTAGCCCGCTATATCGCCAATGTGACGCGTGAGGAGTTGGTGGGACTTTTGGCGCCGTAAGGGCAACCGGTAGTATTGACATGAATATGTGGTCGTGACACTAGGAGTGTTGCGACCTATCCTCAGTTTTATTAACACGATTTTTTTTATTTACCACATAAGAGAGGATATACCATGACTATTGATGCAACCACAAATCAGCTGCCCGTTACCTGGATTATTGGGGCTACCGGTGGTATTGGGGCGGCACTTGCCCGTCGCCTCGCACCACGGACCCAGCTGGTACTTTCGGCACGTACTGAAGCTCCACTGACTGCCTTGGCGAGTGAATTAGGGGCGCACGCCTGTATTGTAGATGCCACCCAGCCAGAATCCATCCAACAGGCGCTAACGAATGTGCTACAAAGCTACGGCCGTATCGATGCCGTAGTGCTTGCGGTGGGGAGTATTTTACTCAAAAGCGCTCATCGTACCTCGTTTGACGAGTGGCATACCACCATCACCCAAAACTTGCATGCCGCTTTTTATGTGGTACGTGCGGTAACCGATAAAATGCAACGCCAACCGGATGGTGGCTCCATCCTGCTCTTTTCTACGGCGGCTGCCCAAATCGGTTTTGCCAACCACGAGGCGATTGCCGCTGCCAAGGCCGGGGTCGAGGGATTGGCTCGGGCCACCGCGGCCAGCTATGCCCCGCGTAATATTCGTGTCAACGTGATTGCACCTGGGCTCGTCGATACCACCATGGCACAGGCAATTACCCGTAATCCGACAGCACTAGAGGCGTCGCGCCAGATGCACCCGCTCGGCCGTATTGGGATGGCGGATGATGTTGCACACATCGCTGAAGCGGTCCTGACATCCACATGGATGACCGGGCAGGTGGTGGTGGTTGATGGCGGTCTATCTGGCATCAAAAAATAACCGAGGAGTTACGCTGGTTGTACACAGGTGATGCTGAGATGGCAGATACATACTGGAATGCCATGGTTCCCGAGTTAACGGTACGCGATGTGGCTGTATCGTTGGCGTTTTATCGGCTGCTAGGGTTTACGGTGCGATTCCAGCGGAGTGAGCCAGATTTTGTCTATCTCACACGTGGTCAGGCGCAACTCATGATTGAAGCATGGCACGCCGATAGCTGGCATACTGCACCGCTTGCGCTACCATTTGGGCGTGGCATCAACTTGCAAATCGAAGTAACCGATGTGGGTGCCATAGTGGCCGTGTGTCAGCAACACGGGATAGCGTTGTTTCGCCCACTGACAGAGCATTGGTATGCCACGCAGCCCGGTATCGCCGAGGGCCAACGGGAGTTTTTGGTACAGGATCCTGATGGGTATCTGCTCCGCTTCCAAGAATATCTGGGGCAGCGGACCACGGTACCCGAATAATTGCGCAAAAACTGGAATTACGGGCGAAATCTGGCAGTCAACCTGTAGCGCTCCCTGCGCTTTGCGGGTGGTGCGGTCGATGTGCCTCGCCATACAACACAACCATATCGTCTCGGCCTGGATTTTTGGTGACTTTATGGGTCAGGTGACCCGCTATGCGGTGATGGATTGGGTACACGTACGTGTGTCCAATCAAATTTGTTGATAATTTTGGATGTACGTGTGTCGACATCTATGTGGAATGTAGGTATAGTTATTGGATAGACTCCATGTGCGCAGGGTCGTGCTGGGGTGTGATTGTCATACAAATTGCGAAGGAGCGGTATGGAAACGCAACGTGCTTCCCTACAATTTGCCGATCGTGTCCAGGTTCTCGATGTGTTACGTGGCATCGCTATGGCGGGGATTTTGGTCATCAATGCGATGTCGATTCTTGCGGTGAAGGGGTCGACACCAGCGTTTAGTGTCACCATCCCACTGCTTGATCGTTTGCTGCAAGATGCGATTTTGTTTTTTATCGAATCCAAATTCTTTACGCTTTTCTCACTACTTTTTGGTATTGGTTTCGCCATTCAAATCCAAAGTGCAGAGCGCCAAGGGATGGCGTTTTTACCGCGCATATTGCGCAGAATGATCGCCTTGCTTTGTTTTGGTATTATGCACATCCTCTTGTTGTGGGATGGTGACATCCTGGTGATTTATGCAATCACCGGACTACTGCTCATTGCGTTTCGCAAGGCTTCAGATACCACACTCAAAAAATGGGTTATCGGACTGTTGGCAGTCCCCGCAACGTTAGTACTCATCATTTTCATTTATACGCTAATCGCGCGCATATCACCTGACGGTGCCCAATCCCTGAGCGCAAGTGACATCAGCATCGCCAATGAATTCGCGAATACTGCTGCCACCCAAAAACTGCTCCACGACGGGTTTATTACGGGCATTTCACAACGTTTCCAAACCTATCTTGAGTTGTCACCACTCTTGCTTTCGCGCATCCCCACGGTGCTGGCGATGTTTTTGATTGGGCTCTATTTAGGCAAAAGCAATGCAATCCGCGATATTTCGGGTATGGTTGGCACGTTACGCACATTTCGGTTTTGGGGGTTAACGGTAGGGTTTGCGTTGATGGCCTTGATTCTGGCTGCCACCAAATTTTTGCCGACGACAACGGCATTAGTGGCCATCATCGAGGACCAATATCTTGCGGGTCCAATTCTTTGTCTTGGCTATGCGGCCGCGATTACGTTAGCGTTTATCAAAAATCCTGACCGGAGTATGTACCGTTATTTTGCGAATGTCGGGCGGATGGCGCTCACCAACTACCTGACTCAGTCTTTGGTGCTGACGTGTCTGGCGTATGGGTGGGGCTTTGGTTTGGCGTTGCAACTCAACGGTTTCCAGGTATTGGGTATATGTGGAATGCTCTATCTCGGGCAAGTGATTTTTAGCACGCTATGGTTGCAATTCTTTGCATATGGACCGCTGGAGTGGGTGTGGCGTGCGGTCACCTATTGGAAGTGGCCTGTAATACGAAATTAAGGATGTTCGTTACTGCCAAGAATTGCTTGGGCATAGGGGAATCGAGTTGTTTTCATCGGTGAAAGGACGTGTGTATGCGTGTGCAAACTGCGCTGCGTTGGTATCAGGTGGCATGTGTGATTACGATGGTCACAGGGGTGATTTGTGCGCTAGCGAGTCATTCTGCCACAGAGGGTGTGTGGTTGTATCTGTTTGATATGCTGAAATGGCCGCTTGATGGCGATCCTGCCGCGTTCTCGGCTGATACGCGGGCGGTGAATGCGGTATTGGGTGGGACTATGGTGGGGTGGGGATTGCTGATGTATTTGTTGGCGCACCACATCACCACGATTGTGGGTTTACCACGCATCCTGCTCATGGCAATAGTTGCCTGGTTTGTGGTTGATTGTACGGGTTCTCTTTTGGCCAATTTGCCCGGCAATGTGCTGTTAAATATCGTATTTCTGGGGTTATTTATGCCGCCATTGCTGGTGCTTCAACGTGCTACTGTGCGTACATAAACAGTTCTTTTTTGGGAAAATTCGTAACACCAAGGGGCACCACCGCATCGTGGCGCCCCTTGGTGCTATTGGGTTAGCGATGATAGCTCCGTTTGTTGGCGCCAAAGCCTTTGACGGCACTGGCTGATTTGTCTGGGAAAACTTCGATGCTCAAGGTACCATCGGCTTCGACTTGGACGGCAATGGCACCACTTGGTTGAGCTGGGGCAATGGTGTAGCCTACGGGTTGGGGCGCTTTCCCTCCTTGCATGACGAGCGGTTTGCCGTTTGCATCGAGGAATTGCACGCTTGCCAATTGATAGACGACCACTCCATCGGCGGTGGTGATTTGGGCAGGTGTTTTTTGGTTGGGGGCGAGGTCGATCATCAGTTGGGTGGCATCACCTTTGGGGTCTTTCCACCAGCCCAGCGACGCAATCCAGCGATCGGGTTGGACGTGGTGCGGTGCCAGCGCGAGATGTCCATACGAATAATCGTTTTTGCCTTCAATCATGCCCCCTTGGACTGGCTGGGTGGCGTTTTTGTAGGTATCAATTGTTTTGCCGTTATACCCCATGGTTCCGGCGAGGAACCAGTTGCCGGCGGCGCTGCCCGCCACGTCATGGTCGATTTTGCCCCAGCGTGGCGCTACGGTGCGTTGCATGATGTCGGTGTATGGTTTTTGCAGTTCGGCACTGAAATAGGGCGTGGGATCGGTGGTATACACCTTCCAGACTTCACCATAGACGTACGACAAGGGATTCACAAAGCCGGTCAACCAGGTTTCTTTGGCGAACAAATTAAAGTCAAGCGGATTGTCGCGTTGGCGACCAAACTCTTCGCCGGCTTTGATTGGTTGATTCAACCGCAAGTACGATTGTTTTTCGACGGCAGCTGCTTGGTCAGCCAGTACCCCAGTTAATTTGTTGATTACCATGTAGACGCTATACACGCCACAACCATGGGCGATTACCACGCGGTGTGAAGTAGGGCTCCCCAAGGATCCTGCTTCGATAATCGTGCCATCAGCTGGTGCCGTAATGGGCTGGTAGTCGGCGTCACTTAATGGACTTGTGGCAGCGAGCGTTTTGATCCCCAAATAGCCATGATCAATCGGGGTGACGTGACCACCTACCATCATGCCATAGGGAATCGATGCAGTTAATTGGTCGAGGGGCAAAATGGTATGGGTCAAGTGGATCTGTGTGGATGGGCAGGTACTCTCGGGTTGACCAAAGACTTGGTCGAGGCTGGGGTACCAGTCTGGGCGAGCGGAATATGGTCCCGGTGGGACATCATTGGGAAGCGCATAATGCCAGCTCCCGTCGCGACAAACTGCTACCCCTTCTCCGACAGATTTAAAGGTGTTGGCGGTACTACAGGCACTGCCAATCATGGCAGGTTGTGATCCGTTTTGGTCGCCATTGTTTTGTGGGGCTGCCGGTAACCACGCCAAGTTACCTTGTTGGTCTTTTTGACAAAGTACTTCTTGCCCAGCGATGTTGGCGTGTTGGTCGGGGGTGGTACATGGCCCGTTGAGCGTCATCTCTTGATTGGGTTGGTCGGCATTCGTCTGCACTTGCCACGATAACTCACCGGCACTATTTTGTTTACAGGTGGCTTCGGCACCGTTGATGTTGGCATGGGCATCAGCACTATCACACGGGCCATCTTTTTGGGGGGCATTTGTGGTTGATTGCGTCATATTGGTTGCTGGTGGCGTGTCTGTGCGACCACCCTGCGTACCACACGATACGCTTAGCATGCCTATACACAGACATGCAATGATAAAATAGCGGTACATCGTTTCCTCCTGCAGTAAAAAATATGATTTGCTCGGTAATGAACGTACATAAATACACGCAGATTATAGCATACCAATAGGCTATTCTTGCATTACTGCACTCTACGTTGTGAGTATGACTATGCTACAATGACGGCATGAATTTACCAGCTACCATTCAACCGTTATTGACCGTTGTCACGCACGAATTGCCACTGCAACTCGGCGATACGCTTGTGGGCTGTTACCTCTACGGCTCCGCCGTATGGGGTGATTTTGACGACGACATCAGTGACATCGATTTGCTGGTCGTACTGATGCACGACGTCGGTGACGACCTGTTTGCGCGCCTCGATGGCTGGCATCAGGCGCTCGAGGCGCAATTTCCTGTCTGGGCGGGGCGCATCGAAATCGCCTACATTAGCACTACTGCACTGCAAACATTTCGTAGCCACAATAGTCCCATTGCCGTCATTAGTCCAGGTGAACCATTTAATATCAAAGAAGCGGGCATTGATTGGCTGATCAACTGGTATACCATCCGGAATCAAAGTGTCGTGTTGATTGGTCCTCCACCTGATGGCATCATTCCCGAAATTCGTGACGTGGAGTTTCGCGAGAGCGTGCGCCGGCAGGTGGGTGAATGGCGTGACTGGGTAAGCCATACCCGCGATTCGCGCCCCTTCCAAGCCTATACCATCCTAACCATGTGCCGGGCGCTTTATGCCTGGGATAGTGGTACGCAGGTATCCAAACGGGTGGCGGCGGAATGGGCCATGCAGCAATTACCCGATTATGCGGGTGTGATTGCCAATGCCCTCGAATGGCGCCGCAACCATCGTGACAACGATATTAATCATGCGGCTACCTACCGTTATGCCGTGGTGATGGTGCAGGTGGTGGGGGAGCGGATGGGACTTTTTGGCGATGATTGAGTATTACATGCTATAAGGAAATGTGATTGATTGACAAATATAACGTAATTGTGTGATAATACACCGTATATTATGAATGTAAAAAGGAAACCAAAATGAGAAATTTATTTTCACTGCGTGCAGTACGCATATTGTTCGCAATGGTCGGTGTATTGGTAATTGTAGGAAGTGTATGGTACCTACAGTCGTCACGGGTGTCCAATCTGCGCCAAGCATCGACGTATGATTGTAATGGTCACGCGCTTACGGCCAGTGCCATCGCGACGCAACGCCAAATCAGTGTAGTGATGTACGATGAACTGCTTGCCCACTTCAAAATCACGCCGAGTGAGCTGTGTCGCATCTCTGATAGCACCCTCCAAAAAGCCCAAAATGTCATTAATACTTCGAGGAGTGAACGCAAGGACGAAAGTCTTGCCGGTAAATGGCATGAACTCGAAGCGTGGGTTGCGGGTGGCGAACGTGAGAGCGAAGCCGAACGTGAAGGCACAGGCAAAAACGGCGAAGGGGAAAAAGTTGACCCTGAATACTTCAAACGGCGTCTGCAAGACGAAAACGGCAATATCCCCGCAGATGGCTGGCAGAAGGCGCAAGTACATATTGGTCAGATGCGGCGTGCACTGTCGCCACGCGATGCCGGTATCAACAAATTAAGCTGGACTGATCTCGGTCCTGGCAATATCGGTGGACGGACCCGCACGATTGTAGTGCACCCCACCAATGCCAATATCTTGTATACCGCTGGTGTAACCGGTGGCATCTGGAAAACCACCGATGCGGGGGCGTCGTGGCAGCCGCTCAATGACTTCATGGCCAATATGGTAGTGAGCACGCTGGTGATGGACCCCAACAACCCGAATATTTTGTATGCCGGAACCGGTGAAATTGACAGTGTATATTTACAAGGTCGGGGTTTGTTTAAATCGATTGATGCAGGCGCAACATGGATGCAGTTGAGTACTACTACCAACGTCGAAGCATTCCGCTTTGTCAATAAATTGCTCGCAGTAAAAAATGGTACGGACACGATTATCTACGTAGCTACCTGGAAGGGTATTAAGAAGAGCATCGATGGCGGCACGAGTTGGACTACTACGTTGGGAACCGAAAGTGTAATGGATATTGAGGTTAACCCGAGTAATCCTTCATTGCTTATTGCCGGTATGTATTGCGATTATTATTGTACGGCAGGTAAAGCGTGGTATTCGAGCGATGCAGGAAGTACATGGAACGACGCAACCGGACTAGCTACCGGATCATGGACTGTCGAACTTGCCTATGCCGCATCAAGCCCCAATATTGTGTATGCATCTGTCGATAATGCTGGTGGTGGCTCAATGTACAAGAGTACCGATGGCGGTCACTCCTTTGCCGTTGTCAATGATGGATTAGCCCAACTCGGTAACCAAGGATCATACGGCAATGTATTGTGGGTGGATCCCACGAATACAAATAATCTGATTGTGGGGGGTATCGATCTTTTTCGCAGTCTTGATGGCGGTGCAAATTTCACCCCAATTAGCGATTGGCAGAATTGGCCCATATCGGCTCATGCCGACCATCATGCCATCGTTGCAGCAAGTGGATTTGATGGCATAAATAACAATACCGTTTATTTCGGGAATGATGGTGGTATCTGGAAGGCAACCGACTACACGACAGTCAGCACGACGAGTGGCTGGACTGAAATGAATAATACCCTCGGCATCAATCAGTTTTATTCGGTGGCCGGTTCGCAAGCTGGTGGGTATGTGATTGGTGGCGCCCAAGATAACGGTACGCTACAGGCGAGTATTCCTGTGTCGTATGATGGATGGACGCGAGTGACTGGTGGTGATGGTGGGTATGTGGCGATTGATTCCGCGACACCGCAACGCTGGTATGGTGAATATGTTTATTTGCAGGGATTGTGTCGTAATAATGTCGATGCATACTATCCGCCAAATCTCTATTTTGGTGGAGATTGTGAAGATGTCACTGGCAATTACTATTGCCATGATGGCAGTGGGTGGCATAATACATGGAAACCGACTCCCTGTTACTTGCCTGATGCAAAAAATAACACGGCGCTGTTTATTGCGCCATTTATCCTTGACCCCAATCATTCGGATTGGATGCTGGCTGGTGGTCAATCACTCTGGCGTTCAAAGAATATTACGGGAAAAATGGACGAGTGCACAAATAGTACTACTACAACATCTCCCAAATGGTATAAAATTAAACCAGCATCAGGCAATACATACTATGACAATATCAGTGCGATTGCCGTGGCACAGGGTAACTCCGATATTATTTGGGTCGGGAATTTTTCGGGGAAGGTATGGAAAACCACCACCGGTACCGCTGCAACGCCGACTTGGACGCCGGTGAACACGGGTCTCCCTGCTCGTGCCATCACGCGTATCGTGATCGATAAAACAAATCCCAATAAAGTCTATGTCACCTTTGGTGGATTTAGCCCATACCTCGACTACTTTTCTGCGCCAAATGTGTGGAAAACGACAACGGGTGGTACTGCTTGGGTGGCTGCTGCCGGGAGCGGTATGACTGGTTTGCCCAATTTGCCGATATGGAGTATTGCTATTCATCCAGACCACCCTGATTGGTTGTATGTGGGTACGGAACTAGGGGTGTTTACGAGTGAGAACGCCGGTGCGACGTGGAAACCGACACTTGATGGTCCGGTCAATACTGCGGTGTATGATTTGCAGTGGATGGGCAGTAAATTAATTGCAGGGACATTTGGGCGTGGCATGTTTGTCACTACCACGGATAATGATCTGCCAACCACTACACCAACCAAGACAAATACTGCTACGCGGACGGCCACGTTGACGCGCACAAGCACAACGACCCGCACAAGCACAGCGACCCGCACAAGCACAGCGACACGTAGCAATACTGCGACCCGCACAAATACCCGCACGGCGACAAGTACTTACACGCCGAGTAATACCCGTACTGCGACACGCTCCCGTACCAACACGAATACTCGTACCAACACAAATACTCGGACAAATACCCGCACCCTGACGCCGTCACGCACACTTACCGCCACTGCGACGCCAGTGACGCCATAGGACATTTCGTAACGTATTATTGGGTACAAAACACCCCCCCACGAGTCTCTACTCGTGGGGGGGTGCGTGGCGCCGAGGTTTATTTTTGTTTTGAGAAGAGTTTGTTGACCAACAAATCAAGCACAAACCAAATCACAAAGAAGAAGCCCAATTCAATGATGAAGCTGTGCATTTCGCCCACGAATTCGATCACGCCTTCCATTAACAACAACGAAGCCACCACCAACGGAATTTGTTGGGTCATCATGGCACGCAAGCCAACAGCACGAACAAGTGAATACATTGATTTACTCCTTTGCGGGGGTCTATTGTGGTGCTAGTATAGCGTAAAAAATAGCCTTGAGCAATGCACCACAATGCTTTTTCCTGCGGTATAATATCCATGCGTTTCGTTTTTTATAAATAGAGTCAAATCAGAGAGGCCAAACAGATGGCAGATCAGCAATTTGATGGATTATTGAAGTGGCGTTGTATTGGCCCATTTCGTGGTGGGCGCGTGCTCGCCGTCGCCGGTGACCCCACCGACAACAACGTCTTTTATTTCGGGGCCTGTGCCGGCGGTGTCTGGAAGACCGACGACGCTGGCCAGTACTGGTACAACATTTCGGACGGGTTTTTTAACACCTCGTCAATCGGTGCCTTGGCCGTCGCCGAATCAGACCCCAACGTGATTTGGGCCGGTACCGGCGAAAGCACCATCCGTATCGACGTCTCGCACGGCGACGGCGTCTATCGCTCGACCGATGCCGGCATCACCTGGCGCCACATGGGTTTGACCGACACCCGCCACATCGCCAAAGTGCGCATCCACCCCCAAGACCCTAACACCGTCTGGGTGGCCGCCTTTGGGCATGCCTTTGGCCCTAACAGCGAGCGGGGTATCTACAAAACCACCGATGGCGGCGAAACCTGGCGCCATGTCTTGTATCGCAACGAAAAATCTGGTGCCATCGATTTGACCGTCGATGCCACCAATCCCCGGATTTTGTACGCTACCACCTGGGAAGCCCATCGCTCCTTCTCAGAAATTTCCAGCGGTGGTGACGGTTCGGCCGTCTATCGTTCCAAAGACGGTGGCGAAACCTGGGAAGATATCACCTCCAAACCCGGCTTGCCCAAAGGCACCCTCGGCAAAATGGGTATTACCGCCTCGCCCGCCCAAGCTGGTCGGGTATGGTGCGTGATCCAACATGCCGACGCCCCCGGCTTGTACCGCTCCGACGATGGTGGCGAGCATTGGACGCATGTCTGCGACAGCCACTTGTTGATTTCACGGGCTTGGTACTACATGCACGTGCATGCCGATACCCAAGACCCCGACACCGTCTATGTCAACAACTTGTCGTTCTGGAAGTCCACCGACGCCGGCAGCACCTTTACCCAAATTGATACTCCCCACGGCGACAACCACGATTTGTGGATCTCGCCCGTATACAACAAGCGCATGATCCAAGGCAACGACGGTGGCGCCAATGTGTCGTTCAACACCGGCAAAACCTGGACTAGCGTCTACAATCAACCCACCTCGCAGTACTACCATATCGGCGTCGACAACCGTAAACCCTACCGCGTCTATGGCACCCAACAAGACAACAGCTCGTTGGCCGTGCCAAGCCGTACCCCCAGTAGCTCA
This sequence comes from uncultured Chloroflexota bacterium, assembly GCA_937876225.1. Taxonomy (GTDB): domain Bacteria; phylum Chloroflexota; class Chloroflexia; order Chloroflexales; family Roseiflexaceae; genus UBA965. The sequence goes on along the minus strand of CALFIC010000070.1, from coordinate 12,242 downwards.
ATCCCATGGAGCAATGTCATCATTGCCGGTACGGGCGAAAGTGGTTACATCACCGTCGACCCCAAAAACGACGATATCGTCTATTTGGGCGCTATCGGTTCATCGTCGGGTGGCGGTAATTGTTTGCAACGCTACGACGAGCGCACCAAGCAGGTCCGTTTGGTGACGACCTGGCCCGAAGCAACCAGCGGTGAAGGTGCCATTAGCCACCGCTACCGCTTTGCGTGGACCTACCCCATCGTCTTTTCGCCACACGACCCTGATGTGCTCTACGCCGCCGGCAATATTGTCTTCAAGACCACTAACGAAGGGCAAAGCTGGACACCAATCAGCCCCGATTTGACCCGCAACGACCCCAGCAAACTACAAATCACCGGTGGTCCGATTGACCGTGACTCGGTCGGCGCCGAAGTCTACTGTACCGTCTTTTCGTTCACCGAATCGCCCCACCGCCGCGGCGAATTGTGGGCCGGTTCCGACGACGGGCTCATCCATGTCTCCCGTGACAACGGCAATTCATGGCAAAACGTCACGCCATCCCACATGCCCGAATGGGCCATGGTCACGTCGATTGAAGTATCGCCCCACGACGCCAACACCATCACCTTCTCGGCTGCCCGTCACAAACTCGACGACTACGCACCCTACATCTATCGCTCCACCGACAGTGGTGTGACTTGGACGCGGGTCGTGACCGGGATTGCCAGCGACCATTTCGTGCGGATTGTCCGTGAAGACTCCGTGCGCAAGGGCTTGTTGTTTGCCGGCACCGAAACCAACCTGTATGTGTCGTTCAATGGTGGCGACAATTGGGAATTGTTCCAACTCAACTTGCCCATTTGTCCGATTTATGACCTGATCATCAAAAACGACGACTTGGTGTGTGGTACCCATGGCCGTGCCATGTGGATCCTCGACGACATCACGCCGCTCCGCCAATACAACCCTGCGCTCACCAGCCAAGGTACGCATTTGTTTGCGCCTCGCACCACCGAACGCGTCTTGGCTGCCTTGTTCGAAGACGAAGATGGCGCTGGTGCCCCTGGCAAAAACTACATGGCAGGCCTCGGCGACGTGTGTGCTCATACCGTGACGGTCACCCCCGAAGGCGCCATCGAACGCACCTTCCTCGACTCGGGGAGCAACCCACCCCGTGGTGCCATCATCACCTACTGGCTCAAAGAAACCCCCACCACGCCCATCCGCTTGGCCTTCTACGACACCAAAGGCACCCTGATCAACGAGTTCTATAGCCGTCCCGAAGGCACCAAGGTCGAAAAGTCGGACGACAAACACGACTTGCGCCGTACCTCCGCCAAGGCTGGGTGGAACCGTTTCATCTGGGACATGCGCGTCAAAGCCTTGCCCAAAATTATTGGTAGCGACCCGATTGCCGGCGCGCTCATGTATGGCCCCAAAGTGGCTCCTGGCCAATACATGGTCGAATTGACCGTCGATGGTCAAGTCGGTCGTCAACCCTTGACGATTGTGCCTGATTCCTATAGCGACGCCTCCCAAGCCGACCTCGATGCTCAATTCGAGATGCTGATGCGCATTTATCACCGCACCGGTGATGCCGTCACGGCCATCAACCAGATGCGTGACGTACGTGCCCAGCTCGACGGCTGGCACAAGCGGCTCGCCCGCAACCCCAAGACGGCCGCCTTGGCCGAGCAGGCTGCCGCCTTGCGCGACCAGGTGTTGGCGGTGGAAAAGGAAATCCAAGTCCCCGACCTCAAGCCGGGCTGGCCTGGCCAAATGAACCACGGCACCAAGATGCTGGCCAAGTTGAGCAGTATCGCCGATGCGGTGGCGGTAGGGAATTATCGCCCCACCGATCAGGCCGTGGCGGTGTTTGATGGCTTGTCCGAGGATATCGATGAAGTCTTTAGCCGCATGCAGGGTCTGGTCAGTGGCGAGATTGCCGATTTTGGCAAAAAAGTGTCGGCCGCTGGCGTGAATAATGTGGTCGCCTAAATCCGTTCGGTTGCGGAAGCGACACCCCGCTACATCGTATGATGTAGCGGGGTGATTTGTTTTGCCAAAATGCCGTACCGACGCCTTATTGCACGCCGCCTACTTTGCGTTGGCACCAGGTATATAGGGCGTCATAGACCACAAAGCCTTCCCGCAAAATACGCTCGTCGTCGTCAGGGTAGCGCCAACTAAGCCCATCACACACGGCCCGCAAGCCGATGCCGGCGGGGTGGTTGTGCGGGCTCTGTTTGACGTCGGCGGTGCCCACGATCTGCCCCATCAACACCAAGGCCGGGTCGCGGGTCAGGTTTGCTTTGCGGATGAGCACTTCGAACGACGATTCGAGCCCTTCGCGGGTGTAGTCGCTGCCCTCGACATGGAACAAAATCGCGCCCACGCGTAGCGCTTCTGCGCTGAGGTCGGCTTCGTCGCTAAAGACAAATTGCGGATTGTGATCGACGAAACGATGAATCAGCCAAGCGCAACCGATGCGCCCGACTTTGATGTGCGATTTGGTGAGCCACTTCATGGTCATGCTCCTATTGCGGATGGTTTGGGTGTGTTATAACACGAACTGTGGTTGGGCGTCGGGCGATTTTCCCCGGCGTGGTGAGGCATATGCAGGAATGATAATTGAAAGACGTACGCCGTGGATTAATCGCCCCTACGTCGGGCGATTTTCCCCGGCGCCGTGGGGCATATGCAGAAATGACAATTGAAAGACGTGCGCCGTAGATTAATCGCCCCTACGTCCGTTATGGCATAATAGGCATATTTGGTACCAATGATTGGGACATGTTATGCAGGCGTTGGAACTCGCACAAATTACCCTCGATTATGGACGCCGGCGGGTGCTTTATGATTTGTCGTTGCAGGTGACTACCGGCCAAGTGGTGGTGGTGACGGGCAGTAATGGCAGTGGCAAAAGCACCTTGCTCCGGGTCATTGCCGGCTTGCAACGCCCTACCGCAGGTGCGGTCTGGTGTATCGCTGATGGTGTGCGCTATGCCCCGGCGCAGATGCGCCATGCCATCGGCTGGATGGCGCCCGACTTGATGTTGTACCGTGAACTCACTGGCCACGAAAATCTACGCTTTTTTGCGGATGTGCGTGGCTTATCTATTAGCGACACTACTATTGCCGATTTACTCGCCGAGGTCGGTTTGGCAGGGCGTGGGGGTGACTTGCTCGCCACCTACTCGTCGGGGATGACCCACCGGTTACGCTATGCCTATGCCTTGCTCCACCAACCGGCGCTATTGTTGCTCGACGAGCCCAGTGTCATGCTTGACACTACGGGGCACGACTTGTTGGCGCGGGTGGTGGCCCGGCAACGCCAGCACGGCATGACGATTATCGCCACCAACGACGAACGTGAGCGGCGCTTTGCCGATGTATTAGTGTCACTCGAGGTGGCAGTATGATTGATCCACAGATTTGGCGTGCCACCCGGGCGATTTTTGTACGCGAATGGCGGAGTGAGCTCCGCAATCGCCAAGCCCTCAATGCAGTAGCCTTGTTTGCGATTTGTAGTGTGGTGACGGTCAGCCTCGGACTCGGCCCGTTGATGCGATCTACTGAGGTGGGCCTCGTGCATGCGGCGTTTGTGTGGGTAATTTTGTTGTTTGCGGCGTTTACGGCACTCTCACGGGTGTTTGTCGTCGAAGAAGAACAACGCACGGCGGCTGCGTTGCGCTTGGCTGCGCCACCAATTGCCGTCTATTTGGGCAAGCTCTGTTTTAATTTGGTGTTGTTGTTGGGCTTGACCATCCTCGTGACGGTGTTGGCAATTGTCTTGTTGAATATTCGGGTTGGTGCCTATGATTTATTGATTGGCATGTTGCTGTCGGGGGCATTGGCGTTGGTGGCGGGTACGACGTTGGTGGCGGCGATTATTGCCCGATCGAGCTCGCGGGGAGCGTTGTTTGCCGTCTTGTCGTTGCCTATCCTCATCCCGATGTTGGTGACGGCAGTGCGTGGCACCGCCTTGGCTTTTGCCGGGGTGAGCTGGGAACGAGGTATGGCTCCTATTCAAACCTTGCTGGCCTATGCCGTGGCGATGTTCGTGGCGTCGTTGTTTTTGTTTGCGACGGTATGGGAATAATCACATCGAATTTGTAGAGTAGTTGTATAAAATTTGTGTAATCAGCATTGCAATGCGCTTTCTCACTATTTGCTCATATGCGACTGATGGGGTATTATGCACACAATTGTTGCATTGTACTGAGGAGATGAGATGGCGCTTCGCAAAGGCGACGGTGTAAAAATTTTCCTCGGATTGTGGATTGCCGCAGTCATCTATTCCATGTTTCTCGTGGTACCACAATACGTCGGACTTGGTGATGCAGGGCGGATTATCATCGTGCATGTGCCAGTGGCATGGATTACGTCGGCAGCGTTTTTTTTGTCGGCAATCTATAGCATTATTTACTTATGGAAGCGCAATCCGACCAGTGATGTAGCCGCAGTAGCTGCTGCCGAAGTGGGGACGCTCTACTGTATTTTTGCCACGATTACCGGTTCGATTTTTGCTGAGGTGGTATGGGGCACGTTTTGGAATTGGGACCCTCGTGAGACGTCAATTCTCGTGTTGCTGTTGATTTATGCGGCCTACTTTGCGTTGCGCTCGTCGGTCGACGACAGTGAACGGCGTCGCCGTTTGGCAGCCGTCTACAATATTTTTGCCGCAGTGACGATGCCCTTTTTGTTGTTTGTGGCGCCGCGGGTTGCTGATAGCACCCTCCATCCCAATTGTGCCTTTTTGCAAGGGAGTAAATGTGAAGGGGTATCGTTGAGTCTAAGTGGCGCCAAAATCGGCCAATTAGGTGACGTGGTGATTGAGCTCAAATCATTGACCAAAACCGATGACTTGACGCAGGCGACGATTGAAGTGCGCATGCCGGGCATGAAAAACGTCGCCACGTTGATTCCCACACTCGATAGCGCGGGCAAGCCTGCAGATCGTCCTGAGTTCCCCGGCCAACAATTCCGCATGGTATTGCTTGAAGCCGATGCAACGGCCGGGACGGTACGGGTCAATATGCAGGCGCCGGGTACAAACCTGTTGAGTAATCCCCGCACGTTGTGGGTCTTTTTGGCGAGTAATCTGGGCTTTTTGGCATTGGCGTTTTGGTTGTATCAGATTCGACGGACAATTTTACAGGTGCAGCTGACGCTGACCCCAGGGGAGATGAATATATGACCACATTACTAGATGCAGGAGTTGCCATTTATGTGGCAATGACGACGGCGTTGATTGTTTGGGTGGGGGTGTTTCTCTTTTTGTTGCGGATTGATCATGCCACTCAAGACGTCGCACGCCAACTCAACGAACGTGCCACGGCCACTGATGCACCGCAGTCTCGCGCCACGATTGTCACCAACGATAGTGCCATACAATAACATTGGGTGATAGCGTGAATTCTAGAAGGATGTTCAGATGAGTAGCATGACGTTGCCCCCAGCGGCCAAATTTCCCTTGAAACCACTCCACATGATTGGGATTGCGATTATTTTGCTGTCGATTGGGTTTGGGTATTATGGCCTGAGTGCGTCGATGCGCCCCTACACCACCATGATTTCAGAAGCCAAAGATAGTGGTCGGGGTGTGCAATTAGCCGGCTTCCTCGGTAGCAAAGGCGAATACAACGCCGATGGCAAGTTTACTTTTTTGTTGCAAGATTCGAGTGGCCAAAAAATTCCGGTGATTTATAGCCAACCGAAACCGTCGAATTTTGAACAGGCCGTGAGTATTGTGGCGATTGGCAATTATGACGTCAAAACGGGCAACTTCATGGCCGAAAGTCTATTGGTGAAGTGCCCATCCAAATATCAAGAGCAATTAAACGCGACTGCAGGCAAATAACGCGCGACTAGAAGCGAGGGCGGAATGTCGATTTACTTTTTTGGGACATTGTTAATCGTGGCCACGATTGCCATGGCTGCCATGGCAAGTATCAGCTACTTGCTAGTGCCACTGGGGCGCCCACAAGCATTGGTGTATGGCCGGATTGGGACGCGCTTGACCTTAGTAGGGGTACTAGCAGTTGTAGTGATGTTGAATTATTTGTTTATTTCACAGCGCTACGATGTCGAATACGTCTACAACTATAGCTCCCAAGACCTCGAATCCTACTTCCGAGTCGCGGCGGTCTGGGCTGGCCAGCCCGGGTCGTTCGTGATTTGGGCCTTGTGGGGCGTGATTGGTGCGCAGTTTTTGGTGCGCCGCACGCGCCATGCCGAGCCGTATGTGCTGAGCGTGGTGATGATGATCCAATGTGCCTTGATTGTCTTCATGCTCATCCGCAATCCCTTTATTTTGCATGTGACTGCCGACGGTATCGCCCCTACCGATGGGAAGGGGTTGAATCCAACCTTACATAACATCTGGATGTTAATCCATCCGCCGATTTTGTTTACTGGCTTTGCCTTGATGGCGGTGCCGTTTGGGTATGCCATTGCCGGCTTATGGCGCCGCGACTATGACGGCTGGGTCAAAGCTGCCTTGCCATGGACGATTGCCGCCTGGGCGGTATTGGGCTTGGCGTTGCTCCTCGGTGGTTATTGGGCCTATGAGACGTTGGGGTGGGGTGGGTATTGGGGTTGGGATCCCGTCGAAAATTCGGCGTTGGTGCCGTGGTTGACTGTCGCCGCCTTGCTTCACGCCATGTTGGTGCAACGTGCGGGTGGCTCATTGCGCCGCACCACCGCGTTGTTGGCGGTGGGGACGTATGTATTGGTCTTTTATTCGACCTTTCTAACCCGGAGTGGTGTGCTTTCATCATTTTCGGTGCACTCGTTTGTCGAAGAAGGCCTGAAGTGGATTATGACCAGCTTCTTGGCGTTGTTGGCGATTTTGGGCTTTGGGGTGGTGGCGTGGCGCTGGCGCGATATTCCTTCCGTCCCGATGTCCGACAAACTATTGTCACGGGATAGTTTTTTCTCGTTGATGATTTTGGTGGTGATGTTGATGGCGGGGATTGTGGCGCTTGGTACCTCGATGCCGGTGATTTCGGCTATTCCTGGTGTCGGCCAACAATTACAAGGCTTTTTTGGTGCCATGTTCCAATTGGATGACGGCACCACCTACAACGCTGGCGCCAAACCCTTCCAAGATGGGCGTTTTGGCTTGATTGGTAGTTTTTATAGCACTACCATTGCTCCGCTGGGGTTGATTTTGGCAGTGCTGATGATTATCGGACCGTTGTTGGGCTGGCGTGATAGCAATGCCCGTCAACTCCTCCGCACGATTCGTTGGCCAGGGATTGTGGCCGTGATTGTGACTTGTATCGGTGTGGTGTTGGGTGCGCGGACGTTTTTGGCCGTCGCTTATTTGGGGATTGCCACGTTTGCCGTCGGCACCAATGTGGTGATGATTATCCGTACCCTCAAGGGTGGCTTCTTGCGGATTGGTGGCTACTTGGCGCACGTGGGGATTATGTTGTTTGTGGTAGGAGCCATCACGTCGACGTGGTATGCCACGCCCGAGACCCGGGTCGTCATCCCTGAGGGCGAAACGATGACCATTTTTGGGTATGACTTGACCTTTAATGGCTGGCGCATGGATGCCACTGGTCGTGGCTTGCTCGATATGCGGGTGGCCCGTGGTGGCAATGTCAGTACTGCCACGCCACAACTCTACTTCAACAATCGCATGGGTGCGACGATGGCGACCCCATCGGTACGGAGCGAAATCTTCCAAGACTTGTATATCTCGCCGGTGGAATACCAACCACCCTTTGACCGCAATATTGCCGACCTCAACGAAGGCGAAACCAAAGAAGTCGGTCCCTACAAAATTACCTTCAATGGTTTTGTGGTGCCCACCGATCATGCGGCGTCAGCTGATATTAGCGCGCGCTTGACGGTAGTGTATCAAGGCAAAACCAGCGAAATCGTGCCGGGTATCGTGATTTTGGCCAACGAAAAAGACCCTGCCAAGGCAGTCAAAGAAATGCCCGTTGATTTGCCGGGTGGGCATCGCGCCTCGATGGCAGCCTTTGACCCCAGCCAAAAACGAGTGATTATCAATGTCGGTGGACTCAATTTGCCCGTCGACCCCGCCCGGGCCGTGGTGACAGTCATTGTCAAGCCGGGAGTGGCGTTGGTATGGGGCGGGATTATTTTGGGTGTGCTGGGTGGGTTATTGGCGGTATTGCGCCGTTCACTCGAATCAGGCAATGTCAATCCCAGTGTGTGGTCAGAATCACTCCGCACCTGGGTGCGAAGCTGGCGTCGTGATAACACGTTACCAAGTGTGAAATAAGAAGGTTGGGTCATGGTAGATTTTTATGCAGTGTTACAAGTTCCCCGTGACGCTGATCAGGCCAGCATTGATGCGGCCTATCAGCGCCTACGGGTGGCATATGACCCGACGCGCTTACAAGGAGTAAGCGACGAATTGCGTGATTTGGCCAGCGAACGCGCCACCGCCCTCGACCAAGCCTATGCCATCATTGGTGATGCTACGATGCGGGCAGCCTATGATGCTGGCATCACCGATGTGGTCGCACGTGCGTTGCCGGCTGCGGTTGAACCGAGCTATGACTATCGTCCCTTGCCGGCGGCAGGGCGCCATGAACGCACTCCCGAATTCGACACTACGCCGATTCGCAAAGGGCGCATGACCGCAGGCGAGCGTCAAGTATCGTTGGTCCTCGCGATTGCCTTGCCCCTCGCGATTGTGCTGGCTACCTTTGTGATTACCGATGGAGGGAAACGTGTGGCAGCCAGCAACGACGTGCAACCGGTAGTGCGGGCGACGGCAGTGGCTGATCAATTTGAGCAAGCCATTATCGATGCACGGGCGGCCACGGTGGCAAACCCTACTAGCATTCAAGCATGGGTAGAGTACGGCAATCAACTCTACAACAGTGTGCAGATTGTGCGCGAGCAACAACCCGGCAGCCCGTTGTATCAAAACCGAGTTGCGCGTTGGCAGATGGCGGCCGATGCCTATGCCAAAGCTCTTTCGTTTGACCCGAGTAGCGTGGTGGTCGAAGCTGATATGGGCGCGAGTCGTTGCTTTTATGGCAATGGTACCGGCAATCAGGATGAGGCAACCGCAGGGTTGCAACAGGTACGCAAAGTGTTGGCTCAAATTCCTGACAGTGAACAGCCGCGGGTATTGTTGAACCTCGGGTTTTGCTTGGCGGAGTCTACACCACCTCAACTCGAAGAGGCAGCGGCGACGTGGCAAAAAATTACCACGTTGGTGGCGAGTGATTCGCCTTTTGCGGTGCAGGCGACAAAATTAATTGCCCAAATCAAGAAGTAAATATGGCTGACGCTTGTACCAATAAGGATATCTGATGACAACGCATCCCACCTACTACGAAACCCTCGGTATTGCTGTTGACGCAACGAAAGACGATATCGTGGCGGCGTGCGAGGTCGTGACTGCGCGCTTTCGTGCCGATATCCAAAATGATCCGAGTGGTGAGTTGTTGAATTTGGCAATGCAACGCATTGCTGAATTTGAGGAAATGCGTGATACCCTGTGTGACCCGCGACGGCGTTATTTGTACGACCGCTCGTTGGGGTTGGTGATGCAACCGCCGCCACCGGAGCTCCAATCAGGATCGCTACCTCATGCTGATGGGAACCCCGTCCGGCGCGAATTACTCATGGTAATCCTCGGTGGGTTGATTGGGCTGGTGATTGTGGCGATTGTATGGGTCATTAGTGGTCGCATGGCGACGCCAGTGATGCCAGCTGCCGCCGAAACGAACCGCCCCGCTCCCGCTTTTACATTACCCCGGTTGGGTGGTGGTGAGTTGCAGCTCGCTGACCTCAAAGGCAAAATTGTCGTGGTGAACTTTTGGGGAACGTGGTGTGAACCATGTAAATCCGAAACCCCTGCCCTTGAAGCCGCCTACCAACAATTGCAATCCCAAGGGGTGGAATTTGTGGGGGTAAACTTGCGCCACCAAGAAGCGCTCGGTGTGGCTGGCGACGCCGATGTGGCGAATTTTGCGAAAAAATATGGCGTGACCTACCCGATTGTGTTTGATACTAAAGGTGAAATATCCCAAAAATACCAAATCTCGCCAATCCCCGTAAGCTACTTCCTCGATCCCCAAGGCAATATCCGCTATGTGTATGTGGGTACGTTGACGACCGCCGATACCGTAGAACTGGTGCGGCGGTTGCAAACGAAACCGTGAATGAAGTAGCGACGTAACAAGTTGCGCCGCTCCTTCAATTGTGTCTCTACTGTTGCGTCTACACCATGCGGTGCAGACGCAATTTTAATATTGTTAGGATAATGTAGCCAAATACTACAAAACCCCCCAAATACATTGTGTCGACATTTACATTTTAACTATTTACGTGGTACACTAGTACTATCAATAAATCCTGCATATTCGCCAATGTTTTTCGTGATTTATGAATGATTTTACATCATTCTAATGCAGAATAATTAGATTCAGGAGCAACATAATGACACAACAACAAAGTATCTTGGTGGTGGATGACGAGCCTGGGCTACGCAAACTATTAAACTTATTGTTTAGTAATGCGGGGTATGTTGTTCGTGAAGCAAGTAATGGTGTCGAATGTCTGAATCAAATTGCGATTGCCCCACCTGATTTGGTCGTACTTGACGTAATGATGCCTGAAATGGATGGGCGCGATGTTTGTCAGCGGATTCGCCAAGATGCCAATATGGTGCCAGTATTGATGTTGACGGCCCGTACACAATCACGTGATGTGGTGATGGGGCTTGATTGTGGTGCTGATGATTACATGCTCAAACCATTTGACATGGATGAATTATTGGCACGGGTGCGGGCATTGTTGCGCCGAAGCAATGCGACCCAATCGGTGCGCGTCGTTGGTCAAGGCGAGATTACGATTGATACCCAATCGCACAAAGTAGCCGTCAATGGCAACAATGTCGATTTGACGCCCACCGAATATGCATTATTATCGGTATTAGCAGATAATGTAGGCAGCGTTGTGCCCCACGATACATTGCTCCGGGCAGTGTGGGGTGAGGATTCACAACATGACCAAGACTACCTCAAAGTCTATATGTGGCATTTACGTCGCAAAATCGAGCCCAACGCCGGCCGGTCACCACGCTTGTTGTTGACAGAATGGGGCGTCGGCTATCGATTGGTGCAGTAAGCCATAATTTTGAGGCCTGAATACCTAAGGGAAATCCATGCGTGTGGTGGTGAAGCTCGGAACCAATGTACTGACGGCGGGGAGCGAGCGCTTACATCGCCCACGCATGGTCGATTTTGTGCGCCAAATGGCGCAACTGCGCCAAATGGGCCACGAAGTCATCCTCGTCACTTCTGGCGCTGTCGCCGCCGGGCGTGAGCGTCTGGCATTGCAAACGCGCTCGCGTGATATCGCTCAAAAACAAATGCTGGCCGCCGTCGGTCAAAGCTATATCATGCATTTGTATCAGCAACTATTTGAGCTCTATAGCGTGCCGGTGGGCCAAACCCTGCTCACCAAAGCTGACTTGAGCGATCGTCATCGCTACCTCAATGCCCGCAACACCTTGCTGACTTGTTTTGACCATGGCGTATTGCCGATTATCAATGAAAACGATGCCGTCGCCGTTGATGAAATCAAGGTCGGCGACAACGATAATTTGTCGGCGCTGGTTGCCAATCTGGTTGACGCTGATTTGCTTATCATCGTCACTGACATTGATGGCCTGTATACCGCCGATCCCCGTAGTAATCCCACCGCCACCCTCATCCCCGAGGTCCACGACATTACCCCCGCCATCTATGCGTTGGCGGGTGGCACGGGCAGTAGTCGGGGTACGGGTGGCATGATTACCAAAATCCAGGCTGCTGACCTCGCCACCAAAAGCGGTGTCACGGTGGTAATCGCCCCCGGCGCCCTCGCCGAGGTCATTACCCGCGTCACCAATGGCGATACGATCGGCACGCGCTTCCCCGCTAAAGGCAATCATCTCGAGGGGCGCAAACGTTGGATTTTGGCCGAAACAGCCCGCAATAGCAAACTCACTGTCGATAACGGCGCTGCTACCGCAATCACTACCCACGGCAAAAGCCTGCTCCCGGCGGGGATTACGGCGGTCGAGGGTGATTTTGAGCGTGGCCAAACGGTGCGTATGTATCATGGGGACACCGAAATTGCCCGGGGCTTGACTCAATACGCTGCTGTCGATTTGCGCCGGATTATGGGTAAACGCTCGACAGCAATTGCTGACCTGTTAGGGTATGATTATGGTTCCGAAGCGATTCACAGATCGGAAGAGCACACGTCTGAACTCC